>JAKSLZ010000063.1 GCA_024400935.1 Muribaculaceae bacterium | reverse complement strand
TTAGTGCCGGTGTCATAGCTCGCTAGCGAGCGTTCTTAATTACTTCACGGGTTGGCCAAGGATGTTGAACTTCTTGTCGCCCTTGATGATGATAACTTGACCATTCTTGATGGTCTTGCTAACACCGTTTGTACCAACCTTAACAGCGTTGATGCCTGTCGGGGTTTCCATAACATAAGTGTTAGAGAATGCAGACTCACCCTCGGCATAAACTGCGGTAACATTGTACTCATAGCCAGCAGCACGGCCCATAACCTCATCAACATATTGTGTGCTGGTTACAAGCTCGTCGTTGATCTTCTCGCCGTTGCGGTAGATGTTGTAACCGAGAACCTCGTAAGCGGGAGCACCCTTAGTGAAGGTAATGTCATCAATAAGGAATGCATCGAGCTGTAATGAGATGCAGCGAATTGCGACGTACTTAGTTCCCTCGGGCACGTTAACCACTTCCTTAGCATATACACCAGTTGCAGCTCTAACGTCGCCCAGACGAGTAAAGTCGCTAACTTCAGTACCAGTGCTTGAAACTAATACCTCAAACTGGTCGTAACCGAAGCGAGTCTTGAATGAACGGCACCAGAAGCTGATAGTCTGTGCCTTGCCACTGAGTTGGGGTGTGATTACCCAGTCGTCATTAGCAGTAGCTGTCGAAGCAAACGAAGCGAGACACTTGTTACCGCTGTGTGCAGGAACAGCCGACTGTTGCTCAGAGTCGAATACGATGTAAGACATTGCTGAACCTGAGCCGGGGAATGTACCCTCGTCGAGGCCGAATGTGATAGAACCATCCAGGTCATAGAATGTGAAGTCACCAGCCTTACCTATAGCAAATGACTCACACTTCTCGAAGTCCTCGGTAACGGTTTCTTCCTGACCTTCGCTCTTGGGAGCATCCCATGTGAGAGTTACAGTGCTACCATCGGTCTCGCCCTCGATTGTAACGGTGGGGAGTGTAGAAGGAACAACCTCAACAGTCTTAACTGCCGATGTGTTGTTCTCTGTAACTGCATCGCCATCATATACAGCCTTAACCTTATAGCTAATGCGACCCTCGGCCTGAACATCTACGTGTACATTGAATTCTACCTTCTTGTTCTCGCCTACTGCGATTGACTCTACATTTACAGTCTCAATCACTTCGTCACCAGCATAGAGTTCAACGGCTACATTCTCGGCAACCTTTGAGCCTTGGTTGGTAACCACAGCATTCATCTTAGCATTGCCACCAGCAGCAACTGTTGTGGGAGCAACGAAGTCAATTACAGCAACATCCTTCTCGGCAAACTCGCGAACCTCTACGTTGTCCATGAGGAAGTATTCTTGCTTAGAGCGGTTGTTTACGTTCAGACCCACTTGAACAACTTGTCCCTTGAAGTCGGCAAGTGAAACGAATACGCGCTGCCAGCCTGTACCCACCGAGTTAGCGTGGATGGGCTCGCCTATGTAGTAAGTCTCGCCACTGGGAATTCTAACAACGGGCTTGAGGTCGAAGATGTCCTCGGCTGAGCCGCAATAGTAGAATGAGAGAGCCAGATTGTCGCTCTCGGTAAGTTGAATCTTACCAGAGAGGAACAAGTTGTTATCCTTAGCCAGGAAGGGCTCCATGTAGAACATACCACCGTCATTGTCCTGAGGCATGCACACGGGTTGGTAGCATGACTGCGCAGTCATCCAGAAGCCTTCGCCTTCCTTCATCCAGATGGTGTTGAGGTTAGCCTCGGGAGCCGACTCGCGGAAAGGAACGGTATAAGCAGTACCCACGGGAATCATCTGTGTCCAGCCGTTTGTAGGGCTCAGACCGATGCGGTTCTTTGCAAAGATGTAGTAGATAGCCCACTTCTGTTCGCCCTCATATACGTCAACGTTGGTCTTCCAACCCTTAGCATCTTCGGCAGTGAGGCCTTCAGCAATAATATTCTGGTCCACATCAAGTACGGTATAAGTAATCAAGCTAGGATCGATGGGGTCACCATCAACGTCGGTGTTGAGAGGAGTCCAAGATACAGTTACCTGGCCGAATACGTCCTTACTCTCAACCACGTTACATACCTGAGGAGCAGCGGGCAGCTTGAGACCAGCATAAGCATCGGCCTCGTAAGGCATACCTGCGCCATCGTTGTTCGTAGCAACGATAACGTAGTGATAAGTACCCACGGTGTTTTCGCAGTCGTCCTTGAATGAGCAAGCAGCACCGGGCTGGATACCGTCGAATGTCTTGACAAGGTTACCATCGCGGAATACTTCCACCTTAGTGAGTGAAGTCAGAGCATCGCCAGCGATAGTCTTGGTGGGAGCATTGAAGCTTACGTCAATAGCAGTAGAGCCATCGTACTGTGCAGTGAACTTAACGTTCTCAACAGCACCGGGAGCTGCAGTTGTAACGGGAGCACCAATTGTGAAGTTATCTACGTGAACACCACCCATGTTCTTAGCTGAGAGACAGTGGACACCAATGTAGTAAACGCCAGTAGTCTCAACCTTGATTTCGCTACGATAAGCTCTATAAATAGCATCGGTGAGTGTAGTCGGCTCAACGAGTTGAGTTGTCATAGCCTCGGCAGTGTTGCCGGTACCCATCTTCACCTCAAAGATGTCAGTGTAATAATCCTCGCCGTGAACGTCAACCGAGAACGAATAAGCCTTGCCAGCCTCAAGCTTCACAGCCTTGGTAATCATCCAAGTGTCCATGTCGTTCCACATGTCGTAGCCCGAAACAGCCTCGCCAGCATCGGCGTAATACCACTGAGCGCCATTGCCTGTGATGGTGAACGCCTCCATGTCGGCAGCCACATTAAACTCGTTTTTGTAAGGAGGAACGATGTTACCCAGTGTTACAGCATTTGACCTAGTAGCCTCTGAAGCAGTGCCCGCAAACGAAGCAACCACTTCATAGGTATAGATTGACAGAGCCTCGGGCTCAGCAACCTCGTCATCGAAAGATGTTGCAGAGATACCCTCGGCAACAACAGCGTCCTTAACATTGTTGATGTAGCGAGTCACTGTGTAAGTAACCTGACTTGCATCAAAGTAACCTTTATTCTTAGAAGTCTTTACTGCAGGCCATGAAACGTTGAACTTACCATCGGCATAAGCGATGTCAACGTAACCGGGAGCATAAGGCTCATCGGGGCCAACCCACAGTGTAGCAGCGTTGCTTGCAGGAGAATCACCCACTGCATTAGTGGTAACTACTGTGAATTTATACTTGCCAGCCTTAGCAACCTCAACAAGAACAGTTACTGATGCACCAGCGTTAGCCTTGCCAGTAGCATACTCAGCACCTGAAGCTACAACCTTGTAGTCGAGTTCGCCAGTGAGCTCCTCGCCAGCAAATGTCTTGGTGGGCATGGTGAATGTAGCAGTACCGCTCAGTGAACCGTTAGCGCCAAATACGGCCTTGAAGTCGGTCACTGCAGCAGGAGCAGCGTCCTCGGCAAGAGGAGCGATAAGATGCATGCCACACACCTCACCCTTGAGGTCACACACCTTAGCCACTGCATAGTTGTTATTGAAATCAATGCTGTAGAGACCTGTCTCTGTATCGGTACAGTTAGCATAGTACAGAGTCTTTGTCTTGCTGTCGAAAGCTGCCGATGACAGGTAGTTAGAAACAATACCTGTTTGAGCCAACTCGGTCTCAGCACCTGTTTGCTTGCTGATTTGCACGAGCTTACCGTCGCCATACAAACCATAGAGGTTCTGAGCATCGCAAGCCAGAGCAATATAAGGCTTTGAAAGCGAGCAGATGGTACCTGTGCGCTGAGGATTGGGAGTGAGTGTCATTGTACCCAGCTCATAGCCACTGAGGTCGTTCTTGTAGAAGCAACCATAGATGTCGCTACCATCAGATGTCATACACTCTGACATCAGGTTAAAGTCAGCATTGAAGTTCTGCTTAAGCAGCGTCCAGTTACTCATGTCATACACACGGTAGTAAGCGCCATATACCTCGCCCATGTACTGATCCATAAAGCAACAGATGTACTGACCGTCGAGAGCAGCACCACCATTAGCGGCATTCATCTGATAGTTGGTCTTGATGGGAGTAAGTCCATTGGGTGTAATTGAATACATACCGACGTTAAGTCCCTGTTCGCTTTGAACAACCGAACCGATAAGGTTGGGGAACGCTACATCTTTGGGGGCAACTCGTGACACTTTCTTTGCGGCTGAAAGTGGCGCAGAAACCTGATGGTTTGCCGACTTGAGTTGACTACTCTGCTCGGTGCGAACACTGTGTGCACCTCTGAACTTCAATTGAGCTTTCACATTGCTCGTCGTACCTATAGCACTTGCTGCCAAGCAAACGGCGAGAGTCAAAGCCAGAGAAGCAAATAGCTTGAAACTTTTTCTCTTCATGAAATGTAAATATTAAATTGTAAATTATTGTACTTTCACAAGTATAAACAGTGATTGAGTAAGAGGAATTTCTCCAACCGATAAGATTCTACTTATTGTAAAAACAGACCATAATCACCTAAATACCAAATACAAAGATACGAAAAACAAACCAAAGAACAGAAAATAATTACAAAAATTAACGATTTACAAACCCTGTCATTTGCTAACGAAGTCGGTGGTTGCGTAGATGGTTTTTCATGGTTTATTGCTGCCAGCGGAAAACGTCGTAGAGACATTACAAAACTAGACAAAAGAGCCGGTTCTTTTTTATCTGGTCTTTAACTGAAAAAAATATACAGGTCACACGTCACACATACTATAGCACGTTGTACCACAGCGTCGTATGGTGTGTTTTTTGGGGGTGACCTATATATCGAGTAAACGGGAATTGGTCAGTAACAAAGGTCACAGTCAGGTTACACCCTAGCACTCTGTACTATAGTGCAATACACAAGGTGTGATGTGTGACCATCCCATGAGGATGAAATACGGTAGCCAGTCATGAAGGCCTGCAAAAAGGCCTCCCGCAACTGTGATGTCGCGGGAGACCCGTCTTAATGTCTTATAGGACGAAGTCCGTTCTTAAAGCGCAGCGTCCTTATAGCCTGCCAGGCAGGCGTTCTTAAAGCGCAGTGATCAGTCGCGGCGTCCCAGCAGCATGAACACGTAGTATATGAGGGTTGCAAGTGAGCCGAGTGCTGCTGCCACATAGGTATAGGCAGCGGCGTGCAGTGCGTCCTTAGCAGCCTCGGTGTCCTCGCCCTGTGTGATACCCGATGCCTCGAGCCACTTGATGGCACGGCGGCTGGCATCAATCTCAACCGGCAACGTCACGAAACTGAACAGCGTAGTGATGGCAAACAGTCCGATACCAATGGCAAGGAGTTGAGGAAACGACTCGATGAGCAATATTCCACCAAGCAATACCCATGACACCCACTTTGAAGCAAACGACACTGCTGGCACAAGCTTGGTGCGCAGCACAAGCATGCTGTAACGGGTCTGGTGCTGCACAGCGTGTCCACACTCATGGGCTGCGACAGCAGCGGCAGCTATGCTGTTTGAACCATAGACAGCCTCACTGAGGTTGACACTCATGTCGGCAGGGTTAAAGAAGTCAGTGAGCGTGCCGCTCACGGGGCGAATGGTCGCTCTGATGCCGTTATCACTAAGCATGCGTTGAGCCACATCACTGCCGGTCATGCCATTGCGCATGGGGCAACGCGAATATCTCTCAAACTTCTTTGACAGGTTGCGCTGAACAAAATAGCTCATCAGGCCCACAACTATAAATAAAACCAAATACATATTCTTTCCAATTTAAAGTTAATACACAATCTGTATTGCAAATTCCATGCCAAAAAGCACAGCACACAAACTAAACCGACTGCTTGAACACTTACAACTCGCCCACACAGAGGCAAAGCGCCCCTAAAGGTGGCATGTCGTTCGACCCCCAAAAATCAGTAACTATAGGTTCATTTCTCCTAAAATCGCCCTCCCAAAAACAGTTTTAAAGTCTCATTCTTTGCCACAACAAAAATTTAAGCTATATTTGCAAATACATTTTTTATTAACCATTAAAACTATTAGACCTATGAAAAAAGTGTTTTTCATGATGGCTGCAGCCGCCGCTCTCTGTCTCACATCTTGCGGTGGTAACAACGAAGAAAGCCAAGTAGAAAGTGCCAGCGAAACAAGTATTGAAATGTCTACCGACACTCTCAACACCACTGTTGAGGCCGAGGCTGTTACTGTTGACAACTTTGAAAGCAAACTCGACGAGGCTATCGCAAGCGAAGATGCCTCTAACGTAGAAACCGTCATCAATGACTCTCAGAGCAAGATCGACGAGCTCATCGCTAATGGCGACACTGAGGGCGCAAAGGCTCTCTATGAGAAAGTTAAACAAGTAATTGAGACCAACAAGGCTAAACTCAAAAAGGTTGCTCCCACTGTGACATCTGTTATCGAAAAAGTTACAAGCAAAGTTCCCGTGGGCCTGGAAGAGGTGATGGGCGCTGCTAGCGAACTCAAAGACGCTGCTATGGAAGCCGGTGGTGAAAAACTCGACAAGGCTGCTGAGAAAGCACAGGAGTTCATGGACAACCACGAGGAGCAAATCCAGAAGGGCAAAGAAAAATTAGACAAAGCTAAAGAAAAATATGACGAAGTGAAGGACAAAGCTAAGGACAAACTCAACGAGGCTGCCGAGAAGGCTGCTGACAAGGCTGCCGATAAGGCCGCTGAGAAGCTTGGCAACCTGCTCAAGTAATCTCCCTTTCCCATAAGAGGTTGTGTCATAACGAAAGAATCTGCGGCGCGCTGTAAGCGCAAAGTCGCTACCAGCCCAGGGCAACACCCTGGGTAACAAGAGAAAACATCAATTCGCCCTGTAAGGGCAAAAGCATTGTTATCCAGCAAAAATGCATTATGACACACCCTCACCTAACAAAACAACAGCGTGTTTACTGTTTCGGTACAGATAAACACGCTGTTTTTTATTTTCCTGATTTATCGCTTTGTGCATGCGAGAAGAGGGGATATTGCAAAATGTCCTTTGCCCGGTCACGGGCAATGATGCAGGAATGACGCCCCTGTACATTTCGAGTGAGGCGCTATCTCACTTCTTGCGAGATAAGAACACCATGCGGCGCGTCAGCGTAGCCGGATCATAATCGGCAGCACTCTGCCCCGCCAGCGACTCGTCGCATATCATGTGTCTGTCGTCCATGCCCTTAACGCCAAAAGAGAACGTGCCAGTAGCCCCCTTGAGCGTCACCGTGCGGGCGTTCACAGTATAGGTGTAATGGTACTGCTTGCCGTCCTTCAAGTCAGTAGCCACGGCTGTGCCGTCACTCTTGTAGTCATATTTGAACCTCGAGAAATACACGTCCTCTCCCTTGTGCCCTATCTTGTAGTCATCGTAGAAAAACGAGTAGCTGAACTCCCAGTACGACCCCACAAGCGCGTCTTGCAACTGCTCATGAGAGAACATGGTGGGGATGGTGTCATAACTGCCACCGTCTACAAACAGCACTCCGTTGAGGTCAACAATGGGGCGCTTAGGCTTGATGTCACTGTTGCACGACACCACTGCCATTGCCACCACAGGCAGCAACAGCATCAGGTAAATCACTCTCTTCATCACTCTGGATAGTTGAGGTTTTCGGGCTTGAGGTTGCTGAGCACTTCAACCAGATACTTGCGCGCCTCCCACTTGGCCATGGGCAGGTTCATGAGCATATAGTTGCCGCAGTCGCGGGCAGTGGCCCCGGGGATGTCGCCCTCAAAGTTCTCGATAAACTCAAAAGTCTCCTTGACCAGCGGCACGATATCCTGCGAGGTGAGGTCACCCTTTACCAGCAAGTAGTTGCCGGTGCAGCATCCCATGGGTCCCCAGTAGATGATGCGGCTGCCCCACTCTGCATGGTTGCGCAGATAGGTTGCGGCAAGGTGCTCAATGGTGTGAAGGGCGCTCTGGCTCACCGCGGGCTCGCGATTAGGCTCCTTCATGCGTATGTCAAATGTAGTCACCACATCTCCTCCGTCAAGATAATCCTTGCGTGAAACATAGATGCCACGCAACAGCTTGATGTGGTTGATAGTAAAACTTGCAATCTTTTCCATAATTTTATTTTTTATCAAAAAAACGTAAACGATAATGCTAACCGTCGGCTAGCAATGGGGTTACTTTGCCGCAAGCAACAGGTTGTGGAGCATCTGGAAAGTTTGCTGCGGTGCAGCCTCCCAGAAGTTCTCATACTGCAGAGTGTTGTTGTGGCTTGCACCCGGCGAGTCGCTGATGACGCGCATGCTCAGGAACGGAACCCTGCGCACACAGCACACCTGGGCTATAGAGCCGCTCTCCATGTCCACGGCCAGCGCATCGGGGAAATTGCCCTTGATGGCCTCCACCTCGCTCATCTTGTCGATGAAACGGTCGCCCGAGCATATCAGGCCCACCTTGACGCCCTCATGCTCTTTGATCTTGTTGAGAAACACGGGCGCGCCCTCGTAGTAGAGAGGCAGTCCCTGCACGCGGCCCATCTCACATTCGGGGCCACAATACACGTCGTGATAGGCCACACGGGCACCCACCACCACATCCATCACGTTCACGGTCTTGTCGGCACCGCCGGCTACACCGCTGTTGATAATAGCCTCAGGCGCAAAATGGTTGATCATCGTCACCGTGCCTATGGCGGCATTAACCTTGCCTATGCCGCACTGCATGGCCACAACCTCGTGTTCACCCACATTTCCCACAAGAAAAGTGAGTCCGTCAACCACCTGTTCGCTTCTGTTTTCCAGCATGGGTTTGAGCAGCTCAAGCTCTTTGCCCATTGCCACGATAATTCCTATCTTCATAATATGCAGTCAATAATTCTATATTTCTACTGTTATAACGCCGATCCCAACATGACCAGCAGGATGGGCACCGGAATGATGCCACTGTAAGTGCACAGGATGTTGCTGCTGTAAGTGCTGCGACCCTGATAGATGTGGCGGTTCTTGATGGTGAGCATCGTCTCGCTGGAGTAAGTGGTACGTCCCTCATAGACATACTCGCCATCCCATGTGAGAATCACATTGCTTGAGTAAGTGCTGCGGCCCTGATAGATGTACTTGCCGTCCCAGGTGTAGAGCACATTGCTCGAGTAAGTGTTGTTTCCGTTATACACATAGCGGCCATCCCAAGTGTAGAGGATGTCGCTGGAATAAGTACTGTTGCCACGATAAACGTGAGTGCCGTCCCAGGTGTAAAGGATGTCACTCGAGTAAGTGCTGTTGCCTCGATACAGATGCGAAGCAGCACTGCTGGCCAGCACTCCGGCCACCATCAACACCATCAGCACAACTACCTTCTTAATCATAATTCTAATCATTTATATACAGCCTCTCGGGAGATTGCATAACGATTGCCAAATTCTTTTATACAGGCATTAATAAACGGTATTTCGAACTTGCTCATATGACCTCATTATCTCTTTAAAATGCAAAGATACTACAAATCAAGCAAAATAACAAATACACATTAATAAATAATACGCATATACCAACACACCCATTTTGCAATGCAGAACTTGATTTCAACAAGCAGATGTTTAGTGGCACGTCAAGACCAGTGAACACAAAAGAGGCTGAAAGCCAAGACGCACAAAGCCAAGCTTTGGGCACATAACCCCCACCGAAAGGAGTGAAACGACTGCCGGCGGGGGGATAGTAAGACAAAATCGCGGTTGAAAACCGCCACCTTGTGCGTTTCGAGGTAGCGGTCTTCAACCGCAGCTTAGTGTATCGTGACCCCTGCCCTGCCTTCGCTTGCGCTCACTTAGGACAGGGTTATGTGCAGAACCAAGGCTCTGCGTCTCGGCTTCCAGCCTCTCTTAGCCCCAACACTATTTCATTCTCTGTGCATTACACTTTGTGCGAGAGAAAGATTTTGGCAAGGAAAGGGTAAGGACTCCGCAAAAACACCGATGTATAGCTACCGATGTGGAGTAACTATACAGCAATAGGACTATCTCGTGCAAATCTCGCTCTAACTAACAGAAATTAAAAGAAATTTGAAGAAATTTTTTTACTTCGTATTCTTATTCAGACTAAAAGAACATAAAAGACACGAATTTTAATTTTAATTTCTTTAAATTTCTGTAAGTTTTAAGCCTGGTTTTGCCCATTGGAACCCATTGGTGTATAGCTACCGATGCGGAGGGCAAACGTTAAAGATTCTTAAAGTTTTAGTTTTATGGCTTGTCGCGAAGCGCAGAGGTTTTGCTAAGTCAAAGATTTTTAGTACTTTTGTGGACCGATTATATCCAAAACAATATCGACTAGACGGCACAAGCGAGCATTTGGCCGTGCTTATTTGTGTGTCAGCAAGTCACTTTAGTTAATTATTAATCAGGAATTTAAAAGTGGATACTTTAAGTTACAAAACCATCTCGGCAAACGCCGGAACAGTAAACAAAGAATGGGTAGTTGTTGATGCTACCGATCAGGTACTGGGTCGTATGTGCGCAAAGGTTGCCAAAATCCTTCGCGGTAAGTACAAACCCAATTTCACTCCCCACGTAGATTGTGGTGACAATGTAATCATTATCAATGCAGAGAAGTGCGTTCTCACTGGCAAGAAGTGGAACGAGCGTCAGTATGTGCGCTACACTGGTTATCCCGGTGGTCAGCGTTTCTCTACTCCCGCTATCCTGCTCCAGAAGTCTTATCGCAAGGGCATCAAGCCCGGTATGCACCCCCTCTACCTCCAGGTAATCAAGGGTATGCTTCCCAAGAACCGTCTGGGCGCTCAGCTCCTCAAGAACGTGCACATCTACAATGGTGATTCTCATCCCCACGAGGCACAGAACCCCAAAGCAATTGACATCAACAAACTGAAATAATTAAGGAAGAATGGAAAGAATTAATGCAGTAGGTCGCCGTAAAGCAGCAATCGCTCGCGTATATTTCAACGAGGGTAACGGCGAAATCAAAGTTAACAAGCGTTCGCTCACTGAGTACTTCCCCGACTCCATCCTCCAATTCATCGTTAAGCAGCCGCTCAACACTGTGGATGCAGTTGAAAAGTATGACATCACCGTTAACCTGAAGGGTGGCGGTTACAAAGGACAGGCCGAGGCTCTTCGTCTTGCAATCGCTCGCGCACTCGTGAAGATCAACCCCGAGGACAAGAGCGCACTGCGCAAGGAAGGCTTCATGACTCGCGACCCTCGTGCCGTAGAGCGCAAGAAACCCGGTCAGCCCAAGGCTCGCAAGAGATTCCAGTTCAGCAAGCGTTAATCGAGTTATATACATTATATATACAACCTCGACTTTACACTTGCTCTACACGCCCGCAACAGCCACACGGCTTAAGGGCATAAAAGAGTTTAGTATCCAAATCGCCCGGACTCACACTGGGAACTGCGGTGGCTACCGAGCGATTGATTTAAGTTGAATGTAAACAAACAAAAGAAAATTAAAATGCAAACACCTAGTTTTGACCAATTACTCGAGGCTACCTGCCACTTCGGTCACCTCAAACGCAAATGGAACCCCGCAATGGCTCCCTACATCTTCATGGAGCGCAATGGTATCCACATCATCGACTTATATAAAACACAGGCCAAGCTTGAAGCTGCCGCTAACGCACTGAAGGAAATCGCTAAGAGCGGTAAGAAAGTTCTCTTCGTTGCTACAAAGAAGCAGGCTAAGCAAGTTGTCGCTGACCGTGCAACATCGGTTGGCATGCCGTTTGTGATTGAGCGTTGGCCCGGTGGTATGCTCACTAACTTCGCAACTATCCGCAAGGCTGTTAAGAAGATGGCTGCTATCGACAAGATGGAAAAAGACGGTACATTTGACAACATGTCAAAGCGCGAGAAACTGCAGGTTACTCGCCAGCGCGCTAAGCTTGAGAAGAACCTCGGCAGCATCGCTGACCTCAACCGCCTCCCCAGCGCAATCTTCGTAGTTGACGTTATGAAGGAGCACATCGCAGTAGCTGAGGCTAACCGCCTGGGTATCCCCGTATTTGGTATCGTAGATACTAACAGCGACCCCAACAGCGTAGACTTCGTGATCCCCGCTAACGACGACGCTTCTAAGTCAATCGACATCATCCTGGCTACCGTATGTGACGCCATCAACGAGGGCATCAACGAGCGCAAGGTTGAGAAGGTAGACAACAAGGACGAGGAAGCTGAAGCTCCCGCAGAGAAGAAGCCCCGCCGCGCACGCATCAAGAAAGAGGCTAAGGCTGAAGAGGCTCCCGCTGCTGAGTAATTGACTCATCTTAACAAAACAAAAACAATTCAATGCCCAACCCTAAAAATTGGGCATTGAATATTAATAAAAAAAACCATCTAAACAATAAAAAAACTACTACAATGTAATAAGTTTAGGTATGGTATTAGGATTCAAATAATTCTTATCATTAATAACAACATAGTATATTTCAAGAGTAGCAGCTGAAAAAATATACCATATGATTGTTATTAAAAACCTGCTACGAGATAAGAATTATCAATAAAGCTATATTAAGTACACATTAGTACTATTCCATCCTTAATATAGTTAATAAGAGTGAGGAAATGTACAAAAGTGGTAAAGTATATCCGAAACCTGGAATATAGTACACCCTTAAGTAGCGTTGGAAAACCTACATATTAATAAAAAAACTATCTAAACAATAAAAAAACTACTACAATGGCAGTAACTATCAATGATATCAAGAAACTGCGCGACATGACCGGTGCAGGTCTCAGCGACTGCAAGAAGGCTCTTATCGAGAGCGACAACGACATTACAAAGGCTATGGAGCTTATCCGCAAGCGCGGCCAGGCTATCGCTGCTAAGCGCGAAGACCGTGACGCTGCTCAGGGTATCGCCGTAGGTAAGTCAGTTGGTGACTTCGCAGCTATCGTAGCTCTGAAGTGCGAAACCGACTTCGTTGCTAAGAACGAAAAGTTCGTTGCCCTTGCTAAGGCTATCCTCGAGGCTGCTCTCGCAGCTAAGGCTCAGAACCTCGACGAGGTTAACGCTCTTACAGTTGACGGTAAGGTTGTTCCCGAGGCTATCACTGCACTCAGCGGTATCACCGGTGAGAAGATGGAACTCGGTGCTTATGAGTGCCTCAGCGCTCCCTGCACTGTTGTTTACAACCACTTCAACGGTATGCTCGCAGCTGCTGTAGCTTTCAACCAGGAAGGTGTTGACACTGAGGTTGCTAAGGCTGTGGCTATGCAGGTTGCTTCAATGAAGCCCCTCAAGGCTACTCGCGACCAGATCTCTCAGGAGACTATCGACGAGGAGCTCCGCCTTGCAGTTGACAAGACTAAGGCTGAGATGGTGAAGAAGGCTGTTGAGAACGCTCTCAAGAAGGCTGGTTTCAACGCTTACTACTGCGCTACCGAGGAGCACCAGAAGGAAGCTGTCATGAAGGGTTACATGACTGAGGAGCAGGTTGAAGAAGCTAAGAAGCTCATGGCCGACACAGCTGCTGCTAAGGAGGCTAACATGCCCGAGCAGATGATCCAGAACATCGCACAGGGCCGCCTCGGCAAGTTCTTCCAGGAGAACGTGCTCATGGAGCAGGTTTATGAGGCTAGCGAGAGCAAGGAAACTGTTGCTCAGTTCCTCGAGAAGGCAAGCAAGGGTCTCGTTGCTACTGACCTGAAGCGTGTAAACCTTAACGTAGACTAATCTACTAGATTGTATCTAATATTACAGGGCTGCCACAACAGGCGGCCCTGTTTTTTTTATCCCTACCCCATCATTATTAAGAAACAGCCATTATTACAGACCAGCAGTTTTTCCAGGATTAGTACATTTTTCATTGTCGCTTTGAAGGTAGTCTATTGCACATATTAAACTTTTATATTAAATTTGCGCACACAAGAGTAAAACGAAGTCGTTCCGCCAAGACTTCAACATGTTTATGCCGGCAATACTGGCGGATACCGGCACAAATAAACTAACAATCATGAAGAAAATATTATTGATGTTTGCAGCGGCTCTGTCACTGAGCGCATGCACAGGCAACAGCACAGAGGGCTCTGGCACTACAAGCGCCGACCAACAGTCAGAAGCCACCGAAACCTCTGCTACTGCTACCACTACAGATGAGGCAGCACCTGCCGACCCAACAGCTATCCCCGTCCTCACAGGTGAGAATGGAGAAAAAGATGCTCAGGCATTATTAACCTATATCAAGGCAAACATCGACAAAGTCAAGGAACTCAAAGAATTTGAAGGACTTGACAAGACTATGAAGGATGACTCTCTGCTTAAAGTCATGGAAGGTTTTGCCCAGAAGAGCCCTGCCTATAAAGAGGCTGCCGAGAAAGTGCTGGGCGGACATGCCATCGAAAAAATCATTGAAGACAAGATGAAGGAACTCTTCCCCGAGGCAGCAGCAAAGTCTGAACAAGCTGCTCAAGAAGAGGCTGAATAAGAAAACGTAGTGGCGCATTAAGCACCTTCACATATAATCAAAAAAACATATACAACTATGAAGAAATTAGTTACTATGTTCATCGTGGCAATTTATGCCTGCGCATGCATCGCAGTGGCACAAAACAACTGCCCCAAACAAGAGTGCAACAAGGCTAAGACCGAGCAATGCCAGAAACAACAGGGCAAATGCCAGCAGGCACAGCAGTGCGGTCAGCAACAGTGCCCCGGACAGCAATGCGGACAAAATGCCTGTGGACAACAGGAATGCAAGAAGGCTGACTGTAAGAAAGCCGACCAGTGCAAGAAGGCTGACCAATGCAAGAAGGACAAGCAATGCGGTAGTAAGAAGGACTGCAAGAAAGCTGACTGCAAGAAAGCAGACAAGAAGTGTAAGAAATAAGACAGAAAGAACTAACAACCAATTTTACACTTATCCAAAAACTACACGGTGCGAATTAACTCGCACCGTTTTTTTGTGTACTCAGTGTAAAAAGATTTTGGTTTTCGTGGTGGTTTTCACTGAAAATTTCTTATCTTTGTAGATTGATAAACAATAGACACAGATATGAAGACTTATCTTGTAACGGGAGCCGCAGGATTCATTGGCTCCAACTATGTAAAATATATCCTGGGCAAATGGGGAGATGACATCAAAGTCATTGTGCTTGATGTACTTACCTATGCTGGCAACCTCGCTACGCTTGACGATGAACTCAAGTGCAAAAACGTGACATTTGTGCGCGGTGACATCGGTGACCGCGACCTCGTGGCAGGCATCCTCAAGGACAACGATGTAGACTATATCGTCAACTTTGCTGCCGAGAGCCACGTAGACCGCAGCATCACTAACCCCAAGCTGTTCCTTGAAACAAACATCCTGGGCACACAAAATATGCTCGACTGCGCACGCCAGGCATGGCTTGTGGGCAAAGACGCTCAAGGCCACAACGTGTATAAAGAGGGTAAAAAATATCTGCAAATCTCTACCGACGAGGTATATGGCTCGCTGAGCAAGGACTTTGACGAAGCTCATGACCTTGTGATAACAGACGACATAAAGAGCGTGGTCGAAGGTCGCAAGGACATGAAGACATTCGGTGAGAAGTACTTCACCGAGGAGACTCCGCTTGCTCCGCGTTCGCCCTACTCGGCTTCAAAGACCAGCGCTGACCTCATCACCATGGCATATGCCGAGACCTACGGCATGCCCATCAACATCACCCGCTGCAGCAACAACTACGGTCCCTATCACTTCCCCGAGAAGCTCATTCCGCTCATCATCAACAACATCCTGCAAGGCAAGAAGTTGCCAGTGTATGGCAAGGGTGAGAATGTGCGCGACTGGCTCTATGTAGAAGACCACTGCAAGGGCATTGACATGGTGCTGCGCGAGGGCCGCCTGGGCGAGGTTTACAACATAGGCGGCTTTAACGAGGAGAGCAACATCAACATCGTGAAGCAGGTGATTGCAATCATCGCACGCATCATGCATGAGGAGCCTGAGTATCAGCGTCTGCTGTCGTGCAAAGCTGAGGATATCAACGAAGGACTTATCGAGTTTGTCACTGACCGTCCTGGCCATGACATGCGCTATGCCATCGACCCCAGCAAGATTGCACGCGAGCTTGGTTGGTATCCCGAGACTCCGTTCAGCGTGGGCATCGAGAAGACAGTGCGCTGGAACCTCGACAACCGCACTTGGGTAGAGAACGTCACCAGCGGCGACTACCAGAAGTATTACGAACAAATGTACGGTAAATAAGAACGGTGCTAACGCACCTTTAAGAACGGCACTGGCGTGCCTTTTCAGAACGCTGCGCTCTTCAGAACATTCGCTCCTATAGGAGCTCATTCTTCAGAACGGCGCATACGCGCCTCTACAGAACTGAAAAGCGAAGCGCTCCGATAAGGGAGCCATAGGCGACCGCTCCGAAAAGCGAAGCGCTCCGATAAGGGAGCCAACGGCGACCGCTC
>JAKSLZ010000062.1 GCA_024400935.1 Muribaculaceae bacterium | reverse complement strand
TGTGGCTTATATGGCCTAGATGGCTTATAAAACCTATAAAAAAACTTAGAAAAAAACTAAATAACAATGGGACGATTAGTAGCTATAGTTGGCCGACCCAATGTGGGCAAGTCAACACTTTTCAACCGACTCACACAAACTCGTGCCGCCATCGTTAACGACACCAGCGGCACCACCCGCGACCGCCAGTATGGCAAGATGGACTGGAACGGTATGGAAATGAGTATCGTGGACACCGGCGGTTGGGTTGTCAACAGTGAGGATATATTTGAGGGCGAAATCAACAAGCAGGTGCATCTGGCCATCGACGAGGCCGACGTGATCTTGTTTATGGTCGACATCAAGAACGGTGTCACTGACCTCGACGACCGCGTGGCTGCCATCCTGCGCCGCAGCAACAAGCCCACCATCGTGGTTGCCAACAAGGACGACAACAACGAGAGCATCTATGCCCTGGCCGAGTTTTACTCGTTGGGACTGGGCGACCCGTTCTCTATCTCGGCAATGACCGGTACCGGCACCGGTGATCTGCTCGACGAGGTGGTGAAGCGCATGCCCGCCAAAGACCTGGACGAGCCCACCGACGACCTGCCCCGCTTTGCCATCGTGGGACGCCCCAACGCCGGCAAGTCTTCGCTCATCAATTCGCTTATGGACGAGCAACGCAACATCGTTACCGATATTGCCGGTACTACCCGCGACAGCATCCACACACGCTACAACAAGTTTGGCTTTGACTTCTATCTGGTGGATACCGCCGGCATACGCAAGAAGAATAAGGTGAACGAGGACATCGAGTACTACTCAGTGCTGCGCTCTATACGCTCTATCGAGTATAGCGACGTGTGTATTCTGCTCATCGACGCCACACGCGGCATCGAGAGCCAGGACGTGAACATCTTCTCTATCATCGAGAAGAACCGCAAGGGACTCGTCGTGCTGGTCAACAAGTGGGACCTTGTGGAGAACAAGTCGCAGGAGGCCATCAAGCACATGGAGGCCACCATACGCGAGCGCTTTGCTCCGTTTACCGACTTCCCCATCATCTTTGGTTCGGCACTCACTAAGCAGCGCATCCACAAGGTGCTCGAGACAGCTGTTGCAGTCAACGAGAACCGCAAGCGCACCATCTCTACATCACAGCTCAACAACGTGATGCATGAGGTCATCGAGGCGTGTCCGCCCCCTGCAACCAAGGGCAAGTATGTGAAGATCAAGTATATCACCATGCTCAAGGGAGCCAAGGTGCCCACCTTCATCTTCTTCTGCAACCTGCCGCAGTGGATACGTGACCCCTACAAGCGTTATCTCGAGAACCAGATACGCGAGCGCTGGGATCTCACTGGAACGCCCGTCAACCTCTTCTTCCGCGAGAAGTAACCCTCACTTAAAAGGGGTATAAATATAGCACGCAGAGGACAACCGTGTATCGTGTCCTCTGCGTGCTTTTTTTCTTTCTTAGCCATGGCGCCATTGCCTGGTGCCGTGTGATGCAGCTTCTGGTTGTGTGGGATGTGTCAAGGAGAAGGGTCATGGGCAACGATGCCGCAGCCTTTGGGCTTGACACATCCCGTGGTTTTTACTTGAGGATGACAAACTTGGCAACGGGAGCGAGGTTGCCGGGCTGGGTGCCGGCATTGACGGTATAGGCACCGGGAGCCACACGTTCGCCAGTAGCATCGCAGCAGTCCCATGTCATGGTGCCGCCGTTGCAGGTGGTTTCCTTGACAACTGTGCCGTCAGGAGCAACGATCTGCACTGACGAGTTGTTCATGAGATTGCTCACGGTGACAAAGCCTGTGTAGCTGGGCAGCACGGGGTTGGGGAAGATGCTCACGTTGCTGTAGTCGCTTGCCGAGGGTGTCACGTCGAGGAAGTACTCGATGACGCCGTTCATGGTCACTACCATTGCCGAGTTAGTGACGGGGCTGTAGCCTATGTTGTAGATGCAGTTGTCGGGCAGGGGGCTGTTGCTGGTGTCAAAGTGGCCCAGTATCTTGCTGCCGTCGGCATTCACGATATAGAAGCCGTTAGAGCGAGTACCCAGGAGCTTGCGGCCCAGGCTGTCCTCAACGATGCAGTTCACTTGGATACCGTCGAGCAGGTATTCCTCGCTGGCACCGTCCTCGCTGAGCACCTTCATGTGGTTGACGCGCAGGTCACCGCTGAATGCCTCGGCGGGATTAAACGACACGACGCCCGAGTTAGTGCCAAACCACACGTCACCGTTGCTGGTGGCATAGAGACACATTGCGTAGTCCCATGAGAACACCTTGCCGTCAGTGGTCTTGAACTGTGTGAACGAGCGGGTCACGGGGTTGAGGTTAGTGATATCGCCCTTGTTGTCCCACATCACCACCTGTTTTTGATAAGCACCTGAGCTGTAGATCTTGATGTCGCTGCCCTTAGAAACAACGAAGTCGCTGGCCTTGAAGGCACCCACTTCCATGTTGGGCACGTTGGGGGTGTACCAGTCAGTGTCCTTTACCTTAGTGTCGCCATAGAGTTTCTCCTTGGGGAGCACAGCCACGGCCTTGTTAGATGTCTTGTAGCTCTGAGCAATCCACAGGTTGCCCTCGTTGTCGAGAACCGATGCGGGCTTGTACTTGTCGTTGAGGGGATAAGTGCGGTTATCCTTTGAGAGCCAGTAGTAGTTGTCGGTGCACACTTTGTCAACAATCTTAGCCACGCCGGCAGCACGACTTGTCACTACATAAGAGTTAGTTGTGCCAGGCAGGAACTGCAGCTGGTAGTTACCCTGATAATCGGCCTTGCCGTTCTCGTAGAGGGGGAAGTTGGCCGGAGTGACGTTTTCCCAAGTGTTGCCGTCATAGGTCCAAATCTCAGTAATAGCGCCCTTGTTGGCACTTGAGAGCACGGCGTTGTCGGTGGTCGATGACACATACATCTTGCCGTCGCCGGGGTTGTACTTAGCCCAGTAAGCAGTGGTGGAGATGCCTATGCTGTTGGGCTTGTGCTGTGTGGCGTCGCCCAGCTTGTGCAGGCCGCTGGCGTTAACAGCCCACATGGTGCCGTCGCCGTCGGGGTCGCTGGTCACCATCTCGCCGCTGCAGCTGTGCATGGTTGCGTTGCCGCCGGTGGCATCGGTGGTGAGATAGTTGTTGATGGCGGGGAAATTAGCCACAAAGCCTGTGGGAGTGCGCTGCACCGATACTGCACGGTTAGGGGTAATCACAGTGCGGGTGAAAGTGGTGCCGTTGACGGTACACAGGTCAAACGAGGCCTTGGAGTTGATGAAGAAATGGGTATCGTCGATGGGATAGACGTTGCAGTCGATGAGCCAGATGCTCGATGAGCGGAATGCTGAGGCCTTGTCGCGGTTAGCGTTGTAGTCACAATACTTGACGCCCGACTGGTGTCCCACCACGAGCTTGTCGCCCACATGGGCCACGGTAGTGATGGGCTCGCCGTAGATGTGGCTTTCCTTGACCACAAACTTGGAGTCGTCGATGACTACAAAGCCAAAGTCGGTTGCCAGATAGGCATGTGCGTCGTCAAAGGTGACGTGCGCGATGGCCTTGGTCTGTGTGATCACCGCATCCTTTATCTCGGGGATGTTCACCACGCGTCCGTCGCTGGTGATGATGTCGATGTTAGAGTTGTCATAGGTGAGCAGCACATACTTCTTCACGTTGTTGTAATACATGTTAGTGACGGTGATGTCGCTCAACTTGTTAGAGTTGTTAATCGACTCGACAACGCCGGTGGCCTTGTTGTAGCAGTACAGGTTATTGCTCACCAGGTAGTAGACCTTGCTGCCGGTGTCGATGTTGTTTTGAACCTTGGAACCCACAAAGAAGGGGTGAACCTTCCAGTTTCCTTGTTGTGCCGTAGCCGCAGTGGGCATAGACATTGTCACGGCAATTGCTAAGAGAAGTTTTTTGAACATATGTAAGAAGCTGATTTTGTTTCGTTGTTATTTGATCACGACAAACTTGGTGACTGCGCTGTTGCCGTTGCCGCTCTCGTGCTCAGAGGCCACTACATAGTAGACGCCGGTGCTCACGCGGTCGCCGCCGTCGTTGCAGCAGTCCCATGTGCACAGTCCGCCCTCGCTCTTGAGCTGCTTGATCACGTTGCCTGCACTGTCCAGGATCTTGACCAGAGACTTCTCCATCAGTCCGGCGATGGTGACGAGCGTGCCATACTCAGGGCGCACGGGGTTGGGGTAGACGTGGATGGTGCTGTAGTCGTCGCTTGCGGGAATCACGTCAGTGAAATATTCCATCACGCCCTTGCTGGTGGTGATGAACACTGAGTTGTTGTTGGGGTTGCAGCACACGTCATAGATGGTGTTAGACACCAGCGGGCTGTTGTCGGTGTTATACGACTTGAGGATCTCGGTACCGTCGGCCTTGACAAGGAATAGTCCGGCGTTGTTAGTGCCTATCCACTTGCGTCCGGCTCCGTCCACTGTGATGCAGTTGATCTCGATGCCGTCGAGCAGATAGTCGGCCAGGTTGGTGCCGTCGTTGCGTGCCACCTTGAAGCGGTAGACGTGGAAGCCGGGCTTGAATGCCTCGGCGGGGTCAAATTTCACAAGACCGTTGTTGTATCCCAGCCACACCGAGCCGTCGGTGTCGGTTGTGAGGCATCTGATGAATTGCCACTCAAAGGTGACGCCGTCCTGGTCCTTGAGCTCGTTGTAAGTGAAGATTTTGACCGTGGGCGTTTTGCCGTCGTTCCATATCAAGAGGGGTCCCGAAGGCTGATACTCGCCGGTGGTGTAGACCTTGACGTTAGAGCCCGGTGCGATAACAAACGATGAACGCTTGAAAGCCTTGAGGTCCAGTCCGTTCACTGTGGGGCATGTCCAGTCGCTTGCCTGCACTGTAGTGGGGTTGGCCAGTTTGGCCTTGGGCAATGTCATGACAGGATTCTTAAGTGTTGCCTCGGGGTAGTCGCTTGATCTGTAGGATTGCACTGTCACTAGGTTGCCGCTGTTGTCGAGGGCTATTGATGTCTTGCGCTTGTCGCGCAGGGGCATGTTGCTCTTGTTATAGACGGTGACGATTTTGCCGTCCTTGACGTGGCACAGTCCGGCCGAGCGGGTGCTGAACAGGTACTCGTTGTTCTCTCCCGGTAGCATCAGCAGGTTGTAACTGCCCTGTTCATCGTCTACACCGTTGTTGTAGAGAGGCACGTTCTCGGGGGTTACGTCTTCCCAGTTGTAGCCGTCGTAGGCCCAAATCTCAGTCTTGGCACCATGGTTTGCATTAGTGAGCACCACGTTGTCGCTGGTGCTTGACACATACATCTTCTTGTCGTGGGGGTTGTAAGTGGTGTAAAATGCGTTTGTTTCAATGCCTATAGAGCTGGGCATGTAGTAATTGTCCTTGTCGCCCACCTTGTGCAGTCCATTCTTGTTGATACCCCATGCGGCACCGTCGCCGCTTGATGCGATGCTCACCAGCTCGCCGGTGTCAGCCTCGTGCTGCTGTGCGTTCTCGCCATTGGCGTCGGTAGTGATGTAGCAGCTGCTCTGGGGACAGCTGGCAACATATCCGCCCTTGGTCTTGAGCACCTGTACGGTCTTCTGGTCGGTGATGCTTTGAGCGGTAGCTTTGCCGTTGTCGTCCAGGGTGATTATCTCCAGGCCAGTGCGAGAGGCCAAGAAGAAGCGATTATCGTCGATGGGGGTGAACTGAGTGTCCATGCGGTAGATGCCTGTACCCTTGTACTGCGTGATGGTCTCACGGTAGGTGTTGCTGTCGCCCACCATGAGGCTGCTGCCGGTTGATATCACGATCCACTTGCCCACGCGGGCCACCGAGGCGATGTCTTTGCTGTAGACGCGAGACTCCTTGACGATGAGCTTGACAGGGTCGATGACCACATAACCGAATGTGGTTGCCACATAGGCATACTTGTCGTCAAAGGTGATGTGGTTGATGCCCTTGGTGTCGCCCACCTGGGATAACTTGATGTCTGATATGTTGCGTGTCTTGCCGTCGGAGTCTATCACATCGATGTTGCCGTTGTCATAGGCCACCATGAGTATCTTGTGGTTGTCGTCATAGTAGATGCCTGTGGCGGTGATGTCGCTCAGATAGTTGCTCCTGTTTACCGACTCGTTTTCCTGCGTGTCCTTGTAGTAGCAGTACAGGCTGTTGCTTGACAGGTAGTACACGCGGTCGCCGGTGTCAATGCAGTTTTGCAGCTTGTTGCCGGCATAAAACGGATGGATTCTCCAAGTGTCCACCACTGACTGGGCGCCAGCCAGCGCGGGCATCATGGCTACGAGCAAAAATAGAAATTTCTTTATCATGTGTCAATGTCTTTGTTTTGCATTTTAAGTATCTCGCGATGTGCGCACGTGTGTGCGCGTGCACGACGCGTATTATCCTAAATATTATAACGTGAGAAATAATTATAAATTGTATCAAGCTGGCAAAAAAGTTGTGCAAGCCCCTCATACATCAGCCTCTAAACTGTGATCATGGCTCCTGAAAAAGGAGGCCATGGAGTCCCGAAGCTCCCCTGTTGAGGCTTGATAATGGCTCTCGGAGGGTGAAAAATAAAAGATTGGTGCAAAAAATGGTATTTTTATGCCATTTCGCGTTGTTTAAAAATTTTATTTCTATTTTTGTATTGAAAATACAATCTAACGATGAATTACAAAGCTGTTTTTTGCATACTTGCGATGGCGACAGGTGCAGCGACTGCACACGCCGAGCTGCAGATCAACGAGATCATGCAGGCTAATATCTCGTCACTTTATGCCGACAACGAGTTCCCCGACTCGTGGGTTGAACTCTATAATAACGGCACCACTAACTTCCGCATGGCAGGCTACCGTCTGGGCGAGACCGAGAACTTTGAGGAGGCCACACGCATCAGCGGTGGAGCCGTTGCCCGTGCCGGCACATACTTTGTGATTTATACCGATAAGACTGGCCCCAGCGGCTATCATGTGGACTTGCGTCTCGACTCGGGCAAGGGTACCCTGTATCTGTTTAACCCCAGCGGCGAGATTGTGGACAAGTTGAGCTACAAGAAGATGCTGGGACCCAACGTGTCATATGGCCGTGTGAGCGAGGGCAGCAACGAGTGGGGCTTCATGAAGACTGCCACTCCGGGCGAGGCCAACAAGCCCGAGGTCATCACTCAGGTGCTTCCTGACCCAGTGTTCAGCAGCAGGGGCCGAGTGCAGGTTGGTGGCTCATCGATCTACCTCACCCTCTCGATGCCCACCGATTTCACTATGCCTGCCGACACACGCCTGTATTATACCACCGACGGCAGCGAGCCCACCACATCGAGCAACAGCACGGCGACAAAAACCAGCATGCGCATTGCATCGACCACAGTGGTGCGCGCTAAGCTCATCTCGAGCGAGGCTGCGTCGCCCAATGCCGTGACCGAGTCTTACATCTTCCATCCCCGCACGCTCAATCTTCCTGTGATCTCGATAAACACTGACCAGAAGTATTTTTCTGACGAATGGATGGGCATCTTTGCCGGCAATAACTATCAGAACGACTGGCGCCGCCCCATCAACATCGAGTACTTTGACGCCACCGGACAGCCCGCCGTTATCAACCAGATGGGCGAGTGCCGCGTGCACGGTGCCTACACCCGCGTAATGCCGCAGAAGTCGCTGGCTGTCTACACCCAGAAGCGATTTGGCAACAAGCGCTTCGCCTTCCCCTTCTGGGAGGCCAAGCCCGGCGTGGAAGAGGTTAAGTCATTTGTGCTGCGCAACGGTGGTAACTGCTTCAACGGCAACCGCATAGCCGACCAGGCGGGCCAGACCATGTTTGGCCGCAACGCCGAGAACCTGGACTATATGGAGAACACCGAGGTGGTGGCTTACATCAACGGCCAGTATGCCGGCATCTATGACCTGCGCGAGCGCAGCAACGAGGACAATATCGAGTCAAACTATGACGGCCTCGAGGACATCGACATGGTGGAGAACTACACCGAGGTGAAGGAAGGCACTATGGACTCGTTCAACGACCTCATGACTCTTGTCAACAGCAAGCCCACCTATGAGCAGATGAATGCCGTGGTTGACTTTGACAACTTTGCCAAGACCGTTGTCGCACAGTCGTTTGTCACTAACACCGACTGGCCCGGCAACAACATGGTGATGTGGCGTCCCGCTGCCGATGGCGGCAAGTGGCGCATGGTGATGAAAGACATGGACTTCTATGCCTCAAGCGGCTATAACAGCACATTCTTCAACTTCTTGCTGCGTGTCAACGGTCACGAGGACGACACAGGCGAGGGCAACAACCCCGCACGCGTCAAGATTTTCCAGGTGCTGTGGCAGTTCCCCGAGTTCCGCGAGAAGATCATCGACTGCTACACCGTGTATCTGGGCGACTTCCTGCGCAAGAGCCAGGTGCGTGCCCACATCGAGGGCATCAGGGACGACATCGACAGCGAGTACTACTACCACCTGCAGACCTATGGCAAGCCCCTGGGTTACAGCAGCTGGAGGAGCCAGGTCGAGAACCTGATCACGTGGAGCGAGAACCGCAGCGACTATCTGCGCGACAAGATTATCCCCAGCTACTTTGAGTTGGGCGATATAGTTCCCTTGAATATCGTTACCAACGGGCAGCCCGTGAAGATGCAGAACATCCCGCTCACGCGTGCTGAGTTTAAAGGTAATTACTACCTTGACCGCACCCTGCATGCTTACACCAGCGGCAACGGATGGAAGGCCACTTACACCTACACTAACGGCACTACACGCACCGTGTATATCAAAAACCACAACTACTCGTTCACGCCCACATCGGGCCTCAAGTCGATCGTTCTTGAGGTGGACCTTAACACCCCCATCAACAAGGTTGCCGGCGACATTAATGGCGACGGCGTGGTAGATGTGGTAGACGTCAATGCTCTGGTAAACATGATGTTGGGCGCTGGTGATGCTTGGCTCGGCGATGGCACTGACGTCAACGGCGACGGCTCAACCGACATCACCGACATCAACGCAGTGATAGGCATCATCAGCCAATAAGCCTCTCAAGAAATTTATTGAAATTAATATGTTTTTTTTGATATAGAAGGACAAAACATTATTTAGGTCCTTTGTCCTTCTATGTCAAAAAATTTTGCGTCTCTCCTCGATAGAGGGTTTAAAACACCATCATAATCCATGGTCGCCGGTAATTAAGTTGCTTGTGTTTTCAGATGTTCTCCTATCGAGGCACGGACATAGCCGATATAAGTCCTAAAAAATGTTAGGTCCACTTTGGGAACCACAGGAGGCATGAAAAAAATAAAGGCTTGGAGTGTTGTTTCTCGCAAAAAAAATGTATCTTTGCACTTTAATCTAACAAAACAACATTTCTCCAAAGCAAAAACATGAAACACAAGTTATTATTACTCATCGCCGCAATGTGCTGCGTCGGTACAATACAGGCCGCCAGCAAGGACAAACACTTGGAAAGCGAAAACTATCAGAAGGGTGTCGAGGCATCAAGTGCCGGCAACAACGAGGCGGCTATTGATTATTTCACCAAGGAACTTAAGCAGAATGCCAAGAATGGGTATGCCCACTCCTGGCTAGGTCACATCTATGTCCAGGAAAACCAGTATGACAAAGCTTTGGAGGAGGTGAATTTAGCCATCAAGCAGATTCCCAAAAAGGAAAAGAGTTTTTTGTCGAGCAGTTACTGTGACCGTGCGACCATACACCTGGAGTTAAAGGACACCATCAGCGCCATCGAAGACCTCAAGGCGGCAATCAAGTTGGATCCTGACGGCCCCACATATAACCGCCTGGGACAGATATACTTTGAGACAGGCGACCACGAGAAAGCTGTGGAAACTTATAGCGAACTGACGACTGTGGAACAGGGCAACCCCATGGCCTATGTGGGTGTGGCGCGCAGCTACTATCAGATGGAGCGCTACAACGATGCCGTGGAGCAACTCAATATGGCTGAGAAACTGTCGCAAAAATACACCGAGACTTATCCTTACCGCGCCGAGTGCTATATTGCCATGGGCGACTGGAACAAGGCCAGCGACGATATTATCACTGCCATCAAGATTGACAATAACGATCATGCTCTGGATTTGTATTTGAACGCTAAGCCAGAGCTGGAGCGTCTGCTCCTTGCCAAGGCTAAAATACAGATGGCACAGACTCCCACCGCTAACAAGTGGCCCTACTATATAGGTGAACTGTACACTAGTAAAGCCGACTTCAACAAAGCTATCGAATATTACATTAAGGCTATCGATGCCGGAGCACCCGCATGGGTGTGGCGTCATGTGGCCGAAGCCTACAACAACATGGGCAACAATGCCCAGGCGCTTGCATGCATCGACAAGGCCATCGAGGACTCTACATGCACCAAGGAAATGGTGCGCAAGAGCGTGATGCTGCGTCACGCAGGCAAGCCCCTTGAGGCTATCGCTATCCTCGACAAACTCCTGGAGAAAACTCCTGACGACGGTGATCTTTACTACTTCAAGGCCTTTGACGTTGCCGACACGGGCGACTTTGCCGCCGCTGTCGATCTCATGGACAAGGCTATAGAGCAGGATAAGACCAACAAGCACAAATACGTCCTGTGTGCGCTGTGGTGCAAGGAGATGGGCGACGAAGCTCGGGCTCGCAAGTATCTCGACGAGATGCCCCAGGAAGGCGAGGAAGACGCTATTGCCGTTTATCTGCAGGGCAATGCTGACAAGGCAGTTAAGATTGTGAACGACGAAATCGAGACCGATACTGTGCATGACGGTACGTCACAGTTAAATGCGGCTTATCTCTATGCAGTCATGGGCAACAACGACCAGACCATCGCGCACCTGCGCAAGGCTATGGAAGAGCACAATGTGATGATCAGTTACTACGAGGCGGATTATCTGCTTAAAAACATCCAAGGCACCCCTGAGTTCAAGGCCCTGATGAAGGAATACCGCACACACTATGGCGTATCAGAGGCCGAGCAGCCCAAGGTGCAGGAGGAGGCCGAAGTCATTGAGATTCCGTTCACTAAGGAGAACGGCTACAACAAGATCAAGTGCACGGTCAACGACCTGCCCATGTCGGTAGCCTTTGACCCCACGGCCAAGAACGTGACCATATCGGTTGTTGAGGCTTCGTTTATGCTCAAGAACGAGTATGCCGAGTACAAGGATGTCTCTAACACACGTGATGTCGATGAGTATGGCAACGTGAAAAGCGGTGCGACCTTAAACCTCAAGAAGGTAGCCTTTGGCGGCATTGAGCTCGCCAACGTGTCGGCTAGAGTGGTCAGCCAGGATTCACCCATCGTGTTGGGTCCCAGCGCTCTGTCACGCATCGGCAAGGCCGAGCTCGACAACCTGCGCCTAGTCCTCAAGATCACCAAGTAAGCCCTTGCCCTGCGAGGGTTTCTTAAAAAAAAGGATATATACAAAGAACACAAGGTGCCAATAACCAGGCCCTTGTGTTTTTCTGTCTAGATGCCCCACGTTATTTGCGAGGGTATAGACTGTGGCTTAGGGAAAGTTAGAGTTTGAGGTGGGCTGTGGCGGTGTTGCCTGGGCGGTTGGAGAATGTGAAGAGTGCCCATTTGCCTGTGGTGTCGCTGTCGTAGCGCACTGTGAAGCGCTCGTGTGGCAGGCGGTCGATGAGGGCAGTGCCGTCGGCCTTGACCTGCAGTCCGGCGCGCGTGGAGATGCCATATTTCTCGGTAATGGTGAGCTTGCTGCCCGTGGCTGTGGCGACGATGTTGACGGTGTCGCCCTCGCACACGGGTATGCCGTTGCGCAGCAGCAGTATGCCGCCGTCATCGAGTGCTTTGAGCACGATGAGGTCGTCGTCGGTGGTGACGCAAGGGTTGAGGTCCAGAGCTGTGATGATGCTGGTGGATGGTCCCGGGTCGCGCTGCCCGAACAGCAGAGCCACGAGTGCCATGGCCACGGTGAGAGCCAGCACAAAGAACTCGGTGGAATTGATTTCGATCATAGGTGTCAGTGTTGCCGCATGCCGCTGTTGCGGCCGTGTGTCGTGATAAAATGCGAGGGAGGAGCCGTGTCGTTCCTCCCTCGCGTTATGTGTTATTGGGGTGCGCCTGTGTTGGCGCCGCCGTTGTTTTACTTGATGATGTGGATGCGTGTGTAGGGCTGCTGGCTCATGGTCTCCTCGCTAGTGCCTGCATAGACGTTGTAGACGCCGGTCTTGAGGCGCTCGCCGGTAGCGGGGTTGCATGCGTCCCACTTGACTGATGTGCCCTGTGCCTGTATCTGTGCCACGGTGTTGCCCTTGCGGTCGGTAATCTTTACTATCGAGTTCTTCAAGAGTCCGTTGATGGTCACATAACCGGTGAAGTCGGGCTTGACGGGGTTGGGGAATACTGAGATGTTGTCATAGCTCTCTTCGCCCTTGGGAGCCTCGTAGAAGTACTCTGCGATACCCTCGCTGGTGACGAAGATTACAGAGTTAGTGTTGGGCTTGGGGCAGATGCTGTAGATTGTGTTAGAGGGCAGTGCGCTGTTAGATGCATCAAACTGCGCCAGGATTTCCTTGTTGTCGCTGCTGATGAGGTAAACACCCTGGGTAGCTGTACCTAGCCACTTGCGGTTGAGGCTGTCGACTGCCACGCAGTAGACGTCCTCGCCGTCGAGCAGGTAGTCACTCTCGCCGTTGGTCGAGCTCTTGATCTTGACGCGGTGTACCTTGAAGTCGGGATCCCATGCCTCGGCAGGGTTAAAGTAGAGTATGCCCGATGTGGTTGAAGCCCAAACATTACCCATTGTATCGGGAGCCAGGCAACGCATCATCTGCCAGCCGATGGTTGCACCGTCGGTGTCGGGCAGGTTGTTAAATGATGCTGTACGGGGATTGAGGTTGTGCACGTCACCACCGTTGTCCCAAATGATGATGGGATTGTTGTAGTCGCCAGCAGTAAAGACCTTGACATCAGATCCCTTGGCGATAGCCAGTGATGCACGCTTGTTGGTACCTCTATTACCGTCAATGTTGGGGGTGACCCAGTTGTCCTTGGCTGGTGCAGCATTGAGTTTGTCCTTGGGCAGAGCTATTACATATGGATTGGTAGTCACTTTGTTGTAAGACTGCACGCCCCACAGGTTGCCGTCTTTGTCAATCCTCAGTGCGTTCATGTGCGTGAGCGGACTGTTAGAGGCGGTGTGTATCTGCTTAACTGTGTCGTTGACCACATGCACGATGTTCTTGCTGCGTGTGCTGTAGAAGTAAGAGCAGGTCTGTCCGGGTTCAAACACCAGCCAGTAGTTGGCATAGTCGTTGGTGGGAGCGCCCACGGGAGTGACGTCGCACCACAGGTTGCCGTCATAACTCCAAATCTCGGGCTTAGAGGGATTGTATTGCTTATTGATGGCGTTGTCACAAGCACGGTTTACATACACCTTGCCGTTGCCGGGGTTGTAGGTGCTGTAGAATGCGTTCTGGCTAATGCCCCATCCGTTAGGAGTTACATACTTGGTCTCGCCCATCTTGTGCAAGCCGCTGGCGCCGAGGACCCAGATAGTGCCGTCGCTAGACGGGTGGCAAGATACATATCCTTTTTCGACCGTCTGCCTGGTGGCATTGCTGCCGTCCTCGTCAAAGGTGTAGCTGTAGCCTGCCGTGGGGAATACTGCCACAAATCCCTGAGGAGTGCGCTGTATGCTGCTGGCAGCACCGCTTGCCGCTAAGGTCACGTTGAGGGTGGGGGTCTCGGGATCTTCCATCTCGATGTCGACCATGTTGAGCTCACCGTTGCAAGCCATAAAGAAGCGGCTGCTGTTCACTGCATAGAAGTGGGGCTCAACCACGGTTCTCATCGTGTTAGTCCACTGCGAGAAGTCGTCATGGTTCTTGCGGGTGTCGTAGTAGAGTTCGTCCTCAAACGATGCAAAGAGGATGTCGCCCACCTGTATTGCTGACGTGAGGCTCTTGCCGTAGTAGTAAGTGTCGGTCACCTGCAGAGTGGCGTCGTCGGCGATTACCAGACCGAACTCAGTGGCCATGTACATCTTGCCGTTAGCAAACGAGACGTTGTTGATGCCTTTCTTGCCGTTGTATATTGCGTCCTTGATGTCGGGGATGTTAACCACGCTACCGTCGGCGCGCAGCACGTCGATGTTAGAGTTGTTGTAGGTCACAAGCGTGTAGTCGGCATCATAGTTGTGGTAGATGTGTGTAACCACCATGTCAGATGTGCCGTTATCCTTGTCCTTAGGACCCACTTCGCCGGTAGTCTTGTTGTAACCAAAGAGATGGTTAGATGACTGGAAGTAGACAAATTCCTTAGTGTCGATGAGGTTCTGTGACCCCGAAGCGATATACTTGGGGTGTGACTTCCACATGCCGGTGTCTTGAGCGGCTGCAGTGATTGCCATGAGGGCAGCGACTAGGAATGCAATATTTTTCATTGTCATTGAATTTCAGTTAAGTATATAGTTGTGACAAAGGTACTAATTAATTGCCACAAAAACAAATTTTTTTAAAAGAACGCAGTGATTTGTGGTCATGTAGCCTGGTAAACGTCTTGTGGGAGCTCTCTGACATGCAGCCAGGTCAGCTCTTGCCGGCGATGAGGCGGTTGACCGTGGCGTCGATTTTGAGCTTGCGGTAAATCCACACTGCCAGTGCTGTGAGGATGACATAGATTATCACCATGGTGTTGTAACAGTCAGGAATGAACGAGACCACGATGGTGTTAGTCAAGAAGCGTGTGAGCGGATGCAGCACGAATATCAGTGCCGACACCTTGCCCACGGCATCGGCAGCCTTGAGGGCGCGCCCCTTGAGCAAGCGTGCCATGCACACAAACATCGCCGCACCCACTGCGTAGATGAAGCCCCACAGCGCAAAGTTGAGGGAGAACCCCAGGAACTTCTTGGTTAGACCCATTCCCGCACGATGTGGTTAAAATAATTCCCACGACAGAAAGGAATGTAAGGATTCTATTGAAAGTCATATTAGTTTAGTTTTGTTATGTTATTATCATAGAAACACAGCCAATCGCCTGTCCGACAAAATTTGCCAAATAAGTAATAAGCTATAATTCAGCAAAATTAGATAATTTTTTGTAGCATGGCAAACGAAATGCATATAATTCCAGAGCCCACACCGAAAAAACATCCTTGGAACTATAGTATTGGGTAGCCTTGCGGCGGTTGTGTGTGGGTGAGGATTACTTGGTTTTATTGCCTGCGATGAAGCGTGATGAGAGGCGGTCGAGCTTGAGCAGGCGGTAGAGGATCACTGCCAGGGCGGTGAGCAGCACGTAGGCAGCGAGCTGGCTGTAGGTCCACTGGGGGAAGTAGCGGGCTGAAATTTGAATTACGGGCCAGCGCATCACGGGGTGGAGGATGTAGACCAGTGCCGACACTTCGCCCACCTTGACAAAGGCTCGCAGCGTGATGCCGCGCATGAGCACACCGCAGCACACCACCATGACGGTTCCCCACAGGTAGTTGATGCTCCACATCCAGTAGTTGTAGCTGCCTGCTACGATTGCTATTATGCTGAGTGGCAGCAACAAGGCGGCCCGGCGTGTGGTGAGCCACTGGGCCTTGCCAAATCGCCCTGCCAGCAGTCCCAGCCCGAAGGGGATGAGTCCCACCGGGGCGTTGCATCGCATGATGCCGGCACCGGCGCTACCCTGCGGAAATGAGAGCAGCAGCACCATTCCTGTGACCACGATACCTATGGGGACCCACAGGCGAGCCTTGCGGCCCTGGAAGCGGTGGATGAGCGCGTAGATGATGTAGAGTTCCATCATCATGCCCAGATACCAGTAAACAAACGGCATGATCCTGATACCCAAGTCCAGATGGGTGCCCATCAGTGCGTTAGTGGCGCTCTGGCAACCTATGAGGAAGTTGCTTGCCATGGCAAACTGCGCCAGTAGGCCCTGCGGGGTGCACGAGGTGTGGCCCGTCATGGAGAGCTGCAGCGCTACAAAGATGAGTTGGGGCAAGAGTACCAGTGCCAGCAGTTTGCGCCACGACTTAACGACAAACTTGCCGGCCTTGAAGGGCGCACCGCCCACCTCGTACTTGCGCACCAGGCCATATCCGCCCAGAAACATGAATGCGGGCAGGAAGTAGAAACCGAAGAACGACATCACATGGACAAAGAAGTTGCCGTCGATGTTGTGCAGATAGTCGCCCCAGCGGCGGGTCTGGTCGATGGCCCAGTCAAACTCGCTCTCCTTGATGGCAAACGAGAAGACGTGGCAGTAGTTGTGCAGCATGATGCACACAATGGCTAGTCCGCGCATGGCGGTACATTGTTGCTTGGTGAGCATTTTGTGTTGTTTAAAGTGAAGAGGCTGAGGCGTTGTTGCGCTCCAGCCTCTGGTTATGGGATTTATAAGCCGTATAGGCTAAATAGGCTATATGGGATTTTGCGGGGAGGTTACTCGGCGGCGGGGAGGGTTGCCTTAGCTGCCTCGACCCATTGCTTCACCTCGTCGGCAGTGGGAGCCTTGTAGCCCAGCTTATACTTCTTGTTGATGTCGAGCAGGTCCTGGAACAGCTTGCCCGGGCGCTCGAGTGAGCCGAGGGCCTCAACGGTGAGCACGCCGGCCTTCTGGATGGGAGCAACCCACTCAGCGGCGATGCCCAGTGCGGTGAATGCCTCTTCCTTGTCGCGCTTAGCAACCTTCTCGGGACGCATCTGCGGGAACAGGA
>JAKSLZ010000061.1 GCA_024400935.1 Muribaculaceae bacterium | reverse complement strand
GCTAAGCGTGACTCGGAGTGGATGGGACCGCTCTACATGTTCCACGGCCTCACCGTGGCTTGTATCGACAAGACCCAACCCAACTCGCCCGAGCGCCGCGCAGCTTACAACTGCGACATCACATTCGGTACCAACAACGAGTTTGGTTTCGACTACCTGCGCGACAACATGGCAATGCGTCCCGAGGACATGGTGCAGCGTGCACACAACTATGCCATCGTCGATGAGGTCGACTCAGTGCTCATCGATGACGCCCGCACCCCCCTCATCATCTCTGGTCCCATCCCCAGGGGCGACGACCAGATGTTTGACCAGTTCAAGCCCAATGTAGAGCGCGTCTACAACGAGCAGCGCAAGCTCGTCACCAGCCTGCTGGCCGAGGCTAAGCGGAAGATGGCAAGCGACGACGAGGCTACCGTGAAGGAAGGTACCCTGCTGCTCTACCGCGCACACAAGGGTCTGCCCAAGTACAAGCCTCTCATCAAGTTCCTCAGCGAGGAAGGCGTCAAGGCAATGATGCTCAAGACCGAGGCAATATACATGCAGGACAACAACCGCGACATGCACATCGTCACTGATCCCCTTTACTTCGTAATCGAGGAACAGAACAACTCTATAGAGCTCACCGACAACGGTATCGACGTCCTCACCAGAGGCACCGACGACCCCAACTTCTTCGTGCTCCCCGACATCGCAGCACAGCTCTCGGCAGTGACTAACGAAGACCTGACCGACGAAGAGAAGGTGGCTAAGAAGGACGAGCTGCTCCAGAACTACTCTATCAAGAGCGAGCGCGTGCACACCGTGACACAGCTCCTCAAGGCTTATGCCCTCTTCAACATCAACGAGGAGTATATCGTTACCCCCGAGGGCGAGGTTAAGATCGTGGACGAGCAGACAGGCCGCATCATGGAAGGCCGCCGTTACAGCGACGGTCTGCACCAGGCTATCGAGGCTAAGGAAGGCGTTAACGTGCAGGCTGCAACACAGACATTTGCAACCATCACACTGCAGAACTACTTCCGCATGTACCACAAGCTGTCAGGTATGACCGGTACCGCCGAGACCGAGGCGGGTGAGTTCTGGGACATCTACAAGCTGGATGTAGTGACCATCCCCACTAACCGTCCCGTGCTGCGCAACGACATGCCCGACCGCGTCTACAAGACACAAAAGGAGAAATTCAACGCAGTGATCGAGGAAATCGAGCTGATGCGCGAAGCAGGACGCCCCGTGCTCGTGGGTACCACTTCGGTCGAGATCTCTGAGATGCTGAGCCGCATGCTCAAGATGCGCCGCATTCCACACCAGGTGCTCAACGCTAAGCTGCACCAGAAGGAGGCCGACATCGTGGCTCAGGCCGGACGAGCAATCGACGGCAAGGGTGTTGTTACCATCGCTACCAACATGGCAGGTCGTGGTACCGACATCAAGCTCACTCCCGAGGTTAAAGAAGCCGGTGGTCTTGCCATCATCGGTACCGAGCGCCACGAGAGCCGCCGCGTAGACCGCCAGTTGCGTGGTCGTGCCGGACGTCAGGGCGACCCCGGTTCAAGTGTATTCTTCGTTTCATTTGAGGATAAGGTAATGCGTCTGTTTGCAAGCGAGAAGATTGTCAAGGTACTTGACCGCCTCGGCCTGCAGGACGGCGAAGCCATCGAGTCAAAGATGGTGACTAACAGTATCGAGAACGCCCAGAAGCGCGTTGAGGAGAACCACTTCGGTGTGCGCAAGCACCTGCTTGAGTATGACGACGTCATGAACGCACAGCGCAAGGTAGTCTACACCCGCCGTCACCACGCAGTGATGGGCGAGCGCATCGGCATCGACATCATCAACACACTGTATGACAGCATCGACGACACCGTAGCCAAGTTTGGAAGCGACCAGTTTGAAGACTTCAAGATGTCGGTACTCGGCACTTATGCTATCGAGCCCCCGTTTGAAGAGGAACAATACAAGCGCATGGAGGACAACAAGAAGTCGGAACTCCTGGGCGAAGCAGTGATCGCAGCATTCAACCGCAAGATGAACCGCCTGAGCGAAATCGCTAACCCCGTTATCCAGAACGTGGTAGCACAGCAAATCGAGAACGGCATTGAGCCACAGGGCCTCATGCGCGTGCCCATCACCGACGGACGCCGCACATTTGGCATCACCATCGATGTCAAGGAAGCCTACGAGACTCAGTGCAAGTCACTCGAGAAGGCTTGGCAAAAGGCTGTGATGCTCCTCACCATCGACGAGAACTGGAAAGAACACCTGCGCGAAATGGACCAGCTCAAGCAATCTGTTCAGAACGCTAGCTACGAGCAGAAGGATCCCCTCGTGATCTACAAGACCGAGGCTTACGAGCTCTTCAAGACCATGGTGGGAGACATGAACAACAAGACCGTGAGCATACTCATGCGCGGACAAATCCCCGTACAGGCTGAGGAAGACGCAGCACGTCAGGCCGAGGCTGCTACAGTGCAGCAGCGCGAGATGCCGCAAGAGCGCCAGCAGTACAGCGAGAGCCGCGGCGAGGACGACATGGAGAAGAACGCCCGCGAGCAGCGTGCAGCCGCACAGGGTGCATCGCGCAATGCTCCCCAGCGTCAGCCCTTAGTTGCAGGTCCACGCGTGGGCCGCAACGACCCCTGCCCCTGCGGTAGCGGCAAGAAGTACAAGCAGTGCCACGGCCGCGGACTCTAATCCACGTCCATAGCACAATAACTGAATAAACTTAACCCGTGCAATGCATCTCTTCCCAAACACCACAGGGAATAGCATTGCACGGTTTTTTATTAACACAACCGTTTTTATGGAAAACCACCACAGCATCACCCTGGTCATCGCATTGCTACTCATGGCAGCAGCAACGTCTTGCAGCTGCAGTGACGACAACGACACGCAGCAGCAAGAAGAGCGGAACTACTACGAAGAATACGGCCACAACGACACCACTACGTGGCCACAATACACCTACACGCCACAACCCGACACTACGCACATCACCGAAGTCACAACCGAAGTGCCCCACAACACCAAACCACTCGAGCCATCAAAGCTGAGCAAAGAGTATGAAGAAGGTTATGACAAGGGATATGACGACGGCGAGGACGATGTGCTGGGTGGCAACGGATGGCACGGGCAGTATGACGACCACACGCGCTACAAAGGCAAGAAACGCCGCGACTACCAGCAGGGGTATGACGAGGGCTACGAGGCCGGCTACGAAGACAATGCCGAAGAAGACGGCCGCTCCACCGACTGGGACGATTAACCCAACCTGTACCCCTATTGCATCCAAGTGCGAAGCGACTCCGTCGCATCGACACAGCAAGTAATTCTAAATATTGCTGTCCGGTAAAACATTCAACAGCTGGATAAGCGGTTAAAAACCAAAATTTTATATACGAAAAATGAAATAGGGCTTGGTTTTTATTGGTTCAAGCAACTTAAGGTAACTCCAGACTTGTCCCAAAGGGACAATACCCAGCGCTTTTGCGCTGGACAATAACCCCGTACGTGCGCAAGGAGCGAAACGACTGTAGAACGTGCGGGGATAAAACAACAGGGGCGAAGCCCTACCGCTCTCCTCAACAGAGGGTTTAAAACACCATCAAAAGCCATACTTGCCGGCAATTAGATTTCGTACTTTCGGCACGCGTAATCACAATCTGAGACTCAATCAGATATATTGCAGTCAAATAATAAAGGAATTAACAGAAAATCGTCGGTCGTGACAGTGACTTTACCGGCTATGTAAAATTTCAATCAGGAGACGGCAATCCTCATCCACATCTTTTTTTTCGACTGAGGCAAAATATCCTCCCTGCAACAGTTCAAACTGAGGGGCACACCAAGCGCCCCACCAGACTAATCAGCTTTCAATATAGTTGAATTTCTAACAAAGATTTTATCACATCGGCAGTATAGGAATCGCTTATATTAAGGGATTTGCGCACTTTAACCCAATCATTAAAAGCCGGAATGACCTCTAAGCCCGCTTCTTGCACTTTGCCATACATCTCATGATAGTCAAAATCTACACCAGATTCACCCACATTAAAGAACAAGCCAAATTCTTCCTCATCAAAATATTCGGGCTTCTCCATCTGGGCAATAAAGTTTTCACATGCGCTGGACAATAGAGAGGACTGTTTACAATACTTCCCTTTTAAAAGTGCTATCAAATCATTATATCTTATAGTTCTGAAAACAGATGCTTTATCTTCGTAAAAATTAACCAAAACAGAAATTGCCGTGAATGGCCATGAGTATTTGCTCTCAACAAAAGCATCCATCTTCACTTTGAACGCACGCCAGGCCATGATCTCGGCATTACTTCCTGGATATCGGTCTTTGAACTCGTGCTCTAGATTATACACCTTGCAATCATGCACCACGGTTACAAAGGACCCTGCATAACAACGATAATCAAACCTCTCGTACTCATTTATATATTCAGCAATTACGCTTAATATAGAATCGGCTTTTTCATAATCCTTCAACGGGCTGTTGGGGTAATGCTTATTAAATGACCTCACGAGTTTAGGCCTGAGTTTCTCGATGTCGTCACTCTTTTTATCAACCTTCAAAAACAATGCATACAACTCAGGATTTGCTCTTTTAAAGCCACGAAGGTCCTTTAGCGCCTCATGTAACAGTTCATTTTCAATATGGGCCTTACGTTTAGACTGGGAGTTCCTGACAGATGCGCAGTTAGGAAACACAACAACAGTCATCAGTAGAGCAACAATACAAAATCTAAGTTTCATCATAAGTGGTAACTCCCATGATACTAATTATTAACTTTAAATTCACTTTTTCAGCCCAATAAACATACCACCTTCTTTGCTTTTGAGTTCATCCAAAAGAAATGCAGTGCATTTGTCATCCACACCCACCTTTTTTCGAATTGAAAGCCACTTTTGGACAAGATTTATCACTTTAGGTTTTAAGGACTTAATTTTATTCTGCTCAGCAACAAATGACATCCTCATATCATCACTAACATAATTAATATCTCCTTGCTTTGCGTTCCTAATAGTATTAATAAAACTTGTACTAACAGACGAAAGGCTTTTATTTACTTTTGGATTCATGCCGTTATATATATTGGTTAAATCCTTTAATCTTAAACTTAATATTGAACGGAAAGCAACATTATAAGCATCACTCATAAAAGATCCACCAAACACATCTATTTCATTTTGAGTTGAATACAATTCGCATAAAACAAACCATAAAGAGTGCCATGTCTCCAATTCGGATATAAATGTCTTGTTCTTACGAATTATCGCTGCTGACATGTTTATTGTCCTATAGAACATCAAACAATTTTTCATATCTTCTGAATACCCCAAAACAGCATGACTATAGTCTATTCCTATTTTATTAATCAAATAGGATAAGAGTGCATCAACTTTATCATAATTATTTAAGGTACTCTCTTCAAAACGTCTATCACTTGCTTTAATTAGTCTAGGCATTAATTTGGCATGCCAATTCAATAATTCATTAACAGTGAATTTATTTAATTCTTTTTTATGCAGGAATGATGTAATTGACATGCATAAATCAAACAAATACTCTTCGTCAACAAACTCTTCTCTTATATCTTCGTAAGAATCAAAACCTTCATTTTCATAAAATTCACTATTCGTGTCCGCAGCACCGCATGATGCTTCTGTTGGCTTCACCCCCTGCTGAAGCAACAGGCTCTGTTCTTCTTCGCCAGGCATACTGCTGGCTGAAACTACCTCGATTGAAACAGAGTTAGACTTCAGCACCTTGCCGCTCACGGTGATAGACGCCGGTCCAACGGTAAACTCACCCTTGGAGGTAGCCCTGTAGGTCATGGTATAATCCACCGACGATGAGCTGGACGAACCGCCCGAACTGCTCCACGACTGACAGAAACTCTCAGACACTGCCGGGCCATATATCAGCTTGGCCCACGATACACAGGGCGGAGCAAATCCCTGCCCCTCACTATTTTTAAGCACAAACTTAATTTGGAATGTTGCGCCCTCCTCTATCTTGCTGGGAGCATGTGCAGTAAAAGTGACAGCTTGCGATGTCAATGCAATGAATACCAACGACAGCAGAATAGTTATTTTCTTCAGTTCATTCATAATGGTAGAATAAATAGATGTCTCACACTATAGCAGATGTCACTAAATTTTGAGCGTAAAATTGAATCTGACAAACTTGTAATCCAAGTATTTTATTTGGTTATCTCTTTTAGCCATTGAGCCAGGGGGAGCGAGATGGGGCCCATAGTTGCGGGACGGGTGGCCATGATGCGGTCGTTGAGGTCGTGCAACAGGGGGGCGGCATCGCTCTCGCCACAGCGGGCAATGATGTCGTGGGCCTGAGGCATAGCCTCGGTGGTGGCTGCATGGGCATTGCCCTGCATCAAGTAACTGCGCCAGTAGAACCAGTGAGCCAGGTCGTAAGTTGCCTGTCGGTCGTTTTCGTCATCAAGGTCTACCCCTGTGAGCATAGTCAGTTCCACGGGCACAGGCGCATGCTCATAGTCATAGTCGAGAACGGCAAACACCTCACGTGCCAGCTGCAACAGAGAGCCGTCGTGAGGATCTAGTGCATCGGTCACCTCGGGGCTATAGTCCAGTGTGTACCATATGAGATAGCGCAGGTCGTCCAGATTCAGTTCATAGTCCACATACTCCTCGGCTCGTCCATAGTGTGGCAAGGGTTGCCCATACTGCGCCTCGTGCAATGACGTGAAGGTGCGCCACAGCCCGGCATCGGCCACGATGTCTTGATAATATCCTATGAGAGCAAGCACTACGCGCACGCGCGCGCGTTCATCTATATTTACCAGCACTCCGCACTTGTCCCATGCACGTGCCACATGCACTGCCACTACATAGTAGTACTTGTCGGTATCACTAACGTTGGGGTAACCGGGCTGCTGCTGCATGTATTGTTTTACACTCAGTTCCATAAACTTAGTCTAGCATTTAGAACAAGGCTGCATCCCACTGTGCGGAACGCAGCCTTGCTGTTAATTAATCAGAGCCACGAGCGGGACTCGAACCCGCGACCTTTTCGTTACGAATGAAATGCTCTAACCAACTGAGCTATTGTGGCTAACGACGGCGACTAAGCACCGTATATTTTTCTATAAGTAAGTTCTGTTGTTACCTGCCATGCAGGCGGCCGCGCTACATCATCGACTGTTTACTGAACACAACCTTAACCTTGGCCTTGTCGAGCCTGAGCCTAGCGATTGCAGGACAAGACACCTGCGGCGAAATCTTTGTCACCGTTGTGGTGGGATTGTTCTGATAATAATAGTAATAGCTTGATGACGAATCGGTGTAGATAGTCACATCCATGGGTGTGATAGTGAAGTAGGTATCGTCCTCGCTTGCCACACCACCCTTGTTAGTGAGTATGTCTAGGATATAGTTGCGCATGCCTGAGAAGTTATAAACCTTCTTGATGGGGTCATACTTGGCATAGAACGAATCCTTGCTGTTAGTCAAGCTGTCGCCTTCAATGAACTCATCCTTCTTAGACGTCTTCACCATGAGCAAATAAGCGGGAGGAGCTATCGCATACTGGGTTTCAAGTTCCTCTACAGGAACCTCAAAGCTCAGCGAGTTGATTACCGACATGGCACCCTTGGTGTTATTCTTGTACATGTCAATGACCTCTTGTATGGGGAAACGAGTCTTCACCTCATATCCTGCAGGAGCCTGAACGATAGCCTCGCCGGCAGCCACTCGATCCTTGATGGCCTGGTCCACGTCAAGTCTGATGAGGTTGTTCTGCAGCACCTCGGGCGATGAGGCCAGATAGGTCTGCTGTACACCCTTATAGATAGTATCGGTGGTGTCGGTGAGCTGTACATGCTTGCGGCAATACACGCGGAACTCAGTGTCAGTGAAGTTCATCACACGACCGCTGCCAAAACTGTTAGTGATGGCTACACCAGGGAAGTACTTCTCAAAGTTTGACGGTGAGCGGAATGTCTCAGGGTTTTTAACATACTCGGTGTAGAGTGAGCGAGCAATGTCAACGTCTACGGGCACCTCCACCTCGCGGTGGTAGATGTAGCTGTAAGTGTTAGAATCATACACGCCAACAATCTTGGCCGATGCGTTTGAATAAGCCACTGAGGCCACGGGGGCACTCACGTCATAGTATCCACTGGCATCAAAGTCACTGTAGATGGGGCTGGGCAGCGACTTGTTGAGGCGGTACACATTGAGCTTCATGGGTGCAAGCGAGTCGCCGGTGAACGCTCCCTCTGTGGGCAGGCGCAGCACCAGCTTGCAAGAGTCAATCCATTCAACCTTAGTGCCAGCGGTGTCGATTGCAAACACCGGCATAAACTGTGTAACGATGCTTGATGACAGTGTGCCGTAACCATCGCTCTTGATCACACCCAGCAGCTGTGTAGTGGTGCGTGAGCGCAAGCTGGTGTTAGGCACCGACTGTCCTGTTATGGTAAATGACGAATCCTCAATAATCGCCAGGCGGGTATCACTGAGAGAACCGCCTATAGTGTCGTCGGTGCAAGAAAAAGTAGCAAGCAACAGGACAACAGCAAAAAGCACATTGAGTGTACGTTTCATAATTTCGTATTAAAGAGTGTATTGATGTAGCTTAATCGTTAAAGTGTCTTATAGAATTCCAGACACTGTTTTACAAACTCGGTATTGTCCTCGTTGTAGGGGAGATAAGGCAGGCCTGACTCCTTGGCCATCTCCACCAGGGCGGGCTTGACGTTGGCACTGCACTGCACCACTCCGTCACAATATTTAAGCGCCAGCTTAGTGAGGGCATCGATATCTACAGGCTTGTCAAGGATATCCTCAACCACACGGTCTTCCATGCCGTCGTCTTTGAGCTTGACAGCCATGCGAGAATCAAGAGGCTGAGCAATCTCCTCGTCCCACAGCGAGTAAACGATCTTAGCGTCGCGGAATGAGGGGTCATCACTGTAGAGCTCGCGCATGTAGACCATCGCCAGGGCAGTCACCCAGCCGCTGCAGTGTATCACAGAAGGTACCCAACGGAGCTTGCGCACTGTCTCGATAACGCCACGCACAAAGAAGATGCTGCGCTCGTCGTTGTCGGCAGGCGATGTCACTGTCTCGAGTTCCTTAGTGAGTGTGTGTGCAAAGTAGTCATCGTTGTAGATGAAATATACCTGAGCACGAGAGGGCAAGGTCGCAACCTTGATGATAAGGGGATGGTCAGAGTCATCAATGATAAGGTTCATGCCTGACAGCCTTATGACCTCGTGCAGCTGGTTGCGGCGCTCGTTAATCAAGCCATACTTGGGCATGAACGTGCGCACCTGAACACCCATTTCCTGCATACCCTGGGGCAGGTCAAAGCCCAGTTTAGACATTGCCGTCTCGGGCAGATAAGGCATTATTTCCTGTGAAATGAATAATACGTTTTTTATATCCATGTTTATGGTCAGTTTATAACCTCTACCGCAATGGCCTGCTCTTTAAAAAACAGCGAGAAATCACATGCATTATTACAATTTCCCGCACCACTCACAGTTGAGGCGAATATTTGTGCAAAGTTAGCAATTTTTTCGCAATTATACCAATTTAAGAATGCTAAACCGCTAGTTTTTAAACATATTTAGTGCACAAAACGCCATTTTATCCCTTTAAATGTTTCAATAATTCATTTTTTTAACTATATTTGCCATGTAATTATCTAACACAAACTATATTGACATGAAGAAATCATTACTGTGCGCTACCATTGCGCTGGCCATGACAAGCTGCGGAACACTCTTCCAGCGACAGGACGGAGGCTCTACCGGCCGCCCATACAACAACGAGCACAACTCTTATGGCTACAGCACCACAACACCGCCACCAGGGTCTTACAACTACGGACAGCAATACAACAGCGGACATGTGACGCAGCAAACCGGTGCCAATGCTCCCGGACAACACGTGACACAGAGCAACAACAATACACAATACGGCAACCATCCCCAGGGCAGTCAGTATGGCGGTAATCAATATTACGGAGATCCGCACAACGGCAACCAGTATGGCGGAAACCAGTATAACGGCAACCAACACCACGACCGCGACAACCACAACGGTCATGCCAACGAGGCGCGTCGCCCTGCCACAGGGACAATCGTTACTTCTCTGCCCAAGAATGGCGTCAAGGAAGTGACCGTCAACGGCGAGAAGCTGCTGCTATACAACGGCACCTATTACAAGGCTGTGCGCACTAATTCAGGCACCGGCTACCAGGTCGTGGGCACAACTAACCGATAACACAGGGCACGGCCATCCTTATGGATGCTCACCCTGCCACAATGACACAAAGCAGCCGCGCTCCCTCCACATGGGGTTGCGCGGCTGCTTTCTTAACCCAGAAAGTGCATTAGGGCATGGATAAGATTTTAGATTATCATTGTGACAGGATTTACGCTATATTGAACGAGCATAGGGGTTCCTATGTGAGCGAAAGATAGCCCAAATCATGCATATGAGAACTAAAATATTGCCATTTGCTCCTAATGAACTTTCTGGGTTTATTGTCATCTGCATCCCTGCGGGACGCAGCGTCGATGCTTCTTCCTTAGAACTCGGCGTTGTTGGGAGTGCGGGGGAAGGGAATGACGTCGCGTATGTTCTGCATACCGGTCACAAACAGGATGAGGCGCTCAAAGCCGAGGCCGAAACCTGCATGGGGGCATGTGCCATACTTGCGGGTGTCGAGATACCACCACATGTCCTTAGCAGGAATGTTGCGGCGCTCGATCTCGCTGTTGAGAATCTCGAGGCTCTCTTCACGCACTGAACCACCGATGATCTCGCCAATCTGCGGGAACAGCACGTCGGTGCCCTGAACGGTGCGACGCTCCTCGGGCTCGCCATTCTGCTTCATGTAGAAGGCCTTGATCTCGCGAGGATAGTTGTAGAGGATAACGGGTTTCTTGAAGTGTGTCTCCACCAGGTAGCGTTCATGCTCGCTTGCGAGGTCGCCGCCCCACTTGATGGGGAATTCAAACTTAACGCCCTTAGCGATAGCCTCTTCCAGGATCTTGATACCCTCAGTGTACTCGAGACGGATGAAGTCATTGTTAACGATGCCTTCAAGGCGCTCAATGAGCTTGTGCTCCTTGTCGATCATCTTGTTGAGGAACTCAAGGTCGTCCTTGCAGTTGTCAAGAGCCCACTTCACGCAATACTTGATGAAGTCTTCCTCAAGGTCCATCAGGCCGTTGAGCTCAAGGAATGCTACCTCAGGCTCAATCATCCAGAACTCAGCGAGGTGGCGGGGAGTGTTACTCTTCTCGGCACGGAATGTGGGACCGAAGGTGTAGATTGCACCCAGCGCTGTAGCGCCAAGCTCACCCTCGAGCTGACCGCTCACTGTGAGCGATGTCATCTTGCCGAAGAAGTCGTCGTCATACTTGATCTGGCCGTTGTCGTCCTTGTCAAGCTTATAGAGGTTCTTAGTTGTAACCTGGAACATCTCGCCTGCACCCTCACAGTCGCTGGCTGTGATGAGCGGAGCGTGGAAATAGAAGTATCCGTGCTCGTGGAAATAAGTGTGCACAGCCATGGCCATGTTGTGGCGGATGCGGAACACAGCACCGAAGGTGTTAGTGCGCAGACGCATGTGTGCATGCTGACGCATGTATTCAAATGTCTGGCCCTTCTTCTGCATGGGATAGTCGTTGGGACAAGTGCCATAGACGGTGATTTCCTTGCACTGGATTTCAACGCTCTGGCCAGCGCCCTGGCTCTCAACCAGTGTACCCACTGCACAGATGCAGGCACCTGTAGTGATATCCTTGAGTAACTCTTCGTCGACCTTAGCAGGGTCAACTACTACCTGCACGGTCTTGATTGTTGAGCCATCATTGAGTGCGATAAAATGTACATACTTGTTGCTGCGGTGCGAGCGCACCCAGCCTTTTACACACACCTCCTGACCCACGAGGGCAGGGTTAAAGATGTCAACAACTTTAGTTCTAGTAATTTCCATTATATCTTTCAGTAATTATGCGATATTTTATTCAAACGAACCCTGTTTCAAGAAGTTAACTTCTTCCTGAGTGAGGTAACGCCAGCGACCGCGGGGCAGGTTCTTCTTAGTGAGGCCTGCAAAGTAAACGCGGTCGAGCTTCACAACGTGATAACCCAGGTGTTCAAAGATGCGACGAACCACGCGGTTGCGGCCTGAGTGGATCTCAATGCCGGCCTGCTTGCGGTCGTTAGCGCTCACATAGCTCACTGCATCTGCATGGATGGGGCCGTCGTCGAGTTCAACGCCGTCAGCAATGTGCTGCATGTCTTCCTCGCTGATGGGCTTGTCGGTCCACACCTGATAGATTTTCTTCTTCACATACTTGGGGTGAGTGAGCTTAGAAGCCAGGTCACCGTCGTTAGTGAGCAGGAGCACACCAGTGGTGTTGCGGTCGAGACGTCCCACGGGATAGATGCGCTCTTCGCAAGCACCCTTCACGAGGTCCATCACAGTCTTGCGGCCGTTGGGGTCATCGCTGGTAGTGACGCAATCCTTGGGTTTATTGAGCAGGATGTAGCACTTCTTTTCAGTGGTTACAACCTTGTCGTTATATTCTACTATATCTTTGGGGGTAATCTTAACACCAAGTTCGGTAACTACCTCACCATTAACTTTTACAAGACCCTTCTGAATCAGTTCGTCAGCCTCACGGCGTGAGCACACACCTGCGTTAGCCATGAACTTGTTCAGACGTACTTCCATGTTGGGATCCAATGCGGGCTCCTCATATTCTACGGGCTGAGGACGCGGAGTGAAACGCATCTGAGGACGGGGACCCATATTGCGCTTGGGCTGGGGCTTGCGGAAGCCACCTTGCTGATATCCGCCCTGCTGGTAACCGCCCTGGTAGCCGCCTTGCTGGCGATAGCCACCCTGGCCCTGCTGACGATAACCGCCCTGCTGGCGATAGCCGCCCTGGCCCTGCTGACGGTAGCCGCCCTGCTGACGGTAGCCGCCCTGCTGGCGATAACCACCCTGCTGACGGGGCTGATAGCCGCGCTGCTGGTAGCCGCCCTGCTGACGGGGCTGGTAACCCTCGGTGCGCTCTACCTGCTGGGGGGCGCCCTGTACTTGCTCGTTAGCATTCTCGGTTGCATCAGGCGCGTTGTAACGCTGCTGGTAACGGGGCTGATAGCCACCACGCTGCTGATATCCACCACGCTGCTGATAACCGCCGCGCTGCTGGTAGCCACGCTGCTGATAACCGCCGCGCTGCTGGTAACCGCGCTGCTGATAACCACCCTGACGATGTTGATAACCACTCTGATAATCGGTTGATTCTAATGACTGTTCACTGCGTGATTCGCGCGAATAATTAGACTCATCATACTGAGCCTGATTAGTGGTTTCATCAAGGCTAACCTTACCCTCACCTATGCGAGGTCTTTTGGGTTTCTTTTCAAAATTCTCTTCCATAATTTTATGACATTTTAAGTGTTTTTTCAAGCCTCGCGGCTATATAATTTTGTTTAATATTGTTTTCTAATAATCTCGATTTTAGAGCTTAAAGTGCACAACGCACGCAACTTTTTACAAAGATACGACTTTTTTCTCGTCTAACCGAATAACAACACTAGAGTTTTAAAACTTTTTAACAGTAAAAATCATAAAAAGCAACTATTCGGCAACGGAGAATACATCTCCGAGAAAAATCACGGCATTTTCATGCACATATCAGCCTGTCAAGATTCACTTGACAAACTTGTCGAGCACACGCTTGACACACTGGCGCACCTCCAGGCACTCCTCGGCCGTGAGTTTGGGCGAGTCATAGCCTATGTTCATCGGGCTGTCGTTGAATATCACGGCATATTCCATGCACGACGCCATGTAGGTGCCACGCCACGACGGGTGGCACTCGTCGTTGTGCAGCTTACCTGCCAGCTGGGCTCCGCCGCGTTCAAAGTGGTCTTGGTTGCCCAGACCCACCGGCACCAGCGTGATGCCGCATTCCTGGGCCAGAGCCAGACAGTTGCGATACAAGATTTCATTGTTCTCGCCATACTTGTCCCAGTCATTATTATAGGCCCAGTTCATGGTGAGAATGATCTGCACGTCGCGGTTGGGACAGTTGCGGCGAATGTAATCCACCCAGTTGTGGATACTCTCGCGGAACCATTCAAAGTTGGCGCGCGGCAAGCGACTTTGGTCCTGCAGCACAATGTGCGTCCATGGGTGGGTGCGCACCATGTACTTGGCAGTAAGGCGTCCCTTGTCATCAATAGAGTCACCCTCGTCAAAGTGGCTTTTGAGCGTGCGTCCCAGACGCGTCTGCATGGTCCACTTGCCGTCCTTGCCCCGCTCGGCGCATATCGCGTTGAAGAGCGAATCCTGCTTGTTCACATAGATAAGGCTGTTGTTAATCGAGAGCACGTCGACCCGTGTAGGCACATAACGAGTCTTGACGATATAAGCCGGATAAGTAAGCTCACGAGCCAGCACAGAGTCCTGGGCCGGAGAGTGTTGCATCTCCTGCGGAATAATAGACTCAGGCTGTGCCGCAGCAATCAATGCCACTGCAGCACACAGCAAAAGGTTAACAATTCGTTTCATTATACAATTGAATTTAGAATATCACAAAACCCACAATCACCCCACTCCGAAAAGCGACAGTGCTCTGAAAAGGGAGCCAAAGGCGACCGCTCTGAAAAGCGACAGCGCTCCGAAAAGGGAGCCAACGGCGACCGCTCCGAAAAGCGAAGCGCTCCGAAAAGGAAGCCAACGGCGACCGCTCTGAAAAGCGACAGCGCTCCGAAAAGCGAAGCGCTCTTAATATCCAGTATAGCTGTGAGGCGTAATAGCCTTAAGCTCAGCCTTCACCTCATCGCTCACATCAAGCGTCTCAACAAAGGCCGCAATGCTCTGGGCATCCACCACGGCATTAGTGCGGGTGAGAGCCTTCAGCGTCTCATAGGGTTTGGGATAGCCCTCGCGACGCAAAATCGTCTGCATAGCTTCAGCCACAACGCTCCACATATTGTCGAGATCAGCGTTAATAGCCTCCTCGTTGAGGATGAGTTTATTGAGACCCTTGAGCGTGCTAGCCAGTGCAATCATGATGTGACCGAAGGGCACACCCACATTGCGCAGCACGGTAGAGTCAGTGAGGTCGCGCTGCAGGCGGCTCACGGGCAGCTTGTGCGCCAGATGCTCAAGCACCGCATTGGCAATGCCCAGGTTACCCTCACTGTTCTCAAAGTCAATGGGATTGACCTTGTGGGGCATAGCGCTTGAACCCACCTCACCAGCTTTGATTTTCTGCTTGAAGTAGTTCATCGATATATACATCCACACATCGCGGTCAAGGTCTATGATGATGGTGCTGATGCGCTTCAGTGCGTCAAATAGCGCCGCCATGTTATCATAATTAGAAATCTGAGTTGTCCAGTCCTCGCGCACTATGCCCAGGTCCTCGCCGAGGAACTTGCCGGCAAACGCGCGCCAGTCATACTGCGGGAAGGCAATGAGATGAGCGTTGAAATTGCCGGTTGCGCCACCAAACTTACCGCTCACAGGCACAGCCTTGAGCTGAGCCAGCTGCTGCTCCAGTCGGTAGGCAAACACACGCAGCTCCTTGCCCAGTCGTGTGGGCGACGCGGGCTGTCCGTGAGTCTTGGCCAGCATGGGTATATCCTGCCACTCGTCGGCATGCTCGTTGAGCCAGCCTATCACTTCTTCAATTGCTGGGATAACAGTCTGAGCCAGTGCATCCTTAATCGACATGGGCACTGACGTGTTGTTGATATCCTGACTAGTGAGGCCAAAGTGGATGAACTCCTTGAATTGTTCGAGTCCCAGCTCATCAAATTTCTCCTTGAGCAGATATTCCACAGCCTTGACATCATGGTTTGTGACCGACTCAATTTCCTTAACGCGCTTGGCATCGTCGAGGGTAAAATTGCGGTAGATGTCGCGCAGTTTCTCATGCACCTGGGCCGGCACATCCTGCAACTGGGGCAGCGGCATGCGGCACAATGCCAGGAAATACTCTACTTCTACTTTAACACGATAGTTAATCAATGCCGCTTCACTGAAGTAACGGCTCAGCACATTTGTCTTGCTGCAATAGCGGCCGTCGATGGGCGACACCGCTGTGAGAGGACTCAAATTCATTTTAGATAGGTTAAATCAATAATTAACTGTGGCATTGGGGCAACTGCCTTATACCATTTTAAAATTTTCCCTTAATTTTCTGCAAAGATACTAATTTTTTCACGAAAAATGAAATGCGATGTTCTAAAACTCACTTCGCGCCTCTATAAAAAAGAAGATAAAGGCTCAGTTGAAATAAGCAAGGGGAAGGGGGAAAAGCAAAAGTAATTGTAAAAGCGTGCCGCAAGGTACGCTACGCCAAACCCCGGTTTGGCTAATAACCCCGTACGTGCGAAAGGAGCGCAGCGACTGAAGAACGTGCGGGGTTAGAACAATGGAGCGAAGCCCTACCGCTCTCCTCGATAGAGGGTTTAAAACACCATCATAATCTATGGTCGCCGGTAATTAAGTTGCTTACGTTTTCAGAGGTTCTCCTATCAAGTCCTCGGTCGCTTTGGCACAAAAAAAAAGATGGCGACGCTTCACAGCGGCGACATCTCCTTCACATTATTTAATTATGTGCCCTAGGAAAAAATGATAGTGCAAAATTATGCAATATTTTTATCATATGCAAATATTTTCCTGACTTCATCACTTTTCTGCGCCATTAGATAGCGCACATTGAGAATCAGT
>JAKSLZ010000060.1 GCA_024400935.1 Muribaculaceae bacterium | reverse complement strand
CAAAACCGCAGCATCCCACTCCCTCGGGCAGCACCACGTTGCTCGAGCAACGGCGTGCCAGGGATGTGATCTTGTCGACGAGTCCCATGTGGCGGCTTGAGCATGTGATGTGCAATGCCACTGGTTCATCGGTCTGATGGAAGGTAAGGTCGTCGGCCACATAGTCATGGATGAACTCCATGAGCTCGAGCGGCTTCAATTGCTTCATGTGCTCGCGCATGCGGTGCAGGCAGGGGCTCTGGTCGCACACAACGGGATACTTGCCGTTCTCGCTGGCCTTGAGCATCGCAGCCTCGAGCTCATCGGTCTTGCGCTGAGCTACATCAGGCATACCCTTGCTCTCCCATATCATGCCACAGCACATCTTCTTCATACCCTCGGGGAAAATAACCTCCCAGCCGGTACGGTTGAGGAACTCTACTACCTTGTCCACAAGGTCCATTTCGGGACCATGCTTAGAGCGTCCCATCATCTGGTTGAGACAGCTGGGGAAGTAAACCACCTTCTTGCCGCCGCTCTGCTCCATGAGTTTCTTCATGCGGTGGGGCTTAGGCAATGCGGGGGTCCACAGTGGCACTCCGATGGTGTGGAATGCCTTGCCCATCGCAGTGACACCCTTGTCGCCCAGAATTGCATGTCCTGCCTGAGCCATATATAGAGCACTCTTGAGACCGCCCTTTACAGCACCGAAGTGATTAGCGGTAAAACTGCCCACACCATGTGCCACAGTGCCAGGGGCATGTGCAGCGTTGCGCAGGTCGTGGGTCAAGTCACCCACGTTAAGCTTCATGGGGCACGATGTGCTGCACAATCCGTCGGCAGCACAGGTTGCCTCGCCATAGTATTTATAGAGTTTCAGGAGGCGTGCCAGTCGTGCATTGTCCTCGCCGGTAGCCTTGAGGCGCGCGATCTCGCGCTGAACGATGATGCGCTGGCGCGACGACATGGTGAGGCCATAAGCGGTACAGTTCACCTCGCAGAAACCACACTCCATGCACTTGTCAACGTTGTCATTGAACTTGGGCAGTGGCTTGAACGACTTGACGAAGCACTCGGGGTCATCATTGAAGATGACACCGGGGTTGATGATATTCTTGGGATCGAAGAGGTCCTTTACCTCTTTCATGATTGCATAAGCCTTCTCGCCCCACTCTTTCACCACAAACGGAGCCATGTTGCGGCCTGTGCCGTGCTCGGCCTTGAGCGAACCGTCATACTTGTCTACAACGAGCTTGACGATCTCGTCCATGAGGTTCTTGTATTGAGCCACATCCTCATCGGTCTCAAATCGCTGAGCGATGATGAAGTGGTAGTTGCCCTCAAAGGCATGGCCATAGATGCAACTGTCGTCATATCCGTGGTCCTGGAGCATCTGTGCAAGGTCGCAGGTGGCATCGGGCAAATCCTCGATGTGGAACGCGATGTCCTCGATGATGACAGTGGTGCCCAGCGGGCGTGTACCTGCCACAACGGGGAAGATGCCCGAGCGTATGCCCCAGTACTTGGCATTCTCGGCGGGATCGCTGGTAAACTTGGCAGGCACGTAGAGGTTGAAGTTGCTCAGCACCTGCTCCACTGCAGTGATGTTAGCCTGCAGCTCTTGCTCACTGTCGGCCGAGGTGCGCATCAGGATTGCGGTCAAGCCCTCGCCGGTAGTGTCGTTGACCGATTCAAGCGACTTGCGGTCGAGAATCTCGGCACACTCCACAGGACCATTCTTGAGTGCAACGACACACTCGCAGGCATGACGCATGTCCTGGAAATAGAGCATCGCGCTGGCCGAATAAGGGTACAGGTGGCCTGTAGCCATAGTGAACTCGCTGGCAAATGCCAGGGTTCCCTCGCTGCCCACCATCAGGTGGGTGATGATGTCGAAGGGGTCGGTAAACCTGACGAACGGATAAATGTTGAGTCCGGTCACATTCTTGATGGCATACTTGCGACGGATGCGTGCCACAAGCTCGTCGTCGGCCATCACCTTGTCACGAATGGCCTCGATACCCTTGATGAAGTCAGGATGCGACTGGCCGAATGCCTCGCGGCTGGCTTTGTCGCCGGTGTCGAGCACGGTACCGTCGGCCATGACGATGCGCATCGACTTCATCACCTTATCGCTATTGGCATGTGTGCCGCAGCTCATACCCGAGGCATTGTTCATCACAATGCCGCCCACCATAGCCGAGCCTTTAGACGCGGGGTCAGGCGAGAATGTCTTGCCATAGGGCTTGAGTATCTGGTCAACCTTAGCACCCACCAGTCCGGGCTGCAGGGTTATCTCTGAGCGGTCGTCGCTGATGCTGTAGTCCTCCCAGTTCTTGCCTGCCACGATGAGGATAGAGTCAGTGCAGGTTTGTCCCGAGAGGCTGGTACCTGCGGCGCGGAATGTCACCGGCAGACCCAGTTCGTGGGCAGCAGCGAGCAATTGCGACACCTCCTGCTCATTACGTGAGCGCACCACTACCTGCGGGATGTGGCGATAAAAGCCTGCATCGGTACCCCATGCCAGGGTACGCAGGTCATCGGTGTAGATGCGGTCTTTGTCGATGAACGCGCCGATGCGCTTCACATATTGTTTATACCGTTCGGTCATAGTATTATTTTTATAGCCTTTATAGTCTATATAGTCTTTATAGATTTTTACTTATAGAGGTAGTACTTTGAAGACTTGGCCTTGAATGCCTCGACGTCCTTGTTGAAGTAGTCCTTGATGTCTTCTACCTTGTAACGCTTGCTGAAGCGCTCACGTATCTCCTTGGTACCGCACACCTTGTCAAACATGCCGAAGCGCTTGGGGTTCTGGTCAAACAGGGTCACGTTGGGGTACAACTCGTGAACCACCTGCAGGAAGTAGAACTGTACGAGTGTGAGCTCGGCCTTGTCAAAGTCGGTGATATAAGTCTGCACGCCATGCACCTCTTTGCCTTTTTCTTTATCAACCACCCACGAGAGGTCATAGAAAGGCTTATAGTTGATGGGGCGGAACTTGATGCCGGGCAGGTTGAGTGCGTTCATCTTGTCGCACAGCTTGTCGGCATCAATCCATGATGTTGCAAATGTCTCGAAGGGCAATGTGTAGCCAATGCCTGTGTTGAAGATATAGAGCTCGCCGATGACGCCTGATACGGGATAGAAGAACGCATTCTCGGGAGCAGGAATCTGGGGCGAAGGAGCTACCCAGGGCATACCGGTCTCGCGGAACTTCATGCTGCGCTTCCAGCCTTCCATGGGAACTACGGTGAGCTTGCACTTCTTGCCTTTGGTCGCAGCGCTGATCACGCCCTCCTCATTGAGGTAGGTAGCGAGTTCACCGGGAGTGAGGCCATAGAGGTAAGGAATGGCATACTTGCTCACAAATGAGAAGTAACCATTCTCCACGAGGTTACCCTCTACCTTGTTGCCACCCAGAGGATTGGGGCGGTCAAGAACCACAAACTCCTTGTTATTCTCGGCACATGCCTCCATGCACACACCCATGGTTGCATAGAATGTGTAACTGCGGCAACCTATGTCCTGGATGTCATAGACCAGCACGTCAATATCCTTGAGCATCTCGGCAGTGGGCTTGTGGGTCTTGCCATAGAGCGAATAGGTCTTCACGCCTGTCTTGGGATCTACTGCGTCGCCCACAGCATCGCCGGCATGAGCATTGCCACGCACGCCGTGCTCGGGTCCATAGAGCGCCACGAGCTTGCAGTTGTTGGCCTCGTTGATGATGTCGACTGTGCTCTTGAGGTCATTGTCAATGCCGCTAGGGTTAGTAACCAAACCCACGCGCTTGCCCTCAAGCACCTTGAAACCACCGTCGCGCAGCACCTCCACGCCGGGTTTTACCTTAACGGCGCCACCGCCGCAATGGTTTCCACAATTCTGTGCGCCGGCCATCAATGCCACCGCACAAACTGCCATTATAGTTGCAAAAATCTTCTTCATAACTATTTTTTATTTTAAAATTATTCAACTGGAGTATAAACCACATCGTGGTCAAAATTTGGATTTTTGTCAAGAATTTCTTGAGCAAAAACCTTGATTGGGTTTCCATTACCATCGGCCATAATCACAGTGTCGCCATGCAAAGCACGCTCCTTGAGCATATTTATCACTCCACGACGACAAGCATCAAGCATCATCGCATCACGCTCACTCAAATATGGAGTACCTGATTCCTTTACCATAATTTTATTAAATAAACTTTGGTCTTGAATTTCTACACAAGTGCCCTTATTGCCTGTTGCAACAAATCGCTGAAAAATGTAATTGTCATATATTGTCCATTTATCAACGATGGGCATGTAGATGTCACGCAAGTTCTTGAGACCTGCTTTATAACGACGCTTGATTATCTCAACAGGGAAATTGTGACCACCATGATCTACACGATAAGCAACTCGCTTAATTGACACCTCGCAAGAAGGTAAATAGAAAAATATCAACTCCACATCATATCCCAATGCCTGAGCACGCTTTACGAGTTTATGATAGGAACGGGTAGCAAGAGTAGTTTCTATAGCAAACGACTCGCCAGCGGCAAGCAATACTTCTATACGTTGTAGCATAAGGCGACCGGCCTCAATTGCTACACTCTCGGGAGCAAATGGAGATAACCCTTTTGCTATCTCGTCGGCATTGACCCACTGTGTGCAGTTGAGAACAGGCAGCAAGGTCAACGATGCCGTGGTTTTACCGGCACCGTTGGGACCTGCTATTATGTATAGTTTCTTTGCCATTTACCGATTGCGGGGTTACTTGCGGCCGTACTCGGGGTCAATCTTTCTGTCGGCAAAGTAAGTCACAACGAGGGTTGCGATACAACAAACCATTACCATCCAGAAGAAGTTCACGTAGCCAAGGTACTCCTGCAGATAACCGGCAAACATACCGGGAATCATCATACTCAGTGCCATGAAGGCTGTACAGATTGCATAGTGAGAAGTCTTGAACTCGCCTTCACTGAAGTAAATCATGTAAAGCATGTAGGCTGTGAAACCGAAGCCATAACCAAACTGCTCGATTGCAACAGCAACGCTGATCGAAACGAGGTTAGTGGGCAGATAAGCAGCAAGATACACAAAGGTGAGGCAAGGCAGTGTCATGCACGCAGCCATCCACCAGATTGACTTCTTAAGTCCTAATCTAGAAGCAAAGATACCACCCAGGATACCACCAATAGTGAGGAAGAACACGCCGATTGTACCATACACGATACCTACTTCCTCGGTTGACAGGCCAAGACCTCCAAGTTCACGGCCGGCTACCAGGAAGGGGGTACACATCTTAATAAGGAATGCCTCGGGAAGGCGGAACAACAGCATGAATGCCATAGCGAGCCACAGACCGGGTTTCTTGAAGTAAGTGGCAAACGACTGTCCGAACTCCTTGAAGATTGTACCGGCTGAGGGCTTTGCTGCTGCATCCTCACCCTCAACTGCGGCAAGGTGTGACTTGTCTGAGTCGGGCTTGGGAACAAAGAATGTGTGATACAGAGTCACGATGCAGAACATCACAGCTGTGAACATGATTGTAAGCATCCACGACTTGGGGATATCGCCTGTTGATGTCTCGAGAGCACCTGCAATGTAAACGAGAACACCCTGGCCAAAGATTGAAGCCAAGCGATAGAATGTAGAACGGATGCCCACATAAGCAGCCTGGTTCTTTTGACTGAGGGCAAGCATGTAGAATCCATCGGCAGCAATATCATGGGTTGCCGATGCAAACGCTGTGATAAAGAACAGAATCAGTGTCACATAGAACATACTGATGGGCGTGTGGCCACTTGCAATGGTTGCAGCATCAGGATGAGGCACCGAGAGTGTGAGCAAGATAAATGCAATTGACATGAGTATCTGCATAGAGATTACCCACCAGCGCTTTGTCTTGATGATGTCAACAAAGGGGCTCCAGAAGGGCTTGATAGTCCAAGGGAGATACAAGAGTGAAGTGAAAAGTGCCATTTCGCCATTAGAAACACCCATCTTGGCAAGCATAAGCACTGAGATGTTGTTCACGATGAAGTAAGGGATACCCTCAGCAAAATACAGAGTGGGAACCCATGCCCAAGGAGAACTTTTAAATTTTTGTAATGCGTTCATATTTATTTGTTTTTATTGTTATCGTTGTTATTGCTTCCCGGCCATCCCGGAAGTGCCGGAAGTGCCGGCTATCCCGGATATCCCGGATACCCCGGTATATCGTAGGTCACGCAGTGGCCGTTTCGTAGCGAAGCGTTTCGTAGCATGCACAGCATGCGTTTCGTAGGTCACGCAGTGACCGTTTCGCAGCCCCACAGGGGCGTTTCGTAACGAAGCGTTTCGTGCGCGCGCCAGCGCGCTTCAATACTGCTTGTCGATGTCTGCGCCTATGAAGTAGTGCAGTAGGATCTGCTTGTAGTCATAGCCCTTGGCACCCATCACTGCGGCACCTATCTGACACAGGCCCACGCCGTGGCCCCAGCCGGCTCCGCGCAGCACAAACTTGGCGGGATAACCGTCCTCGTCAACATCGTGCTTTTCTACAACAAATGCCGAGCTGTATAGTGCGCTCTCGCTCAGTGCATAGCGTATTGTAAGTTCCTTGCCGATGACGCGTGTCATGTTCTCGCCCACAACCTTGAGTTTGTAGAGGCGTCCACTGGTGCCGCGTGCCACGGGCTGCAGGTCCCTGATGCGGCCATAGTCATCACCGGTACGGCGCTTGATGAGGTCGGCCAGTTGTTCACCGCTGTATTCAACCGACCAGCGGTAGAAGTCGGTAGTTTCTTGGTCATAGTCATTGAGCACCTGCGACAGGATTTCCTTGTCATTGGTGTTGCAATGAGCCTTGGGAGCCGAGAGAATCCACTCGGCAGCGTTGTCCTCGCGTGTAAGATCGGGGAAGTCCATCTCGTCCTCGCCGTCACGACGGGCAACAAGGTAGTCGTGATGATGAGGTTCCCAGCAATTCTCAAATTCCTCATACACACCGCCGCACGACTTCGAAAAACGAGCGTCGCACAGCAATCCGTCGTGAGTGAGCACCTGTCCCCAGGTAGCCTTGATGGCCTCACGCACAGCCTCGGTGCTGGCACGAGTGATGCCCTGATAGCGCTGGCAGTGGTCATCGGCACACACGTCAAAGTTTTTGTGGTCGTCGTGGTCCCACCACTTCACGAGCTCGCCAGCGGTGTTGCAAGCCGCCAGTTCGCGGTAGCGTGGATGGTCATCGCAGCTGCACGATGCAGCAACGGTCTTCTCGGGATTAATCTGCGCCAGCAGCCAGCTACGCGAGATAACAGCATGAGCCTTAAGCAGTTCAAGCGACGCTGTGGCACTCATCTCGCTTGAGATGACGCTAAGCAAGTACTCCTCTACCGAGAGTTCATTGACAGTGGTGAGCTTGTCGCCCTCCACGATGATGTGAAGTGCTCCACGGAATGTCTGGTTCTCCTTGCGGCGCCAGTGAAAGCTCACACCTATAGTGACATCGCACAGCGTGAACGAGTCGTTTTCCTCATTCACCGGTTCAAAGAGCAGCTCGTCATACAAGTCACCATTCCACTCCACTTTACCGTCAACACACTTGACGCTTTGGGCGCCCGAGACAGTCTTGTCGCCCCACTTATAGTCGGCGTTCAGGATAAAATCGATGGCGGGTTCACTCATCACCCCCACTCTCACTCGTGGTACTTCACACATAATAGTTAAGTTGTTTAATCTTGATGTATTAATGTTTCAATAATCTTCACCATCCCGGCATTGTCCATGCACAGTTCATCATAGATGGCCTGCACCTGCTCAACGGTGATGGCTTCATAGTCTTTCTCGACCGGAACAGCCCACACTCCGCCCATGTCTACACTTGCCGGGCTCACGAGCAACTGTCCGTCGTCCTCACCATAGCAGTCAGGACGATGCTTGCTGCGCGGAAACACCACGATGCAGTAGTCGCCATCCTCGTCGGCACACCAGCACAGCACATTCTGCATGGGCTCGTTGTCATAGTCTTCGCTGGCAAGCAGCATGGCAAGTTGCAGTTTGGCAAAGAGTATCGATGCCACTACCCTCTCGCTCGCCTTGATGAAAAACAGGTTGCGACCCAGCGCGCTGGTATAGCCCAGGAAGCCCTCCTTGCTTGATAGCAAGATGTGCTCAGGAGTCCACAGCGACTGGTCCATCACCTCGTCGCACAAGGGCATGAATCCCTTGTTGCCAGCCTGGAAGTGCATGTGGTCAGGTGCCGAGGCTCCGCAACGCGGACCGTTGTAAAACAGCACAAACTCAGTGAGCTCATGTGCCAGGTTGAGCATGTCGTCGATGCGACGACCCTCAATCGACTGGGGCGTGTGCTCCATAGCCGAGATGGTGAGGTGGCTGGGAAAGATGGGATAAGGGTTGACCTGTATCTTGTAGCGTCCCTCCCACTCTATCGCCTCTTGCTCTACTGGCTGGTTCTCGCTGCAAAGGAAGCACTTGCGGGCCTTGATCGACTCGGCGTCCATCTTAGCACCCGACGAACGCTTGCGCTCGGGGTTATACTGCAGCACCACCTCGCTGCGCTCGTTGAGGTTGAAGCCGCGCAAGCTCACACGGCCCAGGGCCGCATAGTTGTCGCTCACGGTCTTCCACTCATCGAGTTGGCGGTCAATCAAGTCAAGAACCTGCTGTTGCATGTTTTTTTCAGTCGAAAAAAGGAAACTGAAAGAAATCATCCGAAATTATTCAAAATTTTTATTTCCAGCTTATTCAACGAAATCGTTGTTAATAATTTCTTTTAATTTTGGATAATTTCTTTCAGTCTATAAAAAACTCTTAAAGTCTTAAAGTCTTATAGCCCGAAGGGCGTTCTTAAACTTTTAAACCTTTAAACTTTTAAACCTTTACCTCTCAATCTCACTTCTTGTTCATAGCAACGCGTGCCTGGAGTTCCCAAGTGCGGATGCGGTCCTTGTACAAGTTGTTGCGGTTCATCTTGTCGATGTCGAGCGAAGCATCGCTGTTGTCGTCCCAGCGGCGGCACAGGTAAACGGGGATGTAAACGCGGCCAATCTGGTAAACGCGGCTGATGTTCAGACCCAGAGCATAGTCCTCACCGTAGCTGGTGTTAGGAATCTTAACGTCGCGCAGCACGGGTGTGTAGAATGCACGGGGAGCACCCAGACCGTTGATGCGCAGTGCGTTGTTGCGGCCGTTGTCGGGAGTCCACTCCTTGTGGTCGATCACGCCGGGGGGAATCTCCTCGAGCTTAGCGTTAACCATCTGGTAAGTACCCACTACCATAGCAACGTTCTGCTCGTAGAATGCGTCAACCATTGTCTGCAGTGTGTTCTCGTCCTTGTACAGGTCGTCGCTGTCGAGCTGAACGATGAACTTACCAGCCTTCTCGTGGTGAGCAGCAAGGTTCCAGTAACCACCGATACCCATGTCATGATAGTCGGCGATGATGTGGATAAGGCGCTCGTCGGTATAAGCAGCGATAGCCTCGCGAGTACCGTCCGTTGACCAGTTGTCAACAACCATGAGGTTGAACTTGAAATTAGTCTTCTGCTTGAGCACGCTGTCGATAGCCTCGCGGATGGTGCGGATGCGGTTGCGCACGGGAATCATAACGGTAGCTTCTACCTCAAATTCGCCCTGGTTGAACTCGATATGCTTGAAGTTGGGGGTGCCGTCTTCCTTTACGGGAGCCAGATAACCGCCAATCTCCTTCAGGTGCTCGGTGCAAGCTGCTTCCATCTCAATCTGACGGCCGCGGTTGCGGGGATCAACGTAGTCAAAGATCTTCTCGCCGCTCTTGCGGGTGTCGAGCTCTACGTCGCTGTAGAGGAACTCGTTGATGTGGCAAATTTCGGCGAACTGTGACAGCTTGAGACGCAGGTCATAGAGGCCAGCAAACTCATATTCGCTCTTCAGGTTGGCAGCAGCCTTCTTCAAGCAGCAAGAGCAGAAGAACAGAACTGAACCAAAGTCGAAGTCGTCACGGAGGCTACCATACTGATAGTCGATCACGGGAGCCTTGTCGGCACCCTTGTCGGTTACATTGTAGTGGTCAGCATAGAGCATGCCGGCATGACTGTCCTGAGCCAGAGAAACGAAGCGCTCAATTGCGAAGGGAGCAAACTTGAGGCTTACATACTTAGTGTAAACCATTGCGAAGTCAGCGTCGGCCTTCTCAGCGATAGCCTTCATAGTTGCAGTTGAAGTGAGGTTGTTGATGTTGATAACCTCGCAGCCTTCTACTGTACCCTCGGCCTCAGCGTTAGCCAGCAGATAGATTTTGTTTACCAGTTCGTTAGCCTTGAGGCCTTCGATAGTTGCCTTTGCTTGTTCAGCGTTGGCAAATGGAATGAAGCAATTAATTCTTCCCATGATTTGTTTTAAATTAAAATTAGTTTTAATGTTTATATTATTTTTTATTACTCTCGTTGTTATCTCGTGGGTTCCGAATCATCCGGCATCATCCGGGTTATCCGGGAGGGCCGGGATTTACTATCTAGTTAACCCATTAACCTTTTAACCCATTAACCCTTTAACCCTTTAACCCTTTACCCTGTTAACCCTTTATTCTGGGCTATGCGGGCTTTCACTTCCCACGTGCGCAGGCGGTCCTTGTACACGTTGTTGGCGTTCTCGCGGTCGATGTCCAGGTCAGCGTCGGTGTTGTCGTCCCAGCGTCGAGCCAGTGTCATCACATCCCACACGCGGTCTATGACATAGTTGCGCGATATCATCAGCGCCATGCCATAGTCCTCGCCATAGCTGGTGTTGGGCAGCACGATGTCGCGGTAAATGGGCGTATAGAAGGCACGCGGCCCGCCTATGCCGTTCACGCGCAACAGGTTGTTGCGGCCATTGTCGGGCGTCCACTCGTGATGGTCGATGATGCCAGGGGGTATCTCTTCAAGGTCGGCGTTCACCACCTTGTAGGTTCCCACCACCATTGCAGGCCCGGCCATGAGGTTGTCGCCCTCAGTAAACTTGTCCACCATCGCTTGCAGCGCATGCGGTGTTGCCAGCAAGTCGTCACTGTCGAGGCCCATGATGAAGCGTCCGGCACGCGGATCAAACGCACCCAGGTTCCAGCAACCGCCTATACCCAGGTCATCGCGCTCAGGGACGATGTGAACCACGCGCTCATCGTCGGCATACTCGTCGATAGCCTCAGTGGTGCCGTCGGTCGAGTGGTTGTCTACGATAATCACGTTGAACTTGAAGTCGGCTTCCTGCATCAGCACGCTGTTGATGGCATCGCGTATCACTCGCACGCGGTTGAGCACAGGAATAATCACCGAGCACTCCACGGGCCAATGGCCGTCGCTGCCGTCATAGCACACCACCTTGTCGCACTCAGGAGTGAACATGTCATAGCTCAGGTAGGCTCCTATGTCCTTGAGGTGGGCTGAGCAGGCCGCTTCAAATTCCTTCTGCGACTCCACGTTGCGAGGGTCACAGTAGTCATATATCTTCTCACCGCTGGTGCGCAGGTCACGCTCCACGTCGGTGTAAAGGTATTCGTTGATGTGCTCAAGTGCATACTTCTGCGACATCTTGAGGCGCAGGTCATAGAGGCCAGCCACCTTGTAGTCGCCGCTCATGCGCAAAGCGCTCTCCTTGAGAGCCGCCGAGCGGAAAAGCAGCACCGAGCCAAAGTCAAACTCGTCGCGCAGACTACCCATCTGGTAATCGATGACAGGAGCCTTAGAGCGCACACCGTCCTTGATGTGATAGTGGTCGCTATAGAGCATACCCGCCGCAGTATCCTCGGCCAGCCGCATCATGCGTTCGATGGCCTTGTAACCCAGTTGCAGTGCATCGTCCTTAGTATATAATAAGGTGTACTTGCTCGACGATGCACTGGCAATCATGCGCATGGTAGCGCTCGAGTTTATGTTGTCAATGCTATAAAAACCGCAACCATATAGCTCGTCCTGCCATGCAGGATCCACATCGCCCGTCACCAGGAAGTCGACACTGCACACCAGTTCACATGCGAGAAGTTGCTCGGCAATCATGCGAGCCTGCCCCACACTTGAGAACTTAACGAAGCAATCTATAATTCGGTTCATTGTTGTTGTTTTCTTTATTATAAGCTATCTAGGCTATCTAGGCCATATAGGCTATATAGGCTATCGAGGCTATCTAGTCAATTAACCCCCACCTGCATCTCCCCTCTCTGGAGGAGAGGGGCCGGGGGTGAGGCTTTTTACTCCTTAAGCAGCCACTTGAGGATGTTGGCCATCATGTCGTTGCGCTGCTGCTCACTGGGCATCACCTCAAAGGGGAAGCCCATCACAACTGTGCGGTAGCCGTTGCGGGCGCTCACGATACCGGCAGGGATGTTGTTCTCGCTGTAGCGCAGCCAGGTGCTACCCTTCTTGTCGCTAGCCTTGATGGCATCAGGAGACTCTACTGCATATACCTTGTCGTTGAGCTGGTTAACAAAGGTGTAAGACACTCCGTCGGGCATGCTGCCGGCGTTGTACACTGTAGGAACGCTATAAACCTCGCCCTTGAGCGTTGCGGCACCATCCATATAAGTGTAACCCATCACGTTCTCGGCAAAGTCCTTCTCGGCCTGAACGGGGGCTTTCTTGTCCCAGATGTCGGTTGCCACATAAGCACCGCTCATAAACACGCAACCACCATTCTGAGTATAAGACTTGACTGCGCTCATCAGTTCAGGAGTGAACGCTTTGAAGCGTGAAGGCTTGGCACCACGTCCTGTGGGCACTTCCTTCTGCTTACCCATGATGAGGTCTAGCATGTGGCATCCGCTCAGCAACTCGGGGGCATCCTCAACAGCCTTGGCGCTGCTTGAGATAAATGAATAACCGGCGTTCATGATTGCCTTGCCGTGAACATAGGGATAGTCAAATGTATTGCCGGCGATAACCTCGGTCTCATGGTTGCTGCGGCATGCGCCAAAACCGGGAGCATCGTCATCGCGCCAGTCAAGATTGCGGCGGAACTCATGCTGAGCACCCAGATAGTTGATCTGCTGGATGTAAGGCACACCATGATCTTTGCCATCAACAAAGCCGGCCAGTTCCTTGCCGTCTACCCAGTCGGGACCGCTCACGCGGGTAAAGTTGTTCACTACCATCACAGTGCCCTTGCTTGCCTGAGCCACACCCAGTGACAAGGTCTCGCTGGGGAAACTGCGGCCACCGTCGTTGACGGCGATGATGCGGTAGCTGTGGATATTGTTGTCGGTCACCTTTACCACACACTCGGGCTCAGTAACTACCGAGATCTCCTTGAATGCGCCGTCGTCGACACGCTCACACACGATGTACTTCTTAGCATCGGCCTTGTCGCACAGTTCGTCGCGGGTAGCTTTCCAGGTGAGCTTGAAGCTATTGTCGTCTACCTCTGAGATTGAGAAAGAGTTGACGGGAAGGGGCTGGATCTCATAGTCGCGGTGGTCGCGCTGAGCCAGGAACTTAACCATACCCTTGTAGATTGAACGGCTCACGTCAAAACGGAACATGGGGTCCAGACCATATTTCATGTCGGCAAAGTTCTGGTGCGACAAGAGCTCGATGAGGATTGCAGGCACCTCGGGAGTGCGGGCCTCATAATATGCCTTGTCCCACATGCCGCGGCGGGTCCAGTTGGGCTCGTACTTGGCACGTATATCGTTAACGATCTCGGTCGACACAAGGTTAGCATACTGGCGTGAGAGCTCGCGGGGAGTGCCGTTGGCATACTTGGCAAAGTTCTTGCCGTTAGACGTTGTGCTGTAGATGAGCAGTGTACCTATGATATCGTCGTTCGGCGTTGTGCCGGCATCGGTGTGCAGACAGAACGACAGGTCAACGGGCACGTTCAGGCCCTTAGCCTTGGGGAGCACGTCGCTGCCGCCGGCCAGATAGTTCACCCACAGGCCGCGATCTTTGTAATCATCGGTATAGTCGTTGATGCCGTTACTCTCAGAGTAAACCTCCTTGGGGAAACCTGACCACTGCATGTAGTAGCGTGCACCTATGTGGAACCAGGGATGCTCGCCGCTGCCCACATACTTGTAGTCAACGCCGTCCTTACCCAGGCACTCAACGCTGCTGTTACCCTGGCTCTTGGCCAGTTTCTTGTTCTCGGGGGTGGGCAGAGCCACGCGGCGCTCAATGTTACCCTTGCCGCCACCCACTCTGATGGCATCGGCTGTGATCACACCGTCCTTGGCATTGCTCATGTTGCTCAGCACCACCACATCCTTGTTAAGGCCTTTCTTCAGGCTCACGGTTGTGAGATATACCCACACGCCGCCCGCCATGGTCTGGTCCACGGTGAAGTTTTTAGTGCCTGACTGGTCGTTAACGGTGTAATGTGCGTCCTTTACACTGTTAGGCAGTGACTTGTAGCTGATGTATATTGCAAACTCACCTGCCTCGGGCATGTCTACATCCCAGTGTGCAGTAGAGACTTTCTTCTTATCCTTGGTCACAGCCACCTGGCGGTAAGTACCCTCGGCAAAGGGGTTTTCAAAATCCCTATAAGTGGGGCGGGCAAACGAAAATCCCTTCTCGGCACCTTGCTCCCAATGTTTCTCGCCCGAGGTCTCGCGATAGCTCTTCTGCGCCACGCCACCGTCATTGTCGACCACAGCGCCAAAGTTGTGCGTGTCGCGCTCACGTGCATCCCACACATAGGCTCCGGCATTCTCAAGCATGGGCATGAGGAACGGAAGCACATAGCTGTGGGTGTACATGTCCTCAACAGTCTGGAACATGCGTGCGCGCTGCCACTCCCAGCGGTTGAGCTTGGGCTCAAAGTACCAGCCGTGGCTGGGCCACAGTGCTATGATATTGCCGTCGAGGGCTTTCTTGTAGTGACGGTTGGGGTCGTTCTCTGTAATAAACGCAGAGTGTTTGCGCTTGTATGAGGTCTCAAAGTTTGTGAAATAGTTCTCTATGTCAGCGCCATCAATAAGAATTTGCAGCTGGTGGTGTGCAAACGGGGCACCCAGCGCATCCTTGATGTCGGTCCTGAGCTTATCTATTGTCACCGTTGTGAACGGCACATCGCCAAAGTTCTCGCTCAAGTTAACCTTCACTGTATCACCGGCAACGGTTGTCTCAAGAACCTTGAGCTCGCCTATCTGCATCTTCTCTGGCTTACAGCTGTTAACAGCCTCAAGTATCTGTGCCTGTATGCCAGCATCTATGTCTTGAGCACCCGCTGTCATGCCACAAGCCATGAGCATTGCAGCAGCAACAGCCGATTTTTTGATTAAATTATTCATATCTAACTTAATATATATTTTTTATGTCTCGTTCCTTACTATGCCATATGCCACCATACGATAGCGCACAGCATAACTCAGTACAAAAATACTACAAACATTTCTATTGAAAAAACAATTTTGCAACCAAATTCCCATACTAAACATTATTTAATATTTAACTACATATTTTCAGAATAAACATTCATTTTGCAAACTATTCACCATATGGTGAGATCTCGCGCAGAACTCGCAGAACTACTTGCTCTCAAAACAAAAAACATCGCTCCACTAAAAAAAAATTTGTTGTAACCGAGGGAGCTTTTAAACCCTCTGTCGAGGAGAGCGGCAAGTCTTCGCCACATTGTTCTATCCCCGCACGTTCTTCAGTCGCTTCGCTCCTTGCGCACGTACGGGGTTATTAGCCAAATGCATGTTTGGCGTAGCGTACCTTGCGGCACGCTTTTAAAATTACTTATGCTTTATACTCCCCTCCCCCTTCTTTTTTAGACTGAGCCGGAGCTTGTCACTATATCAGTTATGTTTTTTCGGTTTATTGGCTGTGAAAGAAAAGTTAAGCCCGTCAGGGTGATGGCAAGTGTTTGGGGGTTTGCTGGGAGCAAAGCTCACAAGTGAAATCCCAAACACTTGACAGCAATGGCGATAGCCATCTTTTCTTACACAGCGGTTTATTTTGTTTTTTGTATTGTGCTATACACATGCGATACTTGAATGAAATTTATCAAAAAGTGAGCTTGCGGTGAGAAACAAAGAAACCTCACTGCCCTCCCCCTTATTAGAGGGACAGCAGTGAGGCTATACATTCTCCCCTCTCTGCAGGAGAGGGGCCGGGGGAGAGGCTACTTCCCCAGCACGATGTTGAGGACGGTGTTCACGTCGGTGATGTCGACTGTGCCGTCGCCGTTCACGTCGGCACCAGGGTACTTGCTTGCGCTGTCTTTGCCCAGAACGATGTTGAGCAGGATGTTCACGTCGGTGATGTCCACCACGCCGTCACCGTTCACATCGCCATTGCCTGCCAGCGGCTGGCCACCAGTGGGGTCAGTTGAAATCATTTTTGCGTATGTCACAGTGCCGGGTATCACTTCTGGAATCTCAAGGTAGCAAGTACCGGGATTTACACGATTAGCACGGTAGTTGCTCGCCAATGGAGCAAATTCTCGGTCAGGAGCCTCCACATACTTGTAGAAGGTCTTACCGCTGACGCTAGACAGATATGTTTCCTTCAAAGTTCCTGTCAGGAAATTTTTAACCTTAACGGGCTGTGCACTGCCTGCGGGCAGTCGCTCAATGTCAATGCCTCCGCCTGAAGATGCTGTGTTTAATAACACGGGCGTGTTTGCAGGGATTATACCATCCTCCAGTTTTACATAATGGAGGTTGAGTCTATCACCCTCTTGTACATATTTTGTGACGATATAAGCATTAACGCGGTCGGCCATGAACTTCACGTCCTCATCAAGATAGAACGGGCAATAGTGGGAGTCGTCACTCTGTTGTGCAAACACCTCGAGCTTTGCGGTATTCTGGGCAGTCCATGCTGTAGCGGCATGGTCACGCACAATGGGGTAAGTGCAATTGCTGA
>JAKSLZ010000006.1 GCA_024400935.1 Muribaculaceae bacterium | reverse complement strand
AACATCCACACTGTTCTCTCTGTGCGAGATTATCCCCATTGCTGAATAGTTACAATTAAAGAGTAACTATACAGCAATAGGACAATCTCGTGCAAATCTCGCTCTAACTGACAGAAATTAAAAGAAATTTGAAGAAATTTTTTTACTTCGTATTCTTATTCAGACTAAAAGAACATAAAAGACACGAATTTTAATTTTAATTTCTTTAAATTTCTGTAAGTTTTAAGCCTGGTTTTGCCCATTGGAACCTATTGGTGTATAGTTACAATTAAAGAGCCATGGTGTAGCAAGCGTCAGCTTGCGATAGTGTCATTTGCCCTTGCGCATGGCGATTTCTTCCTCGATGTTGCGGCCGTGGCGCAGGAGGATTTTCCATGTGAATGCCTTGATGAAGCCTACGCCGTAGCTGCCCAGTTGGATGAAACTGGTGAGGATGGCCATGAGCGATATCTTGAGGCTCTTAGTCGAGAACAAAGCGCTCACCCACAGCATCACCACATACAGCGCCAGCGGCAGGATAGCCCACCAGCGCCAGAAGATGGACAGGCCGATGAGTGTGAGGCAGCCCAACACGAAGACTGCGGGCAGGGTGTGCACGAGCTTGAGGCTGTCGGGGTAAAGCAGCTTGAGCGTGATGCGCGACATGCCGAAGACGTAGGTCTGGCGGGCAAACTTGGCAAAGCTGGTGCGGCGCTTGTGGTAGACGCATGCCTCGCGGATGAGACGTATGTCAAAACCTGCCTGACGCACGCGCGTGCTCATGTCGATGTCCTCGCTGAACATCTCGCGGAAACCGCCCACCTTTTCCCATACCTGGCGTGAGTAACCCATGTTGAACGAACGGGGCACGAATTTCTCGAGCTGCACCTTGCCGCCGCGTATGCCGCCGGTGGTGAGGAACGCCGTCATCGAAAAGTTGATGGCCTTCTGCACGTCGGTGAAATCGTCGCTTGCCGAGTCGGGACCGCCGAAGCATGGCACAGGGTTCTTTTCGAGCGCGGCAGTGAGCGCAGTGAAATAACCCTTGGGAATGACGCAGTCGCTGTCAAAGAACACAAAGTAGTCGCCGCGGGCACGCTCTATGCCGTGGTTGCGGGCTATACTTCGCCCCTCATTGTCCTTGAAGTAGTAATGTGCATCGACCTGGCCGGTAGCCGCCCAGCGCTCCACGATGTCGCCGCACGGGTCGCTCGAACCGTCCTCCACGATGATTACCTCAAAGTTCTTTGACTCCTGCTCTGCGAGGCTCTTGAGCAGTTCCTCTATCTCGTCACGCCGGTTATATACCGGAACTATCACCGAAAATAACATATTTGGGTATAATTTTTTTACAAAAATACGCCATCAACTCAACATAACCAAATAAAACCTGATAAAACTGCTCGCTAGGGTATAAAAATAAAGGATGCAAAAGGGGGGTCTTGAGGCCTTGCATCCTTTGGTATCATTCTCCTGCACTAGGGCTATGTGTTGTGAAGGACATGTGTGGATGAGAATGATGATTTCTGTGTTGTTGTAACTAATTTGTGTACAAAGTTAACGTGAAGTTGTCCCAAAATGTGATACAAGTTGAAAAAAGTGTTCAAAAAGGTGTGTTTTTTTATCTTATTGTCGTAATTTTGTGAATTGTTAGTACAAAACATGGTGTGGACTATTAATTATGAGTAAAAAGTGATTTGCTGAATATCCCTAATTATCAGAACCCGCCGTATAACTAAATTGCTTGGATACACTATGAAGTCACCTGCATTGTTTAAAGAATATTTGTGGCTGGTAAACACCATTTACAAGGCCAAGAAAATTACGCTTCAAGAACTCAACGAGAAATGGCTACGCACCGAGATGAGCGGTGGCGTGGAATTTGTGCGCAGCACGTTCAACCGCCGCAAGACTGCGGTAGAGGAGATGTTTGGCATCAACATTGAGTGCGACCGCCGTGACGGTTACCGCTACTACATCAGCAACGTGGATGTGTTGGACCAGAACAGTGTGCAGTTGTGGATGATGTCGATGATGAGCATGGGCACGATGATGAAGGAGAGTTTTGCACTCAAGGACCGCATCCTAGTGGAGAACACTAACACTGACGAGGCCTATCTGCTCGACTTGCTGCATGCCATGAAGCAGGGCGTGTGTCTTGACATTGTGTATCAGCGCTATGGGTGTACCCAGCGCAACCACTTCACCATTGCTCCTTACTGCCTGAAGATGTTTCACAGGCGCTGGTATGTGCTGGGACGCTTTGACAACGGCAACTATGGCATCTTTGCTCTAGACCGCATCAAGGACATCAACAAGACCGACCGCACGTTTGAACTTGATCCCGAATTTGATGCCGAGGGATACTTTTGCGAGTGCTATGGTGTGATGGTGAGCGACGAGACTCCATGTGAACGCGTGGTGGTGCGAGTGATGGGCGACAGCCGTTACTACCTCAACGACCTGCCCCTGCACCACTCGCAAGCCGAGGTGTGCAAAACCGATGAATATACCGAGCTGGTGTTCAACGTGAGGCCCACGACCGACTTCATGGGCGAGCTGCTGTACTATGGACCTTATGTCAAGGTGATAGAGCCCCAGTGGCTTGCCGACAACATTAAGAACATAATCAAGCGCACGCTTGCGATATATGAGGAGTGATAGTACACAACGTTACTCCTTTTATCAGTCCGGTCACTGGCAGCAAGTGGGGACGTCACCCCTGTGCCGTCAGTAGCGACAGCAGGGCGCTATAACACAATGGGGCATTATAAACTAAGAGGCTGTTTAAATTTATCAAAAAAATTAAACAGCCTCTTAGTATCTTATAGGACGAAGTCGCCTTCTTAAGGCGAAGCATCCTTAAAGCCTGCGAAGCAGGCGCCTTTAAAGCATTATCTCACCACGAGTTTGGTCGCACGAGTCGACTGCTTGCTGGTGACGATGTACACGCCCAGAGGCAGGTAGATTACCTGGTCGTTCTCAAGCATGTCGTAGTGGCATGCCTCGGCACCGTTCATGGTGTAGACGGTAATGTTGGCAACCGGTTCGCTGCACTTCACGAGCACACCGCCCTCGGTGGGAATGAATGCCACGGGCTTGTCAGCAAGAACGCCTGTGATGCCGCTGTAGTCGATTGTCACGACATTGCTCATTGCCGATGTGTAGCCCAGACGATAGCTCTGCACTGAGTAGGTGTAAGAGTACTCCTTATTGCGGTCGGTGAACTCGTATGAGGTCTGCTCGGCATCGTCGGTAGTGTATTCGTCGCTGCTCACAATCTCACCATTGTTGTTGTAGGTGGTGCGGGTGATGATGTAGTAGTCAAGCTGCTCGCTGCCCAGCGGCTCCCAGTGAGCCACAAAGCTGGTGTCGGTAACCTCGGTCACGGGCAGTGCACGCACGCCGCTCAGGGTGGGGACGGGCAGACACGAAGCTGTGAGCTCGCAACCCACGCTGCCGGTGAGGCCGCCGTCGCTAATCACGAGGCGTGTGCTGTGGTTACCCACTGCGGTGGGCTTGTAAGTCACAGTCAGGGGATAACCGTCGGCACTGCAGGCCGCGGTGCGGTCAATAGAAGAGACTGAGGTGCTGAACATCTCGTCGTTGCCGCGATAGTGTGTCACACTGAGCGAGTTGTTGAGGTTGGCACCCTTGACATAGAGCGTGAGGGTGAGAGTCTTGCCCAGTGCCACCTCGCCAAAGTTGAGCTGAGTGTCCTGAGCCGGAGTGAGCAATTCGGGGTCTCCAGTCACCTCGCCGCCCTCAGTGAATATCTGTCCTGACTTGTTGCCCCAGATGTATTCCATGAGGTCGGGGTTGTCGATAAACGGGTTGCGGTTGTTCTGTGCACGGTAAACGGCGTCGTTGCGGTCCTTCTCCTTGTCGCTCACAGGATCCTCGCGTGCCCACTTGAGCAACAGGTCGATAGACCACTGGTTGAGGGTGAGCCATGTGCTGTTAGTGAGCATATAGGTGTATTTCCACTTGTAGTCCTGGTAGCAGGCTGCCATGTAGAAATAAGTGCGGGCAAAGTCACCCTTGTAGCGATCATCGGGCTCAAAGACGGTGCTTGCGCCGCCACCCTGGCCAGCCTTGGGAGGACCCACCTTGGTCACACCGTTGTCATATCGTGCTGTCGAAACCTCGCCCAGCGGGTAGTTGCTCTTCTCCATGTTAGCGTCGCCATCGGCAGGGAACAGGTGGTTGATGTCGGTGTAAGCCGGCACCACGTCACCGCCCCACCAGCTCTTGGGGAGTGAGTGCTCGCGGTTCATGCCTGATGTGGCCCATCCCGGACGAGACTCAAAGTAATAAGGCTTGTCGCTGTACATGTCCCACACGCGCGACTTGTTGTCGGGCATGCAGTCGGTCTGGGGGAAGTAACTCCACAGACTGTTGTAGGTGAGTACGGTGTGTCGCATGGCGAGATCATGCACGGCGTCCTTGAGGGCGCGTCCACTCTTGCCGTTGAGCGATGCATAGTAGCCGTTGGGCACCACAGCCACGGCCATGAGGCTGCACACGGCAGCCACTAAAGTCATTAATATGCGATAATTGCGATGCATTATTCTTAGTTTTAAAGGGTTTATTGAAAAAACGTGTAAAATTACACAAAATCTGTCATATTTACAAATTTTTCTTTCACACCCGACTGAGCGAAGCTCTAAGAAAGGCCTTGCACGTTTCGAGGTAGCGGTCTTCAACCGCGCGTGTTGTTACACTTTATACCCCCACCGGCAGTCGTTTCACTCCTTTCGGTGGGGGTTATGTGCCCAAAGCATAGCTTTGCGCGTGTCGGCTTTCAGCCTCTCATTGTTTATTTGTTTTCAAAAAACAGTGATTTCAGTGAGATTTCTGCGCGGGGGAGTTACATTGTACCTTGTACGTTTCGAGGTAGCGGAGAGTTCCATTGCTGAGAGTTCTCTCCAGTAAAATCTCTTACAGTCTAAAAAATGCGTCAGTTCACGAGGGTGTTGATGAGTGCGTTGAGGTCGCTCACGTCGGCCTTGCCGTCGCCGTTGAAGTCGGCTACCTCGAGGTCAATGTCGCCGCCGTTGATGATGTGGTTGATGAGGATGTTCACGTCGGCCACGTCGATGAGCCCGTCACCGTTGATGTCGCCCAGGGTCTTCTCGCTGGGGACGTCGATCTCTACAACCTTGCTGAATCCGCTCCAGCCTGCAGCCGCCTTATAGGCCTGAGCAGTGCCACGGGGCACGTAGAGGGTAGCGTTGGCATAAGCAGCATCGGCAAATATAGATAAGCACTCAGGGGGATTCTGTGCCAGCACGGTGATGCTGGTGATAGCCTCGCATGCCTGGAAGGCGCTCTCGCGTACCAGACGGAGTGTCGCAGGGAGTTCCACAACCTTGAGGTTCTTGCAGGTAGACAGCGCGTTGACGTCGAGCGTGTGCAGTCCCTTGCCTGCATGGAACTCCGTGATGAGCGACTCGCGCAGTGCCTGGTCGCCCACAACCTGTGTGCCGGGGGCAAGGTTGAACACGGTGGTTTCGTTACCGGCGGGAGAGCCCACCAGGCGATAGGGCGATCCGTCACCGTTGAGTTCATAGATGCACTTGTCTATGGCGGCAAAGTGTGTGCTGCCTGCAGCAACCTTATATTCCTTGATGGCTGTGCAGCCCACTGCCGGGTTGCGCTGGATTGTCTCGGCGGTTGAGGGAATGGTAAAGCTGTTGATGCCGGCACAGCGGAAGTAAACGCTGCCCTCCATCACCTTGAGACCCTCGGGCAGATAGGCAGCGGTGAGTTTGTCGCAGCGGGTGAAAGCGGCGTTGCCTATTTCCTCGAGCTTGCCGTTGCCGGTAACGCTGGCGAGGTTAGAGCATGAGCTGAAAGCCTGGTTGCCCAGCTTCTTCACGTTCTTGAGGTTGATGCTTGAGATGGCAGTGCCCTGCAGTGCACAGGTGTCGAGCAGTTCCATGGCGTCGGGCAGGTTGATGCTGGTGATGGCTGTTCCGCTCAGTCCCATGATGCGTATTGCCTTGAGGCTCGACGGCATGTTGATGCTTGAGAGCGACGAGCAGGCAAAGAACATGTGGCGGGGAATCTCGGGCATGCCCTCGGGCAGGGTGGCGCTGGTGATATTGCTGTTGCAGAACACAGCGTCGCCATACACGGCATTGGGGTTGACAAGCTTCACGCTGGTGAGCTTGCTCTCAAAGAATGCGTCATCGCCAAATCGCGTGATGCCGTTGTGGAACGTCACTTTTGTGATGTTAGGGTTCTGCGCAAAGGCATAGTCGCCTATCTCGGTAATCTGCTCGGGGATAACGATCTCGGTCACATAAGTAGTGCCGCTGCCAGTGAAACTGCGAGGCTTGGCACCGGGAGCGGCTATGATCTTGGTCTTCTCCTTGTTGCACAGGAACATGTAGCTCGTGCCCTGCTGGGTGGTGCTCAGAACAGCAAAGTTGGGATTATCGGCCAGTGCAGTGATGATCTGGAACTTGTTGCCGGCAAAGGCGGTCTCAGAGAGGTACTGGAGCGAAACCGGCAGTTTCACCGAGAGTCCTTCAGCTTTGCTGAATGCAGTGTTGTCGATATATAGCAGTCCCTCGGGCAGGGTTAGAATCTGGGTGAACACACTGCCTGTGAATGCCCCCGGGCCTATGCCCACCACCTTGTAGGTAGAGCTGCCGTTGGTCACCGTCGACGAGAAGTCGGCCGATGTAATTCCTGTGTAGGTGCCGCTGGCGGGAGCGACGACTTGTACCCACTTGTTGGCTACATCTACAATATCATAATATAGTTTGCCTGACTTGAAAGCCGCCTGCGATGCAAACGTGGTCATGACGGCGACTGCTGTGGTGAATAGAACTTTTAGTTTCATATATCAATAATTTTGACAATAACTATTAAATGTTATTGTGTGGTTATTAGTTATGGTTGCGTTCTGTAATGCAAAGTTATGTATTATATTGTAACTAAGCAAGTGTTTTCTGTTGATATTTCGGCGTTGTCTGGGAGTTCTGCGCGAGATAATCCCCAATGGTATATAAATAGTGAAACAGTCAGGCACACGCCCTTGTCTCGATGGGACATGTGCCTGACTGTAGAACCGAAATGCTATCGGGAAGTTTTACTTGACGATGACCTTTGTGGTCTCGTTAGCTGCCTTGATGATGTAGGCGCCGGCGTGTGGCAGTGCTATGGTGTGCATGCTTGAGGCATGGGCCGTGTGTGCCACGGTGCGTCCGTCGGGGGTGTAGACGGTGACGGGTTGGCCGCAGGCTCCAGCCACGGTGACGGTGCGGTCTTGTACCATGAAGCTTATGCGGCCGGCATCGATGCTAGTCATGCCTGAGCTCTTGCCCATAAAGAGCAGGTTGACGTCGGGCAGCGACGTGGTGGGCCAGCCGAAGTCGGCCTCAAGGTCGAGGTGGTCGGTGTCATAGTAGGTTGATGCGGCGCGTGTGCGGAAGGGGTCGCCCGTGTTACCGTAGGTGCCGCCAAAGGTGATGCCCTGGCTATTGGTTCCCGGAGCCACCTTGTGCATCATTATCACGAGGTTGCCGCCCTTGTATTCATAGGGGGTGTCGAGCGTGAAGACCCATTCCTTGCTGGTGGTGCGTATGGGCACGTTGCCTTCAAACACCTTGGTGAGTGCGCTAGCATAGATGCAGTGCTCCTTAAGCTCGCTCTCTGTGGTCTCGCCCACATAGATGGTGACGGGCACGCTGGTGTAGTTCTTGGTTGACTGCATGGGGAATGACATCATGGTGAGTTGACCGCTGTTCATGCCTATCATCTCGCTGTCATACACTGTTTCCCACACACTCTCGTTGCTGTAGAACGAGGCGGGGTAGATGTAGACCACACTGCCTGGAGTGGCGATGGTGACATACTTGCTGCCGTTGGGCAGGATGCTAACCGGCAGTGGAGCTGCGGTGTTGTTGGTCGCATCTTCGTCGGCCGTGTAGTTGATGGTTGCGTGCAGGTTGAGGTCGCCGGCCTGGGCAGGGGTGTAGTTGAACTGCACCGTGCCCGACTTGAGTGCGGGGATGTCTACGCCCTGTGTAGAGGCCAGGACGGTGTTGTTGTCATCGAGCAGTGCCACGGTATAGTTGCTGCCCATAACATCTTCCATGCTCAGGTTGTTGATCGTGAGCTGGTAAGCGTTGTCCTCCCTAGCTGTGGGACGTGGCGAACCGCTCAGCGCTCCTGCTTCCAGGTCATGGCTCTTGAGTTTGGTAGACACCACCTCGGCAAGCCATCCGGTTGCAGTCTGAATGATGTCGCTGGTGAAGCGGAATGTGAGCGCACCCTGCTTGTTTGTGGCGCGCAGGTTGCTGAGTGCTGCCGGGACCTTGATGTCAGTGTATTTGCCCAGGAACGGCGCCTTGGTGTCCACACCGTCATAGACAAACAGCGTGTCGCCGTAAGTGTCGAGGTTAAACTGCGAGAACTTGGCGCTCACGATGCTCGATGCTTCACTGGGTTTGATTGTCATCGTGTAGTCTACCGAGTTAGTGTAGTAGCCGGTGGCTCCGTTGTCATAGAACTTGAACTTGGTGTCATTGGGGATGCTCACCTCGCCGTTGCCCATCACGATCCAGTTGTCATATTTTACCATCACGGGCTGAGACTCGGTCTCGACGCCGTTGCCCTGGTCGTTGATTGCCTTTATAATATAGGTGTAGGTTCCAAAACCGGGTTTGTCGGTGTAAGTGGTGTTGGGTGCCTTGATGCTGAAGGTGGCACGTGTGGCTCCGTTGACGCGCGTGATCTGGTAGAGCGTGATGCTCTCGGGGTCAAACTCGCCGCCATACATGCCCTGTGTGGGCGCTTGCCATGACAGCACGGCATTGTAGTTGCCTGGAGTTACGGTGAAGTTCTGCACGGCTCCGGGAGGATTGGGACCCACTTGGGTGTTGACGTCATCGCTGTCGGCGCCGCCGTCACCCTTGTCGTTGAACGGAACCAGCTTGTAGTGATGCGGTCCTGCGGGGACGTTCTCATCGGTGTAAGTGACCTGTGCAGCCGGCACGGTTGCGATGAGTGAGCCGTCGCGGTATATCTTCACTCCGTCAAGTGCTGTGAGAGTGTGGCCCTGTGCATCGATGGTGGGATTAGTCCACTCCAGTGTCACTGTGGTGCCTTGGGCAGTGGCTTTGCGGCCGGTGACGCGGTCGGGTGCGCCCTTGGCTGCATGGATATAGGGTATGGCAAGCGCGTTGTAGCTGTCGGTATATCCCAGATAGGTGCTCTTGCCGGTTGCAATGTCGATGGTGTAGAACCGATAGTCGCCGTTGTTGACCCAGTACAGCACGTGGTTGTTGTGGTCAAATGCCATTGTCTGGGTGTAGGCCACGTCGCGGCCGGTGTTGCCTATGAGTGTGCAGGCACCGGTGGTCTTGTCGATGCTGTAGAAGCAGTTGTCGGTCGACACGCCATAGAGTGTGCCGTCGAGGTCGGCGGCGATGGCCACCATGTAGCATGGGGCGTTCTCTCCCTTGGTTAACGCGGCTCCCAGCACCACGGTACCGGTGTTGAGGTCGATGGTGGCAAGATTGGCGGCGCCGTTGGCAATGCCATAGGTCTTGCCGGTGCTGTAGTCGTGCGTCATGTCGCTCAATGCACGGTTGCTGGGTGCGACAAATGTGCGCGTGCCGTCGTTCATGTCGAAGCAATACAGGCCGTCGATCGTGGTCTGTGTGCCCACATGTGTCACCTGGCAATACCACTTGTAGTTATAATAAGTGCCGGCATAGACGTGTCCTAGCTTACTCTGGTCGCTGATGAGAGTGACGTTCTCGGGGTCATCGGCTTGGAAGCGGATGGGACCGGTGACATCGGCCTTGTCATAGGGTTGGAAGCTGCGGTAGGCCCACACGGTGGGCTGCGCAGTTGAACTGGTGACTCCCAAACAAATGCCCAGAAGGACGGAGTAGAGGTGTTTCATAAGTCGTTATATTTTAAGTGTATAATGTTCTTTTTGCGAGAATCTCAAAGTTTGCCGTTGTCGAGATAGCTGAAGTAGCGGCCGCCACGGCACACGATGATGTGGTCCACCATCTCGATGCCCATGATGTTGCAGGCCTGCTTGACGTGTGACGTGAGGGAGTTGTCCATCTCGCTGGGGCGTGGGGTGTCGCTGGGATGGTTGTGTGCCAGGATGATGCCGTCGGCCAGCTGTTCTATGGCCGGCTTGAGTATCATCTTGACGTCGCCCACGGTCATGGCGGTGCCTCCGCTGCTGACGCGTTCCTGGCGCAGGATGCGCTTGGCGCGGTCGAGCATGAGCACGTGTATTTCCTCGTGTTGCAGATGCTCCATGCGCTGCTTGAGGTAGTTGTAGGCGTCAAGGCTTGAGCGTATCTGGTTGTTCTCTTCAAACTTCTCCTGATGGTATCGTCGCCCCAGCTCCAGGGCGGCAAGTATCTCGATGGCTTTCACTTCGCCTATGCCGCGGTAGTTCTTCACCAGGTCACGTATGCTCATGCGTGCCATGCGGTAGAGCTTGTTGTCGTTGTCGCGCAGGATGCGCTGGCACAGCTCGGTGACGCTTTCGCCCACCGACCCGCTACCCACGATGATGGCCAGCAGTTCGGGGATGGTGAGGGCGTTGAACCCGTGGTTCTTGGCTTTCTCGCGCGGGCGGTCGTTCTCGGCCACCATTTCCTTGAGGGCGCGCGAAGTGTTCTTGTCGTTGTCGGGATATTCCATATGCATCAGAATGGGGGAGCTGTTTCACCGGCATCGGGCAGAATGTCGGCCGAGGTGGGTGAGAAAGGAGATTGACCCATCTGTGGCATTGCCGCCGGCACTCCCTGATCGTCGATGGGTGCAGAGTTCATCTTGGACTGCACCACGTTCTCGCCAGTGAGGTTGTAATTGTCGTCCCAGTTCTCAAAACGGGCAAACCTGTGCACAAATCTCATGGGCACGTCACCCACGGCACCGCTACGGTGCTTGGCGATGATAAACTCGGCCTTGCCTCTGATGTCGTTGCCCTCAGCATCCTCGCTGCTCTTAGTGTAATATTCCTCGCGGTGGATGAAGCAAACGATGTCAGCGTCCTGCTCGATCGCTCCTGATTCACGCAAGTCGCTCAGCTGCGGGCGCTTGCCTCGCTTGTCGTCGCCACGCTGCTCCACGCTACGGTTGAGCTGTGACAGTGCTATGATGGGGATGTTGAGGTCCTTGGCCAGCGCCTTGAGCGATCGTGAGATGTTGCTCACCTCCTGCTCGCGGCTGCCAAACTTCATGCCCGATGCATTCATCAGCTGCAGGTAGTCGATGATGATGATCTTGATGTCGTGCTCGCTCTTGAGGCGGCGCGCCTTGGTCTGGAACTCAAATACCGACAGCGACGGGGTGTCGTCGACATATAGCGGGGCTGAGTAGAGCTTCTTGCTGCGAGCCATGAGTTTCTCCCAGTCCTCGCCCGACAGCTGTCCGCTCTTGATTTTCTCACCTTCAAGTTCGCACACGTTACTGATGAGACGGTTCACGAGCTGGAGGTTAGACATCTCAAGAGAGAAAATGGCTACCGGCAGGTTGTAGTCCACCGCCATGTTCTTGGCCAGCGAGAGCACAAATGCCGTCTTACCCATGGCAGGACGTGCGGCGATGATGATGAGGTCGCTGTTTTGCCATCCTGACGTCATCTCGTCGAGCTTGTGGTAACCTGTGGGCAGACCGCTCAGACCCGTCTCGTTGTTGGCCGCTTCCTGGATTTTCTTGATGGCCTCGCTGATGATGGGGTCGATCTGCTGTACGTCGCGCTTGAGGGTGTTTTTAGAAATTTCAAACAGTGCGCCCTCGGCTTCCTGCATCAGGTCATACACGTCATTGGTCTCGTCAAAGGCCTTTGACTGGATGTTGCTGGTGAAGCTGATGAGGCGGCGAGCTATGTACTTCTGTGCAATGATGCGGGCGTGGAACTCCACGTTGGCCGCACTCGATATCATGCCTGTGAGCTGTGAGATGCGTGCGGCGCCACCCACGGCCTCCAGGTTGCCGTCGTTGCGCAGTTGCTCAGTGACGGTGAGCATGTCGATGGGGCGCTGCTTGGCACCCAGCTCCACGATGGCCTCATAGATGTGCTGGTGGGTTGTGTCATAGAAACTCTCGGGCTTGAGGATGTCGCTCACATTAGTATAAGCTTCTTTTTCAAGCATGAGGGCACCCAGCACGGCCTCTTCGATCTTGAGGTCCTGAGGCTGGAGTTTGCCAAACTCGCTCATGGGCTGTTGCTCATGCTGCGGGCGTCGGCGTCCATTATTATTGTTGTTGTCAGGCATATAGTTGTCTTGTTGTTTTTTTTGTATAATGTGCAAAGTTAATGCTTTTTTTTGTATTCTACATTTGATTTGCCCATGACTTTTACACATTATATTAACAATGAAGTGCAACGAGGGTATCCCACAGCTGCGGGATACCCTCGTGTATTACTTTGTCTTGATGTGGCGGGATTAGCGCACGCGGCCCTGATAGCTGCCGTCGCGAGTGTCAACCTCGATAGTTTCACCTTCGCCTACAAACAGGGGAACGCGTACTGTAGCGCCTGTCTCAACTGTAGCGGGCTTGAGTGAGTTAGTAGCGGTGTCACCCTTTACGCCGGGCTCGGTGTAAGTGATCTTGAGATGAGTCTTAACGGGCATCTCGGCGAAGAGGATGGTCTCGGTTGAAGCGTCGCTAACAACCTCTACTACGTCGCTCTCCTTCATATAGTCAACGCCAGTGATGAGGTCCTTGGCGATGGGGATCTGCTCATAAGTCTCCTGGTTCATGAAGATAGCGTCCTCACCGTCCATGTAGAGATACTGATAGGGGCGGCGCTCTACGCGTACGTCTTCGAGCTTCTCGCCGATGTTGAAGCGGCGCTCGAGAACGCGGCCGTCAACCACGTTTTTCAGCTTAGTGCGCATGAAGGTGTTGCCCTTACCGGGTTTTACATGAAGGAATTCGATGCAGAAGTACAGGTCGCCATCCATGCGGATGCAGGTTCCGTTTTTAATGTCTTGAGCGTTAATCATAAAAAGTTTTTGTTTCTATATTGTTTTTAAAAATTTATTTGCAGTGCATATTCGGGTACAAAGATACGATAATCCCGTCGTGTTCGCAAATATTTATTACCTATTTTTAAATAAAGTGCACTTTTATATGGAAAAATCGTTTTTTGATTAATAAAAATGCCTCAGATGTTTGTGTATTCAGAAAAAAGTATGTAATTTTGCAGTCGCATTTTGCGAAAAAAGTAAAAACAAATAAAAAATTAAGATAAAATGAAAAGAACATTCCAACCCTCAAACATCAAGAAGGCTCACAAGCACGGTTTCCGTCACCGCATGAAAACTGCTGACGGTCGCAAGGTTCTTGCTCGTCGTCGCGCTAAGGGTCGTTACAGCCTCACTGTAAGCGATACAGTTTACAAGTGATTCTAATTGTGGTGTGAGAGCACCGCAGTAGAGCCCGTCGCATTATGGCGGGGCAACAGGGCAGTAAAGCATAGCCGTTATAATTATCCTGCAGAGGGTAATTACGACGGCATTTGTTGCATATATGCTGTGAATCTCTAGACTCAATAGTCTTTATAGCCTTTATAGTCTTTATAGCCTTTATGGCCTTTATAGCTTTTGGGGGGTATCTAAGGTTTTTGGGTTCTTTAGGATTGCTAGGTTTTATAGGTTAGATGCGGCTATGTGTGGTTGTGGTTGTGCTCTTGTGTTTTTGGGTATTATATTTGCATTTACGATGAATTTTTAGTAAATTTGTGATATAAAACCAATCAATCCAAATAGTTATGCTTAAAAAACTACAAAAAGCCACAGTCGTGGCAGCAATGCTTGCAGCTGCATCAGCACCTGCATTGCACATGGGAGACCTTTATGCACAAGATAATGTGCCTGAGAATCTTATGTTGTTTACCGACCTCCATTATCTGGCGCCCAACCTGATGAATAATGGCGGTGCTAATCTACAAAAAGAGATCGACAACGATAACAAGATGTTTGACAAGGCCACTGACGTCCTGCAGGCATTGGTCAACAAAGCCCTCTCTAACAAACCCGCCGGTGTGCTCATCAGCGGTGACCTCACTAAGAACGGTGAGAAGTACAGCCACAACGAGGTGGCTGCCAAATTGCAGGAGCTGGTTGACGCAGGCATCAAGGTGTGGGTTGTTCCCGGTAACCACGATGTGAACAACACTAACGCCAAGACATTTGCCGGCGGCATGGTGCGCACTGTCTCTACTCCCACCAGTGCCGAGTTTGCGACCATCTATGCCAACATGGGCTACAACGATTGCATTGAGCGCGATCCCAACTCGCTGAGCTATGTGTGTGAGCCTCTTCCCGGTCTGCACCTCATCTGCGTTGACGATAACATGAGTAAGGAACGTGATAAGAACAAAGACCTTGACGCCAATGGTATAAGCAACAACACCCTTAACTGGATTCTTGCCAAGGCCGACGCGGCTAAGGATAAGGGCAAACAGGTGATGGTGATGATGCACCACCAGCTTGTTCCCCACATCGACGACCAGGAATCACTCCTGGGCGACGGTCTTGTGGCTGATGCCGACAACGTGCGCGCAAGCTTCCTTGCACACGACATCCACCTGGTGCTCACAGGTCACGTCCACATCTCTAACGCTACCACATGGTACACTGCCAACAAGGCCGACAAGATGGTTGAGGTTACTACCGGCTCGGTTATCGCTTATCCCTGCCACGTGCGCAATATCACAATGAACGATGCACGCAACGAGATTACATTCACCACCAGCTCGATCAATAAGACCCTCACCGATGCTAACTTTGCCAATTATGCGCTCAACCGCGCTAAGGAAGGCACTCGCGCAACAGTGAGCAGCATCATCTGGCACAACTGGGAAGAAATCAGCGGCATGCTCGCTGACTATGGCGCATCACTCGAATTTGACCGCTTTGTTGACGCTGCTTACAATGGCTTGGGCGATATGATCAGCGACCTCACCATTGCCATGAGCAAGGGTAATGAGCAGAACTCGGGCGTGACACCTTCTTCTATTAAGAGCAAGATGGACGCAGGCTCTGACAAGGTTGTTGACGAGCTGCTTGCCGACCAGAACTTCCTCGTGAAACTCATGGCTAAGAGCGTTGTGAAGGGCCGTTTCCATGACCTTCTTGACGAGTCTATCAACAGTGCGCTCACTGACCAGACCCGCATTGGCACTCCGCTGCAGGATCGCACTGACGACCTCTCTCCCGTAGTTACTCTGCCCACACCCAAGCAGGTGGCATTGACCGGCGACGTCAATAACGACGGCGACGTTGACATTGTTGACGTTAATCTGCTGGTATCGGTAGTCCTGGGTTCAGTCAAGCCTTCGGCAGTTGCCGGCGATGCTGATGTAAATGGCGACGGCACAGTTGATGCTGTAGACATCAATGCTTGTCTCAACGTCGTTCTCAATAACTAATCAAGATACTTACGCTTCCCCCCTCGTTAGAGGGATATACCCAAATAACAACGGCATCCACAAGCGATTTGTGGACGCCGTTGTGTTTTATGCTTTAAGGTTGTGTTGCTTATCATTTGAGTGGTTTGCCCAGCATCAGGAACGCGAGGTGGGGGCTGCACTTGATGAGGCGTATAGCCAGCAGCGTCACTGCGATGATGCACGATGCCACAGCGGACGAGATGACAGTGAGGGGTAGGGTGGCAAGGCCCATGTCGGTGACGGGCTGGCGCAACACGGTGAGCGGGAATAGGAAGAAGTAGTGGCACAGGTATATGCCCAGGCTCTCGTGCCCCAAGTAGTTGAACGCACGCGCCACGACGCCGGGACGGTGGCCCTCGGCATACTCGCGGTTGCTCCACGGCTCAACCATTGCCAGTGCAACGACCATGAGGCAAGCATGCATCACGGGGATGAGTACAAATTCAGAGTGGACGGGCAGCCACGGCAGGTCCCACGGATAGACCACGGCATAGAACGATGCGGCTCCCACAGCGACAGCCGCGGTGAGGCACCAGCCGTTGTGCCACAGGCGGTTGAATGCATCCTTGTGGCGGTGAGCTAACACGCCCATCATGAACACCGGGAAGAACCGCGCCAGCAGTCCCACACCGGCAGGGTCAATGTTGGCCTCCTCGTCGGCAAAGAGAACAGACAGTACAGCAAGCCCTGCATACACTACTATACACACAAGCACCTGCGCCCACACAGCCTTGAGGCGCGACAGCAGCACGCTCACAGGCCAGTAGACGATGCACAGCTGCATCAGGCACAGCGTGAACCAGTAGCCGTCTTTCCAGTAGGAATTATACAGGTCGGGCAGATTGTCGTGCAGGGGCGACTCCAGGTGGCTGTGCGGGAAGTACCACACCCACAGCGCGCTCATCACCACAAACGGGATGATGAGTTGCAAGAAGCGCTTGCCCAGCTTAGGATGGGCAAAGCCGTCGTCCTGGGTGCCCTTGTAGGTCATGTAACCGCTGATGAAGAAGAACACAGGCATGTGCACCTGTCCGATGAACTTGAACAAGAAAGCCGCGTCCACACCACGTATGCACATGGTGAGCACATGGCCCATCACTACCAGGAAAATTGCGATGCCCTTGAGCAGGTCGAAGTATTCAATGCGTTTCTTTAAGGCTGTCATAGTCATTCTCGGGTTTTACGCCACGAAGTTACAACAAACTTATCAACCAGTCAAGAAAATCCCCACATTTAAATTCGATTTATGTGATATAACCACCTCGATTAAAAAAACACTACTATTTTTCTTTCTTTCGTCAAAAATAACTATCTTTGCATCAATTCAAGCAATGGTGGCAGAAGCCGCTACTTGAAGGACATATTTTTGAAAGCGTTTCGCTTCAATTCCTGAAACAAGAAATCGCCAATTTCAACCCGAAGGACATTGAGGCAACCAGAAACGCCTTCGCTGTACTTGTATACCCATCCCGTGCAAGCGGGTGCTGTATAAGTAACGGCGTGGGGGTGGGTTGTTCAATTTCGGGTAAGGCGTTTGGCGATGCCTTTGTTTCAATTGACAACGACATCGTCCCACGCTTTCTTTTGGTGTTTCAAAAGGGACGTGAGAAACGCTGTTTCTTATTATGAGTACAAACCATATAAAATAATAGATTCTATGGAAGAAGAAAGAAAAGAACTAAACACGGTTGAAGAACCTGAAGTAGAAAACACTATTTCAAATACTAAAGATGAAAATGGCCCAGAAAATATGCTTAAAACACTGGCAACTGTGGTAATGGTTGTTGGTATTATAGGTAGCTTCATTTGCTTCATTGTCTTAGGTTTTGTTGATAAACCATACGACACTTATTCTTACAGTTCCGGCAAAGAAGTTAATCCTGGTGGTATAATGATTTCAGTAGTAGCATTATTTACTACCATAGTTACTTCCTGTGTGATGAAGGTGTTAGCAAACATTTCACTTTCTTTGAAAGATATAAATAAGAAAATAAAATAATAAAATAATAAAATATATTCAATCCAAGTTATGAAAAAATAACTATCGTTATTATTGCTATTGGTGTTTAGTGCTAATGCTTTTGCTCAAAAAAGTTAGGCGTATGATTGCTTACGCTAGCACTCGCATAACAGAACATCCTACTATGTATCTTTATGGCGATCTGCCTTCTGGAGTTGAAAGTAAATATAATTATAGTGGGAATACTAGTAGTTTCAGGGAAACAATACCAAGTATATTAATTTGCTCTCAAAAAATGGCTTTGTTGTTGAATTTGTAACAATGGATACTGCTTATGAAATTTTCCTTTTATCAAAAAACAACAATCCTACTCCTGGGGCAATCCAAACAATCGATTCGGATGAAGAAGTTACGGAAGTAGCTAGATATAACTTGCAAGGTCAACCGATAAGGGAAGATGAACCCGGTGTTCAAATTATGGTTTTCTCTAACTATACAAGTAAGGTAGTTATCAAACAATAAAATAAATTAGGGCTGGTGGAACTGACCACTAGCCCTTGTTTTCTTGTTTCTTGTTTTCGTGCTTGACTACAAAAACACCTCTGGTTTGCTTCATTTCCTGAAATGGCGATGTTGTCTCTGTCAAGATGGTGAAAATAAAGTTGTTGCTTTGTGTAGAGAATCGTTAGAAGCTGCCGTTGTAGAATGCGCGTAGCTGAACGTAGCTGGGTTCAAAGTAAGCGCTGGAGTTGTAGTTGTCTATCGCTTTGCAGATGGGTGAGGCATAGACGTTCAGTATTGTCTGTACTAAATCTCGGCCTTGTTTTGAAATAGAATCAATAAGACGAGCATAAACTTTACCCATTTGTAGAGCCGTAGGCACTTTGTCGGTGTATTCACTATCAACCTTTGTGACATCTACATTTCCCTCTACAAGATGATATTCTTGCTTCCATTCGCTAACAACCTGGTCGGGGTTGAGACAATGGTTGGTCTCTGCGATAGATAGCTGTCGAGCAAGCCCCTCGCTACCGAGGCTGTTCACTACATACCAGTTCCTTTGCTTGATGCTACGGGCTGTGCGCTCTATCATGTAGCAGACGAAGTAAAGGTCGTTGAAGGTTATCTTTTCGTCGTGGAAATATATATTAGTCATGGTTATTTCTTAATTTCGTAGTAATCAATATATTTCAAGGATGCTAAAGCTTTGTCGTTACAGAATACAATTTGATGGGTTGGGTGCTTAAATTTTGCAAGTGCCCAGAAGGCGTCCCTTGTAATGCGACCTGAAAGAAAATCTTCAACATAGTCCCACACTTCATCATCGGCCATTGGTCCTTCAACAATATCGAAAGGATGTGACTCGCCATGACGGCATGCCGCAACAAAGTCGAGCCATTCGTCGGTCATCTCTGGGAATTGTTTGATGTTGAGGTTCTCATCAGGTTCATATTCATATATACAGACGATGTGAGGATGTCGCTTTGATACGGCCCAGCGTTTTGCCTGTCGTTCTATATGAGTGCAATAAAATCCATATCCGAAATCTTTTGTAAAACCAACTACTCGGATTTCGGGGGTAATAACAATAGAATCTGTTCCATGAAAGAGTTTCATCCTAATTGCTGTTTTGAATATTTACTATTATACTTGACCACAAAAATACTGATTTTTCTTTAAATATCATCCTTTTTAATGTAATTCATGGTTGAAAAAGTGTAAAATGGGGGTTTGTAGTTACTTTGGGGAGTAGGATTTTTATTTCTCGGGTAAATAAACTAACTTTGCACAAAAGAAACTTATTATGGCAAAGGAGATACAGAAATGGACTACGCTTGAGAGCCGCTACATCATTCAGCGGCCGTGGCTCACTGCGCGTGTCGACAAGGTGCAGCTGCCCAATGGTGTCATCAACCCCGAGCACTATGTGCTGGAGTACCCTGACTGGGTCAATATCATCGCTATCACCACTAACGGAGAGATGGTGATGGTGCGTCAGTACCGCCACGCTATGGACACGGTGATGGTGGAGCTGTGTGCCGGCAAGTGTGAAGACGGCGAGACGGCTGAGCAGAGCGCACGCCGCGAGTTGCTCGAGGAGACAGGCTATGCCGGAGGCGAATGGACCGAGATAATGACGATAGGGCAGAATCCCAGTATATGCGACAACATCACCCACTGCTTCCTTGCCGTGGGCGTGGAGCGCGTGGCAGGGCAGTCGCTCGACGAGAGCGAGGACATCGAGGTGCTGCTCATGTCGCAGCGCGAGGTGCTTGATATGCTCACCCGCAACGAGATGCTGCAGGCGCTCATGGCGGCTCCGCTGTGGCGCTACTTTGCCACCCACAACGTGCCCGAGCCCGTGAAGCAAGAGACGGCTGCGCCCACTAAGAAAATCGTGGTGCAGTTTGACTACTACAACAGCAGCGGAGCCAGCGGCAGCGACAGTTACCGCTTCGCCTCGCAAGAGGAAGCACAGGCCAAGTTTGACGAGATGCGCGACATGATTGACGAGAGTTTCCTGGGCGAGACCGACGTAGAAGTGGTCGATGAGTCCGACTTCTACGGCAAACGCATGCGCGAGACCGGCTCCTACGCCCGCGTCTATTTCGAGTAATGAGTTGAGACTTCTAAAAGGCAAAACAAAAAGAAAAAAGACATAGAATAAGGGGGAGACCGCAAATCCAAGCGGCCTCCACCTCTTTGGGTTTGTTATTGCATGTGTTGTGTGTGTAATCCCATACCTAAAGGCATGGGGTGGTGGGGTGTCATCGTTTCCAGCCATATCGGCTTGCTTCGCACGCCTTCATGGCTGGCTACCGTATCAGCATCCCTAAAGGGATGTTGCCCTTATCCATGTTGATGCTCCTTGCGTCGCATCTTCATGGCTGGCTACCGCATCAGCATCCCTACGGGATGTTGCACTTATCCATGTTGATGCTCCTTGCGTCGCATTTTCATGGCTGGCTACCGCATCAGCATCCCTACGGGATGTTGCTTGACGTAATCGTAATATCAATGACATTTGGCAAGGAGATGCATGTAAAAACATTTGATTATGGGTGGTATTTAATCATCCCAGCGGGATGAAATATGGTAGCCAGCCATGAAGGGCCGCGAAGCGGACCGATATGGCTGGAATGAGGTCCGTAACAATATCCGTGCCTTTAGGTACGGTATTAGTCAACACCCTTCAGCAGGTAATCTTTGTTGTAATCTAATCCTGAACGTTGCATGATGGTTTCCATCTCGTTGTCAAGCGAAACCACTTTGTGGTGTTCTTTCTGATGGTTGATGTAATTGATTACTTGGGGTAACTGGGATTTGCTATAGGAGAATGCGGCAAATCCTGATTGCCACGCAAAATTAGCCACGCCAAATTTCTCTTTTATCCACAACGTTGATTGGATTTTCAGAGCCTTAATGAGGTCGCTGATTGATTCCGATGGATGCATTCCTATAAGCATGTGGATGTGGTCATGCACCCCGCCTATGGCGTGGACATGGTGTTTGCGGTTGATACAAGCGCCGCAGATATAAGGGTAGAGTTCCGTCTCGATTTCCTGCGAGATGAGGGATTCACGGTTTTTTACCGAGAAAACCACATGAAGGAATATTTGGGTATAAGTATTTGCCATTGTTTTTGTATTATCGTTGTTTATCCCATACCTAAAGGCATGGGGTGGTGGGGTGTCATCGTTTCCAGCCATATCGGCCTGCTTCGCACGCCTTCATGGCTGGCTACCGCATCAGCATCCCTAAAGGGATGTTGCCCAGCCATATCGTCACACGTTTATGGCTGGGCAACTCACCTCTTTTATCTCTTGTCTCTTATCTCTTATCTCTTGATCTTTTATCTCTTGATCTCGAGGGTGGTTCCGGCGCTGTGGGCGGCGATTTGGGGTGCGTACTGGCACTGGGCCGAGGCTACGCCTGCGCTGTACTTGCCGGTGGCGGTGACGTACACGTCATACGAGATGATGTGGGTGCCTTTCCTCAGGCTGGTGTAGAACGCGTTGGTCTTGCTGTCCTTGGTCTCGAGGTAGTAGTAGGTGCCGTCGGCATAGCGGTAGCCTGAGAGCTGGTCAACGGGTTCGAAGCATGATGCACGCTCGTCGACCACGGTGACGAAGTCAAGGTCGCGGTTGCACTTGATGACGGTGCGCACCTGCACCTTGTCGCCCACCTTGAGATGGGTTGCGGGAACGAGCTTGCCGTCGGTGCCATATACGTAGTATTCCTTGCTGATCGAGAGCTCGTCGATGGCTACCTGCGGTGTCTCACTCATCTCGGCGCGGAACTGGTTGTAGATAGCACCCCATGCGGGTGATGTGCCGTCGCGGTTGATGTTAACCACTGCACCGGGCTGGCAGCTGAGAGTGCGGCGCACATAGCCCAGATACTTCTCGGCATCGGCGATGTCGAGAGCCTTGCCGTCGACGGTAATGCTTACCTGGCTTGCGGGCTGCAGCCAGTCGGTACCGGTAGAGAGGATGCTGTAAACGGCGTCGGCTGCGAGACTCGATGAACCCCAGTCGTTGGTCTGCTTCATCAGCAGCATCCACTTGCGCACGGCGTCGATCTCTGCCTTGCGGTTGTCAACCTCGTTGAGTGCCTGGAGGATGGTTGCTGTAACTGCCACCTTGTCAAAGTAGCGCCAGCCGCTCTGCAGGTTGTCCCAGTAGGTTCCAAGTTCGGGCTTGGTGATGCTGAACTGGCGTATGCTCTCGGTGATGGCTGCAGCGGTCTTGTGCTCGCCGTTGCGTTCCATCGTGAGTGCGAAGTAAGCCTTGCCCGACAGTGACAAGCCCTTGCTCCAGTCGCTCTTCATCGCCTTGAGGGCGTTGTTGAAGAGGGTCTTGGCGTCCTTGCTCATGGCCACATCCTTGAACAGGGTGCGCACATAGACGAAGTCGCTGAATCCGCTGTAGCTCTTGTCATATTTCTTGCGCTCGTTGTAGATGCGCACTTGCTCCTTGTCATACCATGCGAGGGCACGCTTCACCGCCTTGTCGAGGTCGGCATCGGTGGGCAGATAGCCCAGGTGCTTGATTTCGCCTATGAGCTCGAGCACCTCGTGAGTGGTATAGATGCTTGACTCGGCACCGGGGTACTTGAACCAGCACCAACCGCCGTCGGCGTTCTGGTTCTCGAGCAGTGCTTCAACCACCTTCTTGCGCTCGGCAGCCATCTTCTCCTTGTCCATGAGGTCACCAATGCGCGACATGCGCAGGGTCTGGCGGTCGCTCTCGTTGAGCCAGGGCGAAGCCAGCAGGTTGCCTATCTTGAGGTCCTGGTTCTTGGCAAGCATTGACACGAGCACGCTGTCCTGCGGGTTAGCATTCCAGTGGTCAACGGCTTCCTTAATCTTGGGATTAGCATTAGCTATACCCTGAGCCACATCAATGGTGAAGAGGGTATGTGCTGCACGGGTACTGATCTTGTAGTTGTCGTCAAATATCGAGGGCAGGGCAGTGACGCAGTACCATGTGGGATTGTCGCAGTACTCGAGTGTCACGCGTGCGTCGCGGGCATTGCTGGGCACTGTCACACTGTGGCTGTGCTCGTTCTGCTCGATGTAGAAGGGCTGAGTCTCGATGATGGGTTGAGTGCTTGCCAGCACGGGAACCATCACCTGCTCACCGTCGCTGTGTTTGCCGCTTGCCGCCTTGATGCGGAAGCCCACGAATGCCATCGACTCGGGCACGTCCCAATCGATTGACACCGCGTTGGTGCCGCTGGGCTGCAGTTGCTCGTTGAATTCCTTGGTAGCAACAACGGTGCCGGTGCGCGGGTCAAAGAGTTCGATCACCGCCTTTGCTTGGCGCAGCTCGTCGGTAGCGTTCATCACGCTTGCGGTGAGGGTGGCCTTGTCGCCGGTGCGCACAAAGCGGGGCAGGCTTGCCTTCACCATCACTTCCTTCTGGGTGAGCACCTCGCGGTTGAAGCGAGAGCTGTACAGTTCCTTGTCCCAAGTGATACCCTGTACAATCCATGTAGTGTTGAATTGCGGAGCGTCAAATTCCACTACCAGTTCGCCCTGCTCGTTGGTGGTGAGCATAGGCTGCCACAGAGCAGTCTTCACGTCGGCCATGCGCATCTGCACATTGTCGAGAGAAACCTGTCCTTCGGTGTTTTTTTTCACAACTCCATAGCCAACTACTTCAACTTCATGCAGCATGTCTCCATTAGCTTCGGCTGCGGCCGCCTTGCGCTCTACTGGTGCACTTTCCTCAACCATTGCCATGGGCGCAGCCATGACGCGTCCGCCTGCTGCCTTGCTGTACATTACGTTAGCACGGCCCAGGTAACCAAAGAGTTCATGGCCGTACATGTAGAGCGAAGGATACACGATAGTTGCTGTCTGCTTGCTGCTGCGTTGCCAGTCTTTTGACAACATGGTGTTGTATGTCAGGTTTTGTCCTTCGATGCTGAACTTGTAGCTGCGGCTCCAGTAGGGGTAGAAGTGCCAAGTGTTGTTGGCAAGGGTGTTGAGGGCCTTGTCAAACATCTCGAGCATCACGGCTGCGTTGACAGGCTTGCCCTGCTTGTCGGTCACCTTGAATGTCCAGCGCTCGGGAGTGCCAGGCACGAGTTTGTCGCGGAACGAAGTTGCCTCCATGTTGATGCTGCGTTCGCGAGCCTCGCAAGATACATATACCGACTGGGTATTTTCCTTGTTCTTGTAGTAGGTGTACAGGGTGATGTTGAGAGCTTCCTCATCGCGCTCGGGAACGGTGACATTCACTGTGTGCATGCCTGGAGCGGTGTAGTGTAACCACTCGCTGCGTTCCACGCCCTTGTGGCTTGCCACAACCATGTAGATGTGTGCCTCGGGTGTCGATGTACCCACGAGGAACGAAGCCTTGCCGTTAGCATCTGCCTTGATGTCGGTCTTGGGCAGCCACAGTGCGCAGTCCTTGACGGGCGCCTGCTTGTCGGTCTTGCGCCACAGCACCAGGGTCATCTGGGCATCGGCATCTGTTTCGTCCTTGTCGGCAGCGAGGATGTGAGCCTTGAGCGTGTATTCGCCCGAGGGAACGGCGGTGAAGTCAACCTTAGGCTCGGCAGTGTCAAAGTTGCCGGTCTTCACGGTTTCCTTAGTCTCCTTGTTGATGAGCTCGTAGGTGCACACGACGCTCTTCTCGGTTTCGCTGGTGGTTCGGTAAGAGATGGGGATGTCATACTGCTTCTCGTTGAGGAATGTCGCTTCGTCGGCCATCTCAATGCCGCGGCGGCTGCCCACGATGAACGACTTGGTGGCCTCGTGAGTCTCGCCGGCAGCGTTGGTGCACTTCGCCTCAACGCTGTAGTTGTAGCGGCTCCAGTAGTACTTGCTTGCGCCCTTGTTTTCTTCAAACATTTCGGCGGGGAACTCCAGCTTGAAGTTGCCCTGAGCGTCGGTAACAACTGTGGTGTCCATGAGTACATCACCCTTGTAGCTGGGCATGTAGTGACGCCAGTTCCATGACCATTCGTTCTTGTTGAGGGTCACTTTCACCTCACTGCCGGGTACGGGCAGACCCGAGTAGGTCTTGGCATTACCCTCGATCACTACGGGTTCCTTGGCAACGAAAGCGCCGCGCTTGGTTGTATAGGTGATGTCGAATGTGGGAGTCTTGTATTCGCTCACGTTGATGCGCTTGTAACCAATGGCATATCCACGAGAGTCGTCACCTTTGCTCACTTCAATCTTGAAACTGCCGTTGAGACGGTCGGTGGGGATGTCAAATGTGCCCTCGGCACGGCCAAACTCGTCGGTCTTAACATCAACCGAAGTAATCTCCTTGTTGTTAGTGTCGTTGAACTTAACCTTGAACTTGGTATTGGGCTGCAGCTCGCGTGAGTTGTCGCCGGTGTAGTAGGCCACCATAGCCCATTTCACCTTCTCGCCCGGGCGGTAGATAGCCAGGTCGGTGAAGATGTCGATGTTGTTGCTAGTGCCGCTGCCAAAGCTGTTGCGGTAGTAGCTCAGTGCGTCGGCATACTTGTCGCTGCCCTTCACAGCCTTGATCTCGCAACGCTCAACATTGCCGGGGATGACGGCCATGCCACCCTTGTCGGTGGTAGCCTTGATGTGGATGTTGTCATACTTGTAGTCCATAGACACCTCAACGCCAGCCACGGGCGCACCGGTCATGGGGTTGACCACAAATACCTTGTTCTGCTTGTCGCTCTGCTCCAGAGTAAAGATTGCGAGATCGCTCACGGTGAGGTCATCGCGCCAGTTGATGTTCTCGTCAATCTGTTCTTTGCCATCGGCGATATACGACGGCACGATGACATACTTGCCATAGTCAAGTCCCTTGACTTCGACCTGTTTCTCGCCCTCAAAGGGGACGGTGCCTTCGAGGTCCAGATTGATGGTCTGCACCTTCTCCAGGCGGCTGAGCGTGTAGGAGAAACTGCTGTTGCCTATCTCCTTGTCGGGTATGCGATACACGTTCAGAGTGACGCGTTCCACGTTGTTGTATTTTGCTTTTACCTTGGCTGTTTCGCCCTTGGTGATGCGTCGTGGAACGGTGAGGTTAACATGCTTAGACTCCATGCGGTTGATGGTGTTCTGCACGTTAGGGGCATATATTCCCTTGGGGAAACGTGCCAAGTAGTCCTTAAGCTTCGCGTAGTCTTCCTTGTTGCTAGTCCAGTCGGGGAGGAGAATTCCACAGTGCTCATTGTCGCGGTATTGCTCATACACCTCGTTGCGCTTTGAGCCGTTGTATTTGTCCACGGCATATAGGTAAGCAGGCACGCTGGTCGCCTTGGCGCTCTGCAGGTAGTCTTCCTTAAGGTCGCTGCTGCTCGACTTTTTCATTACCTCGCTGGCGAGGAACAGGTACAGGTTGGGAACGTAAGTAGCACCCAACTCGTTGCACTTGATGATATTGGGCAGGTCGGTAACCTTAACGGCCTCAAGAGCCTGGCGGTCGGCAACCGCGAGCTTGAACAGTTCTTCAATTTTTGCCAGGAACTGCACATTTGTCCACTCGCTATAGTCCTTGCTGGGTTTCTCGCCTTCTATATCTATTGCCTCGCGCACATTGGCATTTTTCACGTAGTCCTCAAAGACACGTGCCTCAAAGTAGTAGAGCAATGCCTTGATTTCGGGACGTTTCTCTTTCTTGATAGTACCCTCGATGCGGTCGATGATCTCACCCAGGTTCTCCTCGCTGATGCCGCTTTGGGCTATTGAGTAGCGGATGAGGGCATCCACGGTGAGTTCGCCGTTGCCTGTCTTGAGTGCCGATTCAAGGTCGACAATAGCATTTTTAGACACATCCTTGGGATAGTTGAAGTCAATCTTCTTCTCGGCTCCATGTGCCATGAATGAAAAAAGATTCATGATAAAAATGAATAGTATTGATAAAGATAGTTTACGCATAACGGTCAATGTTAAGTGTTATAAACCTTATTGAAACGCAAAGATACATTATTTTATAATATAAAACAAATAAAATACTTTCTTCTTTGACTCGGGGATATGCTTAATGGTTTAAAATGCGAATCGGTAGTGTGGCCGTGAGGATTAAACCTTGTGTGGGTAATGCAGTCTAAGAATTGTCTACAGTATAGAAAAAACTTTTACTAACTCACTAAAATACAAGAAGTGTTATGAGAAGATTTACATTTATCGCAGCTCTTGCCGCAATGGCAATGATGGTGTCGTGCAAGTGCGGTGCTGGCCTGGAAAACAAGACTTTTGCAATCACTCAGCTCAACGGTACCCAGTTGCCCGGTAGCGAGATGGCCAAGCCTAGCATTATGTTTAAGGACGGCCGCGTAAGCGCCACAGTGGGATGTAACAGCATAGGCGGGTTTTATGTAGCCAGCAAGGACGGCAGCCTCACCTTCAAGCAAGGAATGTCTACCAAGATGTTCTGCCCCGAGGAGATGCGCGAGGACGAGTTCATCGCGGCATTCAATAAGGTGGCAAAATACAATATCGCTGACGACGGCGAGGTGTCATTCTACGACACCCAGGGCAACCTGCTGTTCAAAGCAAAATAACCACTCAACTATCTCCCACAGAGAAGACCGAGCCTCAACTAAAAAGTGCCATCACAGGGATGTCCCGGTGATGGCACTTTAATTCATCTATCACGAAGCGGGCCTGTTGAGTAAAAGGGGATTTTGCTGTCAGTACTATTCAGCGTAAATGACAAATAATAAGTTCGTGTGTTGAAAACTATGCTATATTTCTCAATTGATATTGTATAGTCAGGCAATTGTTTCCACTCATTACCGTCAAGTACTAATACAGAACTTGTTGTGGGTCCATAGTCAGCATACCACCCATTGGCTCTCATTTCATTAATATGGCCTTGGAACTTTAAGCTAACTGTTGTGTTTGGGTCAAGTTTTAAATTATAAACGCATATTTCAGAAAGAAATTTATCACCATTATCACCTTTTCCGTCGTGTGCGTTGGGGAGGTCAAATGTACAATAAGTCTCTTTTGTATTCTTGTAGTCATTTCCGTAAAATAGTTGTGAGTAAAGAGGAAGTGAGAATAGGTAACTTTTGTATATTAATGATCCATCGGGCGCACTACCTGCACCAGAAATAGTTGTTTCACAGAATAAGAATCCTTCATTGACGTTAAAGCCTCCGCAGTTGTTTTTAAATACGCCCACACCATTATCCAAAGATTTAAGAGGCATAGTTGTTTCTATCGGAACAGGACAATATATATTATTAAATGATTCCGGGATAGAGATATAAGCTTTCTTGTTTGCACACTTAATAGATGCATATGATGTGAAGCCTGAATAGTGTCCTTGTTCACGCCAAATTGCACCTGAAACTGAATACAGACTCATTACACTTCTGACGGGTGTGTTCATTATATATTCATGGTCAAAAACTGTGGGCTCTTTATCCTCGCAACTTGTAAAAGACAAGAGCAAAGATACAACAAAAAATAATGATATTTTTTTTTTCATAATCTTAATTGTTCAAGTCTGACTGACTCATTATTTAAAGTGAGTTTATTAATTTAATTGTTTAATTATTAAGGGGATGTCGGTTTTTGTGATTCAATAGTGCACAATAAAAATATCCGCATTGTTTAGTGATGCCAAAATTACTAAAATTTTCACAAAGTGCAAAATACTATGCTGAAAAACCTTTTAAAATGTCCTCACGGGGACTGTCCGAGGCCACTGAAAAAGTATCATGTATCAGAAAAGATCTATTTTCATATTTGATACCCTATCTGAATCCCTATTCAAATATTCAAATCTCAGAGGGTTTAGAACGGTCAAAAAAGGCTGTTTTTGACTTTTTCAGTGGCCTCGGACTGTCCCTGTGAGGACATTTTGCTGTGTTTGTTACGCCTATAGGGTGACTTTTCGACAATGGTAAGAACTCGCACAGAACTCGCAGAGTATCAGGAAGAAATTTCTCAAAATCAGAAGAAATTATTTCACCACCTAATATTATCCCAGAAAGTTCATTAGGAGCAAATGGCAATATTTTGCTTCTCATGGGCATGAATTGGGCTATCTTTCGCTCACATAGGAACCCCTATGCTCGTTCAATATAGCCCAAATCCTGTCACAATGATAATCTAAAATCTTATCCATGCCCTAATGCACTTTCTGGGATTATGCAAATAAATTATCCCGCTTTTTTCTGCGTTGTCTGCGAGTTCTGCGCGAGATTATCCCCATTGGTGTACAGTTACCGGAGTGGGGGTGAATGCATAAAAAAACTTAATGTTTTTTGAAATAGGAGCGGTGACATTTGGCAATAAGCGATAATTGCATTAACTTTGCATTTAATATATCTATTAAAAAAGATGAGTATGAAAAACAAACTTATGATGTTATTGGCCGCTATGGCTTTGGTGCTGTCGTTCAGTTCTTGTAACAAAGAGGACGACCCTGACTGGAAGAAGCGTGATGTCACTATGAAAGTGACAACTCTCAACCACATGTGGAACACTTCCACTGACCTCTTGGTCTCGTTGAACGAGACCGAAAACACTGTGGTGTTCCATCGTGCTGACGAAACGGCCGACTTGAAGCTGTTTGCTCATGCTTCGCAGGCTACTCCTTACGAGATTAAGGGTCTGAAACTGGTTGCCGACAAGGAGAGTGGACGTTACACATGCCATGCCGCTACTACTACCGACATTGATGTCTCTGACTTAAGCCTCACTGTAGACTTTAACGAACAGAGTGTTGAGGTACACTACACTGTGGGCAAGGATTTGCGTGTGATGTCGACCATGCCCCAGGTGTTCTTCTTGGGCAATGAAATGAAGCAGGTGTTCCCCAAGACCGCTCCGCTTACCGACAACCGCTCAATCATTCAGTTTGACATAGATAGATTTAAGGACAATTATACTGCCACCATGCATCTTGCGCCCATAGTCAATATTGAGCTTGCGACATGGTTTGACAACCTGATTGTTCGCGACATCCCTGTGACCGTAACTCGCGATGGTTTCATAATGGAAGCTCCCGCTCCCGAGACAGTGTCGGTTTATCGCCGCATCGATTCATCGGCTGGTACCGAGACCACTACCGATGCCCGCGACAGTCATGGCTATCAGCGTTTCCCTGTTACTGACCTTAAAGTTACAGTCAACCTGGCAAACGGCACTCATGAGACATCGTTCAAGATGGGCCGTGAGGATGAATCCACACAGTGGAGCCTGAGCGTGAAGGGCAAGAAGTATGCCGACAGTTATGTCGTCAAATAAAACAACCGATAAACAAAAAACCATAAAGATATGAAGAAAGCATTATCAATGGCGTTGTTAGCAGCGCTGGGTCTGGGCATGACATCGTGCCTGGGAAGTGAAGATGACGAGATTATACGCGCATCGTTGCAGATGTATAACTTGACTGAGAACCTTGAAGATCCTAAGGGAACTCCTGTGCTCACAATGGGTAACACGGCATTTGAAGTCAACCACACGCAGCGCAACATCAACATGACTGTGCAGGGAACTGTTATGGACGGTCTTCCCGTTAATTTCTCGACCGGCATACTTCCCATGACTGCCACCGATAACAGTTATGTGTATTCTGCTCCGTCGATCATGTCTACCGGCCTGGCGATTTCGTCGTTCCAGGGCGCTTATGAGTCCAATGTGGGCATGGTGTTCAACGAGTACACAGTGAGCGGTGCCTATAAGGTCCACGCCACAGCAAGCTATGCCTATAAATTTGCTATCATGAACATCTATGATGCTCCTGGCGGCAAGTTGCTCTTTGAAAGCGATGAGGTTGCCTTTGGTTTCATCCCCGCTTGCGACAAGGCCATGACCACTAAACTGGTGATATCGAGATTCGCCCTCAGCGAGAGCAGCGAGGTGATGGCCACGCTCACCTATGAGAACAGCTCAGAGAAAGGCAAAGAGGACCAGAAGGCTCTGCACTACAGCATGACTAAGGAAGGTTTTACTGTAGAGGGTCTTGAGACCGCCTGCTCACAGGGCTATGCCTCTTACAACATCACCGACGTTAAGGGTGAAGTGTTCCAGTATGGCAAGTCGGCCAAGGTGTCTTATCGCATCAACAACGGCAAGCAGGACTACTATGTTGAGATCGTGGGTACCATGTTCTACGTGCCCGTCAACAAGTAATGAGAGTTAGCACTATTATGAAAAAAACTATATTTATGGCGATGACTGCAGCGCTCCTGGCGGGTGCTGCGTCGTCGTGTAACGAATCTCCCGAGAACATAACCACTGCCAAGGCCAACATGTATAACGTGGTGGTCGACGAGAGCAACCCCTTGGCGCCCGCTACGCTCACCCAGGACTGGTCAAACTTTACCATCAACTTTGGCAGCGGCAAGTTCAGCGGTGACATGAAGGCTTCTAACGGCAGCATGAGCGTGTCGTTTGCCACAGGAGACATGGACATGACCATAGGTAAGCGCAGCTATGAGTTCTCAAAGGCGGCAATAATGGCATCGAGCCATGACGTGACTGCACTCAAGGGCATGTATGACAACCGCACCGGCGCTCTCAATATTGACTATATGGTGGACGGCAAGCTGCACGTGTACAGTGCCGACAGCTATTCTTACTTCTACTGTAACCCCAAGGTTGATTCAAAACCCCTCTCGGGAGTGCGTTTCCAGGTTATTCCTGACTGTGACAGCGAGAAGCTGACCTTGGTTCTGGCCAACTTCCGCAAAACCAGCGACAGTTATCCTGTGCTCCTGTCCTATGACAACATCAAGTTTGAAATTGACCACAAGGGCGACATTGAGGGCAAAGCAACCAGTCTCCAGGCCACTGACAAGAATGCAACCCTTGCATCAGAATATAGCGTGACAAACCTGATGGTGGTGGCACGTCCGTCGGTAGGGAAGGGTCTGGTTACGTTCAGCATGAACGGCCGCAACTATGAGATTGAAGGCGAAATATTCTCACCAGCAACAACTGAAAAATAAGATTCTATAGTAAATGGCAGCACGCAGCACATATGACGAGGCTCAAGTGATAGAGCTACTGCGCCACCAGGACACCGCTAGGGCGGCGTTCGGACAGGTGATAGAGCACTATTCGAGCACGCTGTACTGGCACATTCGCCGCATGGTCTACAACCACGACGATGCTAATGATGTGCTACAGAATACCTTTATTAAAGCATGGACGAGCATCAACAACTTTAGAGGTGACGCTAAGCTCTCGACATGGCTCTACAAGATTGCCGTGAACGAGTCGATAACGTTCATCAACAAGCAGAAGTCGCTCAACCATCTCTCGATTGACGACGAAGACTCGTTCCTGGTTAACCAGCTCGAGAGCGATGAGTTCTTTGACGGCGACGCGGCACAGCTCAAGCTGCAGCGTGCCATCGCCACATTGCCCGACAAGCAGCGCACAGTCTTCAACCTGCGCTACTATGACGAGATGAAATATGAGGAAATGAGCGAGGTTCTGGGCACATCGGTGGGTGCACTCAAGGCCAGTTATCACCATGCTTTGAAAAAAATTGAAAGTTTTTTCCAAGAAAATGATTAAACGCGTTAAACCTTTTGTGATTTACTAGGTCAAACAAGTGCAATGAAACAGGAAGAATCTAAAATATTAAAAGATTTGGGCAAGGATCCAGGATTTAAAGTTCCTGAGAATTACTTTGAAGATTTCAACAAACGCATGTTGGACTCTCTGCCCGAAGTAGAGATTAAGGAAGAGAAATCTGTTGTGAAGAAACCTAAAACCTTGTGGGTGAGCTGGAGACCAGTCTTCTATGCTGCAGCTACTGTTGCCGGTGTCTTTGCAATGATTACAGTGTTTAATAGCGTGAACGGTTCTACAGGATCGCAAATCCAGAAACTGGCCAACGATATCGACAAGGACAAGAATGCCGACGAGCTCATCATGAGTGGTGATGCCAACGAGTATGACGTGCTTAATTACCAGGATAGCGTTAACATGAATCTGGAAAAGGCTAGCGACATGCCGTCAAAGTAAGAAGCGGTTTGAATCTTATTCAATAAGTTTATTATAAACGGTATCGACAAAATTTAAACATCTTCTAGAACATGACGACTTTCAAGAAACACATCCTCATCATCTTGATGGCGTGCGTTGCCATGGTGGCGTCGGCACAGGATCGCAACAAGTGGGCGACCGAGATGCTTGAGGCCAAGCATAAATACATCACCGAGCAGGTGGGACTGACCAAGGCTCAGGCTGATAAGTTTATGCCGCTCTATGAGGCCATGGAGAAAGAGGTCTATGCCGCTAACCAGGCTGCACGTGCCACAGCAGGCGCGGTGGCCAAGAAAGGCAATAGCGCCACCGATGCCGACTACCTGAAGGCTGCCGAGGCATTGTCGGGCGTAAAGAAGAAAGAAGGCGAAATCGAAGCCAAGTACTTTGCCCAGTTTGCCAAGATCCTTTCAAAAAAACAACTCTACCTGCTCAAGCAAGCCGAGATTAGTTTTACCCGTTCATTGCTGCAAAAGCGTAATTCCAAGTAATAAAATTACATATCGATGACGAAATAGCCGTTATCGCTCATCGAGGCGACAACGGCTATTTTTTTTCGGCTTGGCGTAACTACTCAGCAATGGTAAGATCTCGCGCAGAACTCGCAGAACTCGCGGAATAACTGGAAGAAATTTCTTAAAATCAGAAGTAATTATTTCACCACCTAATATTATGCAAATAAATTATCCCGCATTTATCTGCGTTGTCTGCGAGTTCTGCGCGAGATAATCCCCATTGGTGTATAGTTACAGGTTTGGCACGCTTTTTGCAAAGATACTGTTACTAACATGGTTAAACTGTAATGCTATGGAAAAGGAAAGACTCATTGACTATGACAAGTATCGCCGCTACTTTGACGAGAGCAAGTTGTGGGACAAGCTCAAGAAGGTGGCACGCAAGGCTGGCATCAAGGTGGTGTATGCCGCGCTCATCCTCTACTACATGACCCGCAGCGACAAGGTGCCCATGATTGAGAAGGTGAAGATATATGGCACGCTGGGCTACTTCATCCTGCCCACCGACCTCATCCCCGACGCCATCGTGGCTCTGGGCTACACTGACGACCTCGCTGCCCTGGCATGGGCGATATGGAGCCTGCGGCAGTATCTCACTGACGACATCAAGCGTCAGGCCGACGACAAGCTGCAGGAGTGGTTTGGAAAGGTTGATCCCGTGGAGATAGCCGGCTTGCTGCCAGCATCCACCACACATGACGAAAATGAATAACTTGAAATTTGGGTGAGTGCAGTGCTATGTGGCCCGTGAGGCCGCTAAGCATGTATCTCCCGATATTCAAGTATAGCAAAGGCTCGCCACGCACGCAACGGTGCCAGGCGAGCCTTGATATTTCTTGTACTGCAAGCAGCTGACGCTGATTGAATAGGGTGGGGCTTTGTGCTTTTAGAGTTTTAGGGCTCCTGAATCCTTGAAGTCAAGCCCGAAGCAGGTGAATGAGATTTGATAGGTCTTCTTGCCGCAGTCGACGGTGAGGTCAAGGTTAGTGATTTTGCGGGCATCCATGGGAATCTCTACAGTTCCGCTCAGGAAGTAGGGGACAACCTCGTCGAGGTGCACCTTGTAAACGTCGCCTGTTGCTACCAGCTTTGATGGGTCGATGGGGATGCGTATCTGCTTTTGTGCCGGCATCGCCTCCACAAACTTTATGTTATGGATGTAGACGTTGCGGTCTTTAGAACCGAAGAAGTCAAAGTGGTAGAACTTCTCGTTGGTGGTCTGGTAGCTACCCCCACCGCTGAGCACGCTGTACACTCCCTCGACGGGGTCGATGATGGGGTCGGGTTCGTCATTGCCACAGCTTGTAAATGCTACTGCCGCTGCAGCAAAAATCATTACAAATAATAAGAATTTTTTCATTGCGTTATTTTTAGTTGTTTAATTATTTATCTGTTGTGTTTGTTCCGGAGATTCCGGGAGTACAGGATTCTTCGGCATTTTCTCAGTTAAAGTCTCAATCTCAATGTTGCTCCCAGCGTGCGGCCGTGGCCTCGCTGCAGGAACTGGCGGCTCATCGACACGAAGTAGAATGTCTTGTATCGTGTGCCGGTGAGGTTGCGTCCCCACAGTTCAAGCGAGTAGTGACGGCCCTCGAGGGTGAGCTCGCTGCCCAGCAGGGCGTAGAACGGCTGGCTCAGCGAGTTGGCCTCGTTCCAGTAGATGCGGCCCGCACACTGCACGTTGGTACTCAGTGTTACGCCTGTGAGCCACTCGCCGCAGCCTCTCACGTTCCATGTATTATACGCGCGCGCATGAAGCGTGTGCGCAGGGACGTATGGAATGTAGTTGCCCTTGTAGTCGCTCTTGCCGTCGTTGTATTTCAAAAACTTTGCGTTAGTATAGCCGTAGGTAACGGTGAGTCCGCTTTCCTCGCGCGGAGACCATGTGAGAGCAGCCTCGACACCCATGTTGCGGCTGCGGCCGGCATTGGTCATCATGCGACCTGTGGTGTTGCCCTCGGGGAAGACGGTGAGCTGCAGGTCGCGGCACAGGGTGTAGAATGCGTTGAGATCGAGCGTCCAGCGTGCGCGTTGACGCATATCACGGGTGTGTATGCCCAGTTCAAAGTTCCACGCGCTCTCGGGCTTGTAGCCCACCACCTTATTCACATCGTAGGCTGCACCTATGCCCATCTTGCCCATGAGGCTCTGCTGCAGCACGTCGCTGAACATCTGCGTGTTGTATCCTCCCGCCTTGCTGCCGCGCGATATGGTGGCGTGCAGGGCGTTGTCGTTGCGGTAATTCCATGTCGCGGTGAGGCTAGGCAAGACGGTGAAGTAATGCTTGTTCAGCTTGCCGTGGTCGTCGATGTCGATGGACTGGTGGGCAAATACCTCGCCGTTATGCATGATGTTGTAGCCGGTGTGGGTCACGCTGTTGTAGTTGAGCGCCGCGTGCTCATAGTCGAGACGCAGGTTTGCCTTGAGCGTGAGACGGCCTTTATGGTACTCTGAACTGTGGTACAGTGCCACACCCCATGTGGGCGAGGTGAAGTGGCTGCCCAGGCAGAAGTGACGCTCGTCCCATGCCACCGGGTAGCTGGGCACCGCCTGGTTGATGTGCTTCTCGATGAGCTCGTAGATGCCTGTGTCGTAGAAGTCGACGGGCGCATTCATCGTCATGTGGCGGTAGAATGCCGAGAGGCCTCCTATCCACGAATAGTTGCCGCCGGAAAGGTATATCTGCCATCTTGAACGGCCAATCACATCGAGAGTCGCCGCATGCTCCTTGCGGGCTTGCGTCAGGGTGAAGTAGGGCAGGGGAGTGAAGTCCTGGTCCAGCGTCATGTTGTCGTCAAGATACTGGTAGCTGGCAACTGCGTTAAGGTCAACGCTCTCAATGCGGCGCTGGACCGACAGCGCGTCGCTTACCGATGTGCGGCGATAATAGCACGTGTCGTTGTAAGCAATTGCACCAGTCGAGACGCGCTCATAGGGGTATCCGCCCTGACGGCTGAAGTTGGCGCTGAGGGTGTTGTTGATAATGGTTGTGAAACGGTCGGTCCACGACAGTTTGATGCGTGCATTGCCTTGCTTCTCCCAGTCGCACTTGTGACCATTGAATTGGTTGGCAAACTCGCCTGCCGTGCCTTGCATCGATGCGCTGGCAGCAAGTCCCAAGTCGCTGTCATGCCCATGGAACAGGTGGTAGTGGCTCACTCCGGCTCGCCATGTGCCGTGGCTTGCTCCCTCGGCTATAGCACGAGTGCCCTGATAGCTGAGTGGTGACAGGGTATATACATTTATCACGCCGCCCATGGTGTTGCGGCCGTACATTGCGCTCTGTGGGCCGCGCAACACCTCTATGCGTGATATGTCCATCAGGTCAAGGTCATAGTTCTCCTTGCACATGATGGGCGCATTGTCGATTGTGAGGCCCACGGCGGGCTGGTCGATGCGGGCGCCTATGCCGCGGATGTAGATTGAACTAGTCATGCGGCTGCCATAGTCGGGGATAAACAGGTTGGGCACCATTGCCGATGCCGTCTTGATGCCGGTCACGCCGTTGCGCTCGATGGCTTTGCGGTCAATGAGCGTGGCGGTGGGCAGTTTCTCTACATCCTCGCTGCCTTGCTTCACTGCCGAGACCGTAACTTCGTCGAGTGTGAACACAGGGTCGATAATACGTCCTTCAAGTGCCTTTGCCGCTATGGCCGAGAGGCTGTCTTGCTGTTCAGCATTAAACTGGCGCTCAGCCTCAATATGAGTCTGAGCACCGGCCAGGGCCGCACTTGCTGCCATCAATATCGTACCTATACACTTTTTCACGCTACAAAATTACAACAATTATTCCATCCGTGCAATCACTACTAGTAGTGATTTTATATTGATGCAGGTTAATGCGGGTTTGTATTAATACACACAATAGATTGAACATTCTTGACTGTCATTGCCCTGTGATGTTGCCGAGTTAGCGGCGTCATGTTATGTGTTGTTTGTATAAATATTTGTGGAGATATTTATAAAAAGGATAAAAATGTTGGTAAATCGGAATATTTTTTAGAACTTTGTGCCGATTTTGCCCAATAAGGCAACATTTTACTAAACATAATAAATATTAAAAAGACAAAATGAAGAAATTTTACTCATTCATGGCGATGTCGCTTCTGGCACTGGCTGCTTGGGCTGGCGAGGTGACATTCGACTTCTCGAGCGCTGACGGCCTTAAGGCTGCTGGCATCCAGGCTCCCGAAGCAAGTGCGGGCACTAATTTGGCCGGTAGCACTTTCACTGTGGGCGGCGTTGCTCTTACAGCAACCGACGGCGCTACTCCCACTCGCGTGTGGAACAGCCAGGGCACTTATACCCTGCGCGTGTATGTTAACGGTTCTGTTACCTTCTCGGTAGCCAGCGGCAGCATCACTGGCGTGACCATCAACGCTGCAAGCGAGGGCAACTTTGAACTCAAGGCTAACGTGGGTACCTACAAGGCTAACGGCACTGTAGGCACATGGACAGGTAGCGCATCAAGCGTGTCTTTCTCTAAGACTGGCTCTAAGAACGCTCAGATTGCTAACGTTGTGATCACTACCAGCACCGAGGATCCCGGTACTGGCGGCGGTACAACTGGCGGTGGCACAACCGATCCCACTAAGTTCCAGCTCGACTCACTGAGCAAGATTTGGGACGTCCCCGTGGGCACTGAGTTCCAGTTCACCACTGAGTGCTATGTTAACTACCAGAACGGTAAGTACCTCTATGTACAGCAGCTCGACGACGAGTACTATGCATGGGCTGGCCTTATCTATGGTGACACCGACAAGCAGTATGAGCCCGGCGACGTTATCCCCGCTGGCTGGACTGCTAAGATGGCCGACTACAAGGGCCTCATCGAGTTCACCGATCCCGCAGGTCTGCAGAACGCAGTGAAGACCGTTGATCCCGACTGGTACACCCCGTTTGACATGACTGGCTACCTCGATGATATCATGAACCCCGAATATGCTTATGAGAACTTCAAGGTTTATGCCGAGGGCGTTCAGCTCACCGCTGCCGACGATAAGGGCAACTTCTCTATCATTGGCGCTGGCTCTGAAGGTGAGGACGTTACTCTTGCTGGTTTCAACAAGTTCGGTGTAGAGCTGCCCGCTTCTCCCGCTGGCCTGTACAGTGTAGAGGGTATGGTAGCAGTTTACAACGGCACTTACCAGCTCTATCCCATCGAAGTTAAGCCTTATGAGTACACAACCAAGCTGTGGAAGGTTTGCTACTATGGTGAAGAGGACGGCACTGAGCTTACTCTCAACGACTCACTCTATGTAGCTGCGTCAGTATGCGACGAGGTTACTGGTAAGAAGCTTGTGTACGTAACAGATAACGCTACAAGCATCCTTTATGACGAATTTGCTGACTGGGGTTACACCTGGTATGAGGACTGGTATCCCGACTGGATTGCCCTTGACCTCACTGGCAATGACGAACTCTTTGAGAAGATTGACGACATGGACGTTATCGCTCCCATGACCGTTAGGGGTACAATAACCGGCGCTCTCTTTGATCCCGTCCTCAAGGTGACTTCAACTCCCGAGGAACTGCAGGTTGCCGATCCCGAGGAAATCCTCTTCTATTCTTATGACCTGACAAGCAACGATGTTTATCCCGCAGCTAACGAGATGGCTGTCTTCAACGGTGTTTACCAGAACGGTTTCCTCACCGGTGGCGAAGAAAACGACGTGAAGATTAAGGTGGACACTCGTTATAGCCCCGAAGGCGTTGAGAAACTCGTTGATGGCGCTACCGTTGTGATGATTTCGGTTGCCAAGATGAAAGAGCCTTGGGAAGTGAACGACTACAGTGCTCCCGCTAAGGCTAAGGCTGCCAAGGCTGCTCCCAGCAAGTGCAAGGCTCCCGTTGCTACTGTTGCTCCCGCAGCTATGGGCATCAAGAAGATTGCCGCTAAGGCCGATCCTTATGCTGACAACTACTACGAGAACTACACTCTGCTCCCCATCGTCATCGAGTCTCACTTCGTTGGCGTTAACGACCTTACAGTTAAGGCCGCTAAGACCTACAAGACCATCGAAAACGGTCAGGTAATCATCGTTAAGGGCAACAACCGCTACAACGTGATGGGCCAGCCCGTTAAGTAAAAAAGTCACAATCCTTAATTGGAACTATAACACAAGGCCATTGTCCACTTGGGCAGTGGCCTTTTTGTGACACAAAATGTCCTCGGGGAGACTGTCCCTGTGAGGACATTTTGGCGTTTTTTTTAGTTTGCATTAAATTATTCTGTGCGATAATTGTTGTGGTTTGAATTTTGTTTCATATCTTTGTGGGTTGATAGTGAATTTTGTTTAGTACAGATGAATTAATCAATAAAAAACTAAATTATAAATTAAAATCATTTACAATGAAAAAAATCTTTACAACAATGATGTTTGCTTTGCTGGCTATGGTTTCGTTCCAGGTGCTGGCCGAGGCAACTACTTACACGCTCGTGACCGACGTGAACGATCTCGCCGTGGGCGACAAGATTGTGCTCACTAACCGTGCCCACCAGTATGCAATGGGTGCTCAGAGGGCCAATAACCGTGGCGCGAATGAATGGCAGGTGAAGTTCAGTGCCGACTTTAGCAGTGTGTCGATCGACAACGACACCGTTGAGGTTATCACTCTTGCTAAAGGAACCAAGGAAGGAACTTTCGCGTTCCAGGTTGCCGACGGTTATCTCTATGCCGCTTCTTCTTCGTCAAACAACCTGAAGACTCAGGACGAGATTGACGACAATGCAAGCGCTACCATCGCTTTCTATGACGATGAGGCTGCTATCGTGTTCCAGGGCGAGAACACACGCAACCAGCTCAAGTTCAACTACAACAGCACTATCTTCAGCTGCTACTCTACAGCTCAGCAGCTTGTGTGCATCTACAAGCTGGGCGGCGGCGAGGTTGCTACTGTGCAGAGCATCACCGTGGGTGGCACTCCCAACAAGACCAACTATGTAGTGGGCGACAATTTCAGCCGCACTGGCATCACCGCTACTGCGCTCTACAGCGACGGCACTACCGTTGATGTGACATCTAACGCTACATGGAGCGTTAACCCCAGCAAGCTGGAGACAGCAGGCGAGGTGAAGGTTGCCGTGAGCGCTACATTCCAGGGTGTGACTGGCTCAGGCGAGTTTACTGTTAACGTTGCCGCTCCCGCAACTATCCAGGAACTTGCTATCGAGGGTACTCCCGCAAGAACTTCTTACTATGTGGGCAATGAGTTCAGCGTTAATGGCCTCAAGGTTAAGGCTCTCTATACCGACGGCACAACCAAGGAGGTTACCAGCAAGGCTGCTTGGGAAGTTACTCCCGCCTCATTCACTACTCCCGGCACTGTTGACGTGACCGTTAAGGCTACTGTTGAGGATGTGGTTGCTACTGCTCAGTATGAAGTTACTGTTGAGGAAGCTCCCCTGTCATCTGACAAGAAATTTGAGAAGATCACCAGCACCGACGGTCTCAAGGCTGATGCTCACTACATCATCCTCACTGCCGACGGTGACCGTGCAGCATCGGTTATCGACAACAAGAAGATTTCTACCGTTGAGGCTAGCGAGGCAACATATGCCATCGGCGAAGACGGTGTTGTGACTGTTCCCGCAGGTTCGGCTGTAGAGGTTTATACCCTCGGTCTCAACGACAACAAAGAATGGACACTTGCCGACAGCAACGGCAGCGTGGCATCAAATGGCTCAAGCAGCACCAACATTACCAACAGCACAGGCGCTTTCAACATCTCGTTTGACGAGGCCGGTAACGCTGTTATCGCTGGTACAACTGCTGGCACACGCGTGTGGTTGTTCAACGCAGGCACAAATGTTATCGGCAGCTACGCAGGTTCTAACGCTGGTGCCACTGGTTATGCTTACTTGACTCTGTACAAGGAAGTTGCTGCTCCCACACCCTCGTTCAAGAAGGGCGACGTGAACGGCGACGGTCTTGTAGACGTGGTTGACGTGAATTGCCTCATCGGCATTATCATGGGCGATGTTGATGCATCGGTTTACGAGGGTCGTGCTTTCATCAACGATGACGACACAGTGGACGTTGTTGACGTCAATGCAGTTATCTCACTCATCATGGGTGTTTGATACTATATATTAATGTGAAATAGGGTGGGCGTGCCGCAAATGACGGTGCGCCCGCTTTATTTTTGTGGCCTCGTGGCATGACTGCCGGCAAAGTGAAAATGATGGGTTTGAGGGCGGTTTATTTTTGTTCAATAGTTTGCCCATGCCGAAAAGATTTCGTACCTTTGCACTGCAATAGTACGCACCTTACTTGCGTCACGTTCAGTTGTTTAACTTAATGTGGTGTAAATGAGGTGATTGTGCGTGTTTGTGAGAAATAAATAAAAACTATATAATAAATTATGGATTTATCAATATTCGGTATTCAAAGTACGACCATGGCCATCACGGCTGCGCTCACAGGCGTATTGCTGGTGGCAGCGGCCTTGATTATCGCGTGGCTGATAGGCCCGCGCAGTTACACCGAGAAGAAGGGTGAGCCCTATGAGTGCGGTATCCCGTCACGAGGCGACTCGATGGCACAGTTTCATGTAGGTTACTACTTGTTTGCTATCCTGTTCCTGATGTTTGACGTGGAGACCGTTTTTTTGTTCCCCTGGGCAGTGATTTGTGGCGACCTTAACACGTCGGCACTCCCCGCAGTGGGCACCTTCTTGGTAATCTTGGCATTAGGTCTTGCTTATGCATGGAAGAAAGGAGCGTTGAGATGGAAGTGAAAATCAAAAGCATGAAGCATGAGGACTTCAAGGACAACGAGTATATCGACAAGCTTGTTGAGGAATTGCGTGCCAGCGGTACAAACATCGTGGTGGGCAAGCTCAATGACTTGATGAACTGGGGCGTGAGCAACTCGCTGTGGCCGTTCTGTTTCGGTACCAGCTGCTGCGCTATCGAGTTCATGTGTCTGGGTGCAGCGCGCTATGACATGGCCCGCTTCGGTTTTGAGGTTGCCCGCAACTCTCCCCGCCAGGCCGACTACATCATGTGCCAGGGCACAATCACTTATCGCATGGCTCCGGTGCTGAAGCGCCTGTATGAGCAGATGGCTGAGCCCAAGTATGTGATTGCCTGCGGCAGCTGTGCTGTGAGCGGTGGCCCGTTCACTAAGAGCTATTGTGTGGTAAAGGGCATCGACGAGATCGTTCCCGTAGACGTTTACATCCCCGGCTGTCCTCCCCGTCCCGAGGCATTCTTCTATGGCCTGATGCAGCTGCAGCGCAAGATCAAGGTCCAGAAGTACTTTGGCGGCGTGAACCGCAAGGAAAAACTGTCGCCCGAGCTTAAGCTGAAATATGCCGGCGGCGAGGAGAATAAAGATTAAGAATCCATCGACAACTCATATAATAAAAATATGGCAGAATTAAAAGACAAAATAAGCGCGTTGTGCCCCCAAGCACAGTTTGACACTGAAGGCGAGTTCCTGCTGGTGACTGTAGACGATGCACAATGGCACGCGCTGGCCAAGGCTCTCAAGGAGCAACTGCACTTTGACTTCCTCACTGCTGTAGTGGGCGTTGACTGGAAAGAATCTCTGGGTTGTGTGTACTACATCACTAACACTGAGTCTCAGGAGATCATCCATGTGAAGGTTGCCACTACCGACCGCGAGAATCCACGTCTGCACAGCGTGAGCGACGTGTGGGACGTGGCTAACTATCAGGAGCGTGAGGTATATGACTTCTATGGCATCGTGTTTATCAACCACCCCGACATGCGCCGTTTCTTCTTGCGCAACGACTGGGTGGGACACCCCCTGCGCAAAGACTATGACGAGAGCGAAGAGCTCAATCCCCTGCGTCTCGACGACGAGATGAACGAGGACTATACCTGCAAGTGGGTAGAGGACGAGAACGGCGAGGTCAAGAAGGTAGAAGGTAAGGTATTTGAAGACGACGAATATGTGATCAACGTGGGTCCCCAGCACCCCTCTACACACGGTGTGATGCGCTATCGCGTGTCGCTCGACGGTGAGATGGTGAAGAAGGTAGACGTTGTGTCGGGATATATCCACCGCGGCATCGAGAAGCTGTGCGAAGGACTTGCTTATCCCTCAACACTGCTCTATCCTGAGCGTATGGACTACATGAGCGCTCACATGAACCGCCACTGCCTGTGCCTGTGCATCGAGAAGGCTATGGGCATCGAGGTTCCTTATCGCGCTGAACTCATCCGCCTGATGATGGACGAGCTGATGCGCCTGTCGTCGCACCTGCTGAGCTATGGCTGCTTGACCATGGACCAGGGTGCAACCACAGCGTTCTTCTATGGATTCCGTGAGCGCGAGCTCATCTATGATATCTTTGACAAGACTTGTGGCGGCCGCATGTCGATGAGCTACAACACCATTGGCGGTGTGGTTGCCGACGTGCATGAGGACTTCATCAAGGACGTGCGCCATGCTTGCGACACAATTGAGAAGAACCTCAAGGAGTACCACAAGCTGTTCACCGGCAACGTGATTGCAGTGGGACGTATGAAAGGCGTGGGTATCCTCACTAAGGAACAGGCTGCCAGCTATGCAATCTCAGGCCCCAGCGCCCGTGCTGCCGGTTTGAGCTGCGACTTGCGCAAGAAACAGCCTTATTCACTGTACAACGAGTTTGACTTTGACGAGGTAGTGCGCGAAGAGGGCGACAGCATGGCCCGCTACATGGTGCGCATGGACGAGATGGTAGAGTCTATCAAGATTCTGCGTCAGGCCTGCGACAAGCTTGAAGCCTGCGAGGGCAACGAGTATTGCGCTAAGGTGCCCAAGCTCATCAAGCTGCCCGCCGGTCACTGGTATCAGCAGGTAGAGGCCAGCCGTGGTGCATTTGGTGTTTACATCGAGAGCGACGGCGACCCCAAGCCCTTCCAGAAACCCTATCGCATGCACTTCCAGGCTCCGTGTTTCAACCTCGTGGGTATCGTGGATCTCACTTGTCGTGACAACATGATTGCTGACCTCATCACAATCACCGCGTCTATCGACTATGTCATCCCCGACATTGACCGCTAATGTGAAGTTGCAAGAATTAACAGTTAAATCAACACATATTTATATATATAAAGGATTATGTTTGACTTTAAAGTAGTCGCTGACTGGCTCAACGAGTTGCTCAATGGATTGATGCCCTCATGGCTTGCAACCTCTATTGAGTGTGTTATCGTTGCAGTATTTTTATTGGCAGCCTATTCGCTCATCGCGATGGCCTACATCATGTATGAGCGCTGGGTGTGCGCGTGGATTCAGTGCCGCATCGGCCCGCGTCGTGTGGGTCCTTGGGGTTTGCTTCAGGTATTTGCCGACGTGCTCAAGATTCTCCAGAAGGAGCTCATCACACTGTGGTCGACCGATAAGTTCCTCCACAAGTTGGCTCCCTATCTGGTGCTCATCGCTTCAATGCTCACCTTCGCGTGTCTGCCTTGGGGCAAGGGTATGCAGTTCATTGATTTCAACATAGGTGTGTTCTTCATCATCGCCGTTTCATCGATTGGCGTGCTTGGTATCCTGCTGGCCGGTTGGTCTAGTAACAGCAAGTACACCCTCATCGGTGCAATGCGTAGTGGTGCCCAGATGGTAAGTTATGAGCTCAGCTGTGGTCTTGCAGTGCTCACAGTGGTGTGTCTCGCTGGTACAATGAATGTGACCGAGCTTGTTGAGGCTCAGGCCGATGGCTGGTTCCTCTTCAAGGGTCATGTGCCCGCGTTCATCGCTTTCATCATTTACATCATCGCTGCTAATGCCGAGAACAACCGTGGCCCGTTTGACCTTCCCGAGGCTGAGCACGAGCTCACCGCAGGTTACCACACTGAGTATTCAGGTATCCACTTCGGTTTCTTCTATCTGGCCGAGTACCTCAACCTGTTCATCGTGTCGGGTATCGCTGCACTGCTCTTCCTGGGCGGCTGGATGCCTCTGCATGTCCCCGGTCTTGAGGGCTTCAACGCTGTGATGGACTACATCCCCAGCACCCTGTGGTTCCTGGGCAAGGCGTTCTTCATGACCTTCATCTTCATGTGGATTCGCTGGTCGTTCCCCCGCGTGCGCATCGACCAGATGCTTGCCCTCGAGTGGCGTTACCTCATGCCCATCGGCCTGTTCAACCTGGTGCTGATGGCTGTAGTAGTGGCATTTGGCTGGCACTTCTAATTAGGAGAGAAAGAAATAATTAATATAAAGATAAATTAAAAACAATTTTCGTGATTATGGCTGATAATTATGGAAAAATCACTCAGGTGATTGGCCCCGTTGTCGACATCGCATTTGAAGGCGAGGGAGCTAGTCGTCCTGCTATTTACACTGCATTGAGCGTAGAGCGCCCTGATGGCAGCAACCTCATCCTTGAGGTAGAGCAGCACATCGGCGAGAATACTGTGCGTTGCGTGGCGATGGACAGTACTGACGGTTTGCAGCGCGGCGCTAAGGTGTTGAACCTGGGCCGTCCCATCTCTGTTCCCACAGGCGAGCAGGTTAAGGGTCGTCTTCTCAATGTGATCGGTCAACCCATTGACCACCTTAAGGACCTTGAGGAAGGTGCCCGCCGTGCTATTCACCAGCCTGCTCCCGCATTTGCTGACCTGTCGATCTCTCAGGAAATCCTGTACACAGGTATCAAGGTCATCGACTTGATCGAGCCGTTCAGCAAGGGTGGTAAGATTGGTCTGTTCGGTGGTGCCGGTGTGGGTAAGACAGTGCTCATCATGGAGCTCATCCACAACATTGCACACGGCCACAACGGTTTCTCTGTGTTTACCGGTGTGGGCGAGCGCACACGTGAGGGTAACGACCTGCTGCGCGAGATGATCGAGAGCGGCGTTATCAACTATGGCGAGAAGTTCAAGGAAGGCATGGAGAAGGGCGAATGGAACCTTAATGACGTAGACATGAAGGCCGTTCAGTCATCTCAGGCAACACTTGTGTTCGGTCAGATGAATGAGCCTCCCGGCGCACGTCTGCGTGTGGCTCTGTCGGGTCTTACTGTTGCTGAGCAGTTCCGCGACCAGGACGGTGGCGGTAAGGATATCCTTCTGTTCATGGACAACATCTTCCGTTTCACCCAGGCCGGTAGTGAGGTATCGGCGCTGCTGGGCCGTATGCCCAGTGCTGTGGGTTATCAGCCTACACTGGCCAGTGAGATGGGTAAGCTGCAGGAGCGCATCACCTCTACCAAGAGCGGTTCAATTACATCGGTACAGGCAGTATATGTGCCCGCCGATGACCTTACCGACCCTGCACCTGCTACTACGTTCAACTTCCTGGACGCAACCTGTGTGCTTAGCCGTAAGATTGCCGAGCTGGGTATCTATCCCGCTGTGGATCCTCTGGCTTCTACTTCACGCATCATGGATCCCCACATCATCGGTGAGGAGCACTATGACGTGGCACAGCGTGTAATCCACCTGCTGCAGAAGTATAATGAGCTTCAGGATATCATCGCTATCCTCGGTGTTGACGAGTTGAGCGACGAGGACAAGCTCGTTGTATCTCGTGCTCGCCGTGCACAGCGCTTCCTGTCACAGCCTTTCTTCGTTGCTGAACAGTTCACCGGCCTTCCCGGTGTGATGGTTCCGCTCAACGAGACTATCCGCGGCTTCAAGATGATCCTTGACGGTGAGGTTGACTACCTGCCCGAGCAGGCATTCCTCAGCGTGGGTACCATCGACGAGGCTATCGAGAAAGGTAAGAAGTTGCTTGCCGAAGCCGAGGCTTAAGCCCCCTCTAGAGAGAAGCAATAACAAAGCCGCGTGAGGGCGGGGAGGCATCCCTCCCGTGCCACCGTGGCGATTGAGATAGTAAATTTTACAACAAACTTTATGACACTGAAGATTATATCGGCTGAAAACATTGAGTTTGAAGGAACTGTCAAGTCAGTGACCTTACCCGGCCTGCAGGGCTTGTTTCAGGTTCTTGATAACCATGCCGCACTCATCGCAGCCCTCAAGCCCGGACGCGTGACATATGTCACCGAGCAGGGCTTGAGCGTGCGCGACATCAAGGGCGGTGTGGCTGATATCAAGAACAATGTGGTGTCGGTGTGTCTATATTAATGAGCTTATGAAAAAAGTAATAACCGCATTAGTTGCAGTTGTAGTGCTTGCTCTGATGGTATGGGGATATACCGATGCTGCCCATCACCGTGAAGAAGCTGCCGGCCATAGTGAAAACGTTGAAGCCGGTCAGCAAGCTGGTGATGAAGGTAAGAAGCTTGATATCGATGTCAAGGGGATTATCTTTGACCACCTGGGCGACTGTTACGGCTGGGAAGTGCCGTTCTCACACAGCAAGCGCATCCCTCTGCCCATCATCGTGAAGGGTCAGGACGGATGGCATGTGTTCAGCTCATCGCACGTTACCGGCGGTGACACCTTCGAGGGCTTCAAGATTGCCAAGGAAGGTGACCATCACGGTAAGGTGGTAGAAGTGCTTGCCGATGGCACCGAGGTGCGTCCGCTGGACTTCTCTATCACTAAGAACGCCTGTGGCATCTTCATCTCGGCCATCGTGGTGCTGATAATCGTTTTCTCGCTAAAGCGCTGGTATGCACGCAACGGCATGAAGGCTCCGCGTGGTTTCAAGGGTGCCATTGAGCTGGTTGTGGACTTTGTATATGGCGATACCATCAAGCCCATCATGGGCAAGGATGCTCCCAAGTATGGTCCTTACCTGCTCACCGTGTTCTTCTTTATACTGACGATGAACTTGCTGGGTCTCATCGTGATATTCCCCGGTGGCGCTAACCTCACCGGCAACATCGCGGTGACCATGGTGCTGGCAGTGATGACATTCCTTATCACTAACTTCACCGGCACTAAGCACTACTGGCTCGAGGTATTGTGGCCCGACGTGCCCTTGGCACTCAAGTGCCCTGTGCCCCTGATGCCCCTCATCGAGGTGCTGGGTCTTTTCACAAAGCCCATCGCGCTGATGATTCGTCTCTTTGCCAACATGATGAGCGGTCACATGGTGGTGATCGTGTTCGTGATGCTTATCTTCATCTTCACCGAGCTGTTTAATGTGTTTGCAGGTGCCGGTACTAGCGTTCTGTCGCTCGTCCTGTCCCTGTTCATGCTGGTGCTCGACACCCTCGTAAGCTTCATCCAGGCCTATGTGTTCACCATCCTGTCGACCATGTTCATCCACATGGCCCACGTGCACGAGGAGCATGAAGCATAATTTAATAAACGAAAAATAAAATAAATAATAAATATAATAACATTTTAAAACTTACAACTATGTTAGGACTTATTGTATTAGAAGCACTTGCAAATCTTGGTGCAGCTATCGGCGCAGGTATCGCAGCAGTAGCAGCAGGTATCGGTATTGGTAAGATTGGTGGCGCAGCTATGGAATCAATCGCTCGTCAGCCCGAATCAACCGGTGACATCCGTTCAAACATGATCGTGATCGCAGCCCTTATCGAGGGTGTTGCCTTCCTCGCACTCATCGTTTGCGTTCTTGCTATCGTAATGTAATAATTAACCAGTTATTCCCCTTAGTTAATGGAACTTTTCACGCCTGAATTTGGCCTGGTTTTCTGGATGTTTGTGGCCTTCCTGGGTCTCTACTTCATCCTGTCTAAGTTTGCGTGGCCCTTCATCATTAAGAGCATGGATGAGCGCGCCGAACTTATTGACAAGGGTGTTGCTTATGCACAGGAAGCTAAGAAACAGCTTGACAACGCCAAAGCCGAAGCCGACAAGCTCGTAGCCGAGGCAAGAGGACAACAGGCCGACATCCTTCGCGACGCCACTAAGATGCGTAACCAGATTATTGAGGACGCACGCGGTGAGGCTGCCGTCGAAGCGAAGAAAGTGGCTGAAGCCGCACAGCTCTCTATTGAGCAGTCACGACGCGAGAGCGAGAAGCAACTGCGTCAGGAGGTGAGCGTTATCGCCCTCCAGATTGCCGAGAAGGTGCTGCGCACTCGCATCAGCGATGACAGCGCTCAGCAGGAACTGGTTGAGAAATATCTGAATGAGGTTGAGAGTAAAAATTAATGCTTTATGAATGACGGACTTATCCCTAGACGATATGCCAAGGCGCTCTACAAGCTGGCGATAGAGAACGGCGACTTGCACGAGATCTATGAGCAGATGCGTGAACTGAGCGGACGCAACACGGCTATCGATGAGCTCAAGCGCGTGATGCGCAACCCCTATGTGCCTGCCGAGGACAAGGGACGCGTGATGCTGCTTGCTGCCGGAGCCAAGCCCGGAAGTTCGCTCGAGAAATTCATACTGCTGATTATTAAGAACAACCGTGCTGAATTTTTGCGAAAAATCGCGCTATCCTATGTGGACCTCTATCGCGAGAAGCACAACATCGCCAAGGTCAACGTGACCACGGCCGTTGAGCTGCCTGAGAAAGAGGTGCAGGCAATCATCGATATCGTCAAGAACAAACTGGGCGACGTCACCCTCGAGACCTCGGTCGAGATCGACCCTGAACTCATAGGCGGTTTTACCGTCAAGGTGGGTGATGTGCTGCTTGACGCATCGGTGAAGAATGAATTAAAGAAATTGCGTTTAAAACTCCTAAGTTAAAGCGAGATGATAAACCCAAGTGAAATAAGTGATATATTAAAACAACAACTCAGCGACATCGAGCGCAACGTCTCATTTGAAGAAGTGGGTACAGTGCTTGAGGTGGGTGACGGTGTGGCTCATGTCTATGGCCTTGAGAATGTAGAGGCTAACGAGCTCGTAGAGTTTGAAAACGGCGTGACCGGCGTTGCCATGAACCTTGAGGAGAGTGATGTGGGTGTGATACTGCTCAACGAAGTTGACTCTATTGCTGAGAACATGAAGGTGCGCCGCACCGGTGAGATTGCTTCAATCCAGGTGGGCGAGGGCCTGCTGGGCCGCGTAGTGAATGTACTGGCCGAGCCCATCGACGGCCGCGGAACCATCGACGGCGAACGCGTGCGTCTGCCCCTCGAGCGCAAGGCTCCCGGCGTTATCTTCCGTCAGCCCGTGAACCAGCCTCTGCAGACTGGTCTCAAGGCTATCGACTCGATGATCCCCATCGGCCGTGGCCAGCGTGAGCTCATCATCGGCGACCGCCAGATCGGTAAGACTGCTATTGCAATCGATACTATCATCAACCAGAAGGCTAACTATGAAGCCGGCAAGCCCGTGTATTGCATCTATGTAGCAATCGGACAGAAGGCTTCTACAGTTGCCGCTCTCGTCAACAAGCTCACTGAAGAGGGTGCTATGCCCTATACTGTAGTCGTTGCCGCTACTGCTGCCGACTCTGCTTCAATGCGCTACTATGCACCCTTTGCCGGTGCAGCCATTGGCGAGTTCTTCCGTGACACCGGCCGCGACGCCCTCGTTATCTATGACGACCTGTCAAAGCACGCTGTTGCTTATCGTGAGATCTCACTCATCCTCAAGCGCCCCTCGGGCCGTGAGGCTTATCCCGGTGATATCTTCTATCTGCACAGCCGCCTGCTCGAACGTGCCGCTAAGATCAACGACAACCAGGCTGTAGCTGCTGTGATGAACGACCTTCCCGCAGTGCTCAAACCCATGGTCAAGGGTGGTGGCTCGCTCACCGCGCTCCCCATCATTGAGACTCAGGCAGGTGACGTGAGTGCTTACATCCCCACTAACGTGATCTCAATTACCGACGGTCAGATTTACCTCGAGAGCGCTCTGTTCAACGCAGGTATCCGTCCCGCCGTTAACGTGGGTATCTCAGTGTCTCGTGTGGGTGGTAACGCTCAGATCAAGTGTATGAAGAAGGTTGCAGGTACCCTCAAGATTGCCCAGGCACAGTATCGTGAGCTCGAGGCCTTCACCAAGTTTGGTGGCGACATCGACCCCGTTACAGCCCGCACAATCGACACCGGCCGCAAGAATGAGCGCCTGCTCGTTCAGGCTCAGTACGAGCCCATGCTGGTTGAGGAACAGGTAGCCATCATCTATTGTGGTGTAAACGGTCTGCTCAACAAGGTGCCCATCGAGAGCGTTGCCGAGTTTGAGAAACTGTTTATCCAGTACTTGCGTGCTAAACACCAGGCCGATGTGCTCGACGTGCTGCGCAGCGGCAAGATCAATGACGAGGTTACTGACAAGATCCGTGCTGCCGCACAGGAGATTGCAGGTAAATATGCCTAACAAAATCCCGATTGCCAATTAGTGAATTGACAATTGCCCCATAGTCCGTCAGTGCCTCTCGTCAATGAAGAGGCACACGACGGGATAGGGTGGGGATGACCGGAACGGCCCTACGAGGGACTCGCCGGTTAACATTTAAACAATAAAATTGAGTATATCCTTCACAAGATATGTCAACATTAAGAGAATTAAAAAGCCGCATAGGCTCAGTCGCTTCGACTCAAAAGACTACTAGCGCGATGAAAATGATTTCATCGGCTAAGATGCGTAAGGCTACTAGCCAGCTGCAACGTCTGTCACCTTACCGTGACATGGTGCAGCATGTTATCAGCCACCTGCTGGTGACCGACCAGGAATTTGACTCTGCCCTCATCGCCGAGCGCGAGGTGAGCAGCGTGGCTCTGGTTGTATTTGGCAGTGATGACGGACTGTGCGGTGCATTTAACATCAACATCTTCAAGCAGCTGCTCGCTACCATCAACGACGTGCGCAAGCAGTATGGCAAAGATGTGAAAATTACTATTATCCCTGTGGGCAAGAAACTCACCAAGGCAGCACTCAAGATTGCCGGTGACGACCTTAAAGTTGAGACTACAACGCTCAATACCCGCAGTGGTGGCGACGAACTGCATGACTTTACCGACATGCTCAAGACTCGTTTCCTGAACAAGGAATATGACGACGTGGAGCTGCTGTACATGCACTTCAAGTCAACCAGTAAGCAGATTTATACTCGTGAGCAATTGCTCCCCGTGAGCTATGAAGCTCTTGCCGAGGAAGTTGACGCCAGCGCAGCTAATGCACCTTGCCTCTTTGAGCCTGATGCAGCCGCAATATTTGACAGCGTGCTGCCGTTGCATGTGCGCGCCATGATGCAGACCGTGTTTACCGAGAGCGCTGCCAGCGAGCAGGCCGCCCGTGTGATGGCGATGCAGACGGCAAGCGACAACGCCGGTGAGCTGCTCGAGGCTCTCAACCTTGAGTACAACAAGCTGCGTCAGCAGGGCATTACCACTGAGCTGCTCGATATCCTGGGCGGTCAGGTGAAGCGTTAATGCGCACTATAAAGTAGAAAATAATTAAAACAAAATCATATTAGACTATCAACTAACTTATGAACATTAAGGAGTATTTCGCCTCTCTTTTTACAGGCATCCATAGCCTTATCAAGGGAATGGAAGTGACGGGCAAAGAACTCGTGACTCCTAAGGTTACTGAGCAGTACCCTGAGAACAGGTCCACGCTCAAGATCCCTGACAGATTCAGGGCTACGCTACAGTTTATCTATGATGAACAGGGTTCGCACAAGTGCATCGCTTGCAAGTCTTGCGAGCGCAATTGCCCCAACGGCACCATCAAGATCCAGACCCGCATGGTGGATCTGCCCAACGGCAAGAAGAAGATGAAGCTGGACAAGTATATCTATGACTTGGGTAGCTGCACATTCTGCAACCTGTGTGTATCTAGCTGTCCCACAAGTGCCATTGAATTCAGCAATGACTTTGAGCAGGCAGTATTTACCCGTGAGGCTCTTGTAAAACAGCTCAACTATCTCCCCGAGAAGGATGAGCCCGCACCTGCTCCCGCACCCGCTAAGGCTGAGGAGACCAAGGTAGCTCCCAAGGCTGAGAAGTCAGAGGAGACTAAGGTTGCTCCCGCTAAGGATGAGGAGACCAAGGTGGCTAAGCCCCAAGCAACTAATCAAGAAAATAAAGAAACTAAATAAAAATGGAATCAGTAGGAAATATCTTCATGTATTTCATAATTGCGCTTGCAATTATCGTATTCTCGGTACTGACGGTTACCACGCGCAAGATCTTGCGTTCGGCAACCTACCTGCTGTTTGTTCTGTTTGCCACAGCTCTTCTCTATTTCCAGATGGACTATGAGTTCCTGGGCGCAGTTCAGATTGCGGTATATGCCGGTGGCATAGTAGTGCTGTTTGTGTTCTCAATCCTGCTCACTCATCGCCCCGGCGAGAAAGCCGATGCTTTGAGCTCACAGCGCCGTTGGCTAGGCCTCAGTGCCGCTGTGCTGGGTGTTGCCGCTTGCGGCTATGCACTGTTGAGCTATGGTAAGTTCTGTACAGCTCAGATCACTAAGGATGGTGCTCTTGAGATTCACGAGTTGGGTAAGTTGTTGCTCAGCACCGACAAGTTTGGCTATCTGTTGCCCTTCGAGGCAGTGAGTGTGCTGTTGCTTGCATGTATAATAGGTGGTGTAGTAATAGCCCGTCGCCGTTAATAAAGAAAGGAGAAAAAGACAATGGACTTGACTTTGTTAATGTATTTGATTCCCAGCCTCATCATGTTTGGCTGTGGTGTCTACGGGTTCCTCACCCGCAAGAATATGATTGCAATCATGATATCGCTTGAGCTGATGCTCAACTCAATCGACATCAACTTTGTAGTGTTTAACCGATTTCTGTTCCCCGATCAGTATGAGGGCATGTTCTTCACGCTGTTTGCCATTGCTATCGCTGCTGCTGAGACTGCAGTTGCCCTGGCAATCATCATCAACGTGTTCCGTGCCGTTAAGAATGTGGACATCAATGAAATCACAAAGCTGAAATTTTAATAGACTATGCCACTAAGTTTTTCAATAGCAGTTATTGCAATACCCTTGCTCATGTTCCTGTTTCTGGGACTGGCAGGCGTGAAGATGGGCCGCAAGCTCACTGGTGTGCTGGGTGTGATCGCAATGGGCGTTACTACCGTGATTGCCTATGGCGTTGCGCTTACTTATTTCTTTGACTCGTCCTATATCGTTGACGGCGTGCGCAAGGCGGTGATTGTATGGAATCCCGACTGGCTGTCGTTTGCTAAGGACTATGTAGTGCGCATGGGTATCGCCATCGATCCCATTGCGGCAATGATGCTGGTGGTAATCACCACCATCTCGTTTATGGTGCATCTGTATAGCTTGGGCTATATGAGCGACCACCACGGCAATCCCGAGAAGGGTTTCCAGCGTTTCTATGCTGACCTGGCTCTGTTTACCTTCTCAATGCTCGGTCTGGTAGTTGCCACTAACTTGTTCCAAATCTTTGTATTCTTTGAGATGGTGGGTGTTTCTTCTTACCTTCTCATCGGTTTCTACTATCATTCTCCCGCAGCTATCCACGCTTCTAAGAAGGCGTTCATCGTTACCCGTCTGGCCGACTTGTTCTTCCTGCTGGGTATCATGATTCTGGGTTACTACACTAAGTCATTCGACTTCTTCGGCCAGAATGGCCTGACTGGCATTTGCGACAGCCAGGAAGCTGCACAGAGTGCAATCAGCATGGCTGGCGGCGCAACCTTCATGGGTTGCTCGGTAATGGCTTGGGCGCTCACCTTCATCTTCATCGGTGGTGCCGGTAAGAGTGCGATGTATCCCCTGCACATCTGGCTTCCCGACGCTATGGAAGGTCCCACTCCCGTGTCGGCCCTCATCCACGCTGCAACCATGGTTGTTGCCGGTGTGTTCCTGGTGGCTCGTCTGTTCCCCCTCTACGTCATAGAGCAGGGTGCTATGGAGATTATCTGCGTTGTGGGTGCTTTCACAGCATTCTATGCAGCAGCAATCGCCTGTGTGCAGAGCGACATCAAGCGCGCGCTTGCGTTCTCTACCATCTCTCAGATTGCATTCATGATGACTTCACTCGCTGTTAGCTCGGCTAACGGTGCCCTCATCGAGATTCACGGTGGTTACGGCCTTGGTTACATGGCTTCAATGTTCCACTTGTTCACTCACGCAATGTTCAAGGCTCTGCTGTTCCTCTGCGCCGGTGCTATCATCCACGCAGTTCACAGCAACGAGAACAGCGACATGCACGGTCTGCACAAGTACATGCCCATCACCAGCATCGCATTCCTCATTGGCTGTCTCGCCATCGCCGGTATTCCTCCCTTTGCAGGTTTCTGGTCTAAGGATGAGATTCTCGTGGCTTGCTACGAGAAGGGCCTGGGTTGGGGTCTGTGGATGTCGGCAGTAGCTGGTATGACTGCATTCTACATGTTCCGCATCTACTTCCTCATCTTCCACTGGAAAGAGCACAAGGTGCACACTGAGCACAAGCCTGCTGACCAGGTGTGGACAATGACACTGCCCCTCATCATCCTGTCGGTGGTATCGGTAGTGGCTGGTTTCGTTCCCATGCACGATCTCGTTACTTGGGACGGCAAGGAACTGCACACTCAGCTCAACTGGACCGTAGCCGGTTCAAGTGTGGGTATTGCATGTGTGGGTATCGCACTCGCATTTGTGATGTACTTCAAGGAGAATGCACTGCCCAGCAAGATGAAGAATGCCTTCAGCGGCCTGTGGGAAGCTGCTTATCACCGCTTCTACATGGACGAGCTCTATCAGTTCATCACTCACAAGGTTATCTTCAAGGCAATATGTGTGCCCATTGCATGGTTTGACCGCAAGTTCATCGACGGTTTCATGAACCTCATGGCCGACGCTACAAGCCAGGCAGCTTATGGCATCCGTCGCCTGCAGAGTGGTAGCATTCAAGGTTATGTATATCTCTACCTGATTGGCGCACTTGCCATCGCAGTTGTAGGTATGGTGTGTGTGTTAATGTAATGTTCAACGGCTAAATAATCTTGACAATTATGATATTTGACAATATATTGATTTACTTCGCCATAGTGCCCCTCCTCACATTGGGTGGCTTGGCACTGTGCAATAATAAAGGTATCAAGGCTATCAGAGCCGTTGCCGTTACCGGTGCAAGCGTGCTGGTTGCTCTGGCACTCTATCTGGTAAAGCTGTTCCTTGATGCTCGTGGCGCTGGTGACACTAGCGAAATGATTCTGCGCAGCGACTACATGTGGTATGCGCCTCTCAACATCAAGCTCGCTCTGGGTGTTGACGGTGTATCGGTAGTGATGATTCTTCTCTCGGCCTTCATCGTCTTGACCGGTGTGTTTGCGTCATGGAAGATCAATCCGCTTCCCAAACAGTTCTTCCTGTGGTTCTTCCTCCTCTCAACAGGTGTATTTGGTTTCTTCATCTCGATTGACCTGTTCACCATGTTCATGTTCTATGAGGTTGCTCTTATCCCCATGTATCTGCTCATCGGCATCTGGGGTAGCGGCAACAAGAACTACAGTGCAATGAAGCTCACTCTCATGCTCATGGGTGGCTCGGCATTCCTGATGCTTGCCCTCATAGGCATCTACTTCCACTCAGCTGCCGACGGCAACTACACCATGAATATCCTTGAGATTGCTAAGAACAATGCAGTGCCCCAAAGCTGGCAGCTGTATCTGTTCCCCATGGCCTTTGTAGGTTTCGGTGTTCTGGGTGCTATGTTCCCCTTCCACACATGGTCTCCCGACGGTCACGCATCGGCTCCCACAGCGGTGTCAATGCTCCACGCCGGTGTGCTCATGAAGCTTGGTGGTTATGGTTGCTTCCGCATCGCCATCTACCTGATGCCTTATGCAGCTAATGTGATAGGTCCGGTATTCCTTACACTCACCGGCATCAGCATCGTTTATGGTGCCTTCAGTGCATGTGTACAGACCGACCTCAAGTATATCAACGCTTACTCATCGGTTAGCCACTGCGGTATGGTGCTCTTCGCCATCCTCATGTTTAACCAGACAGCAATGACCGGTGCTGTGCTCCAGATGCTCTCACACGGTCTCATGACAGCGTTGTTCTTCGCCCTCATCGGTATGATCTACGGCCGCACTCACACTCGCGACATCCGCGAGATGGGCGGTATGATGCAGATTATGCCTTACCTGGGCGTTGGTTATGTGATTGCAGGTCTTGCTTCTCTGGGTCTGCCGGGTCTCAGTGGTTTCGTGGCCGAGATGACTATCTTCTTCGGTTCGTTTGAGCATCCCGACATGTTCCACCGCGTGTTCACCATCGCAGGTGCAAGCTCAATCGTTATCACCGCAGTCTACATCTTGCGTGTTGTGGGTAAGCTGCTCTTTGGTGCCGTTCAGAACGAGCATCACCGCGAGCTCACCGACGCTAGTTGGGACGAGCGCGTTGCCACAGCAGTGCTCATCGTGTGCGTGGCAATCATCGGTTGCTTCCCCAACTTCTTTGTAAACATCATCACCGACAGCTTCTTGCCCGTTGTTGATGCACTCAAGAATGCAATGTAATTAAAAAAAGTGTTGAATTAGAAAAAACTCGATAATACAGATATGGATTATTCTCAATTTTTATTGATGCCGCAAGAGGTAGGGCTGCTGCTCGTGTTCTTGCTAGTGTTTATCTACGACACTTTTATGCCACAGCGCAGTCAGCGAGCACTTCCCGTGTTCACAACAGTGTTGTTTGCGATATATACAGCAATATGCTTCGTACCCTGTGAAGTGGGTAGTGCATTTGCTGGCATGATTGAAACTAACCAGGCAACCTGGGCAATGAAGAACATCCTCAACGTGGGTATGCTCATCGTGCTCATGCAGGCCGCTAAGTGGACCAACGAGGAGTTCATGAGAGTGCGTCGCGGCGAGTTCTACGAGCTGCTGCTGCTCACACTGTTCGGTATGTTCCTGATGATTTCGGCCCGTCACTTCCTGCTGTTTGTCATCGGTCTCGAGACCGCTTCGCTTCCCATCGCATGTCTTGCAGCGTTTGAGAAGAAGCGTTATGAGAGCCACGAGGCTGCAGCCAAGTATGTGTTCACCGCAATCTTCTCAAGTGCCATCTTCCTGCTTGGTATCTCATTTGTATATGGTATTGCCGGTACACTCTACTACAATGACATCGCTACGATGATCATCGGTCAAAAGAGCACCCTTCTCGTGGTTGCCCTTGCATTTGTCATTGCAGGTGTAGGTTTCAAGCTGTCGCTTGTTCCCTTCCATCAGTGGACTGCCGACGTATATCAGGGTGCTCCCACCGCTGTCACCGCTTACCTGTCAGTTATCAGCAAGGGCGCTGCTGCGTTCTCGTTCCTGGTAATCATGGCTCAGGTGTTCGGTGCTGCCTATAGCACTGCATGGGAGTGGATGCTCTATGCTGTGATCATCCTCACCATCACCATCGGTAACCTCTTTGCAATGCGCCAGCACAACCTCAAGCGCTTCCTGGCATTCTCTTCAATCTCACAGGCCGGCTACATCATGCTGGGTGTGATTGCTGCTAACACGCTGGGTATGGCGTCTATGATGTACTATGTGCTCGTTTACGTCTTCTCTAACCTTGCTGCATTTGGCGTTATCGCTGCTATCGAGCGTCAAACTGGCAAGACTACAACCGACGACTACAACGGCCTGTTCAAGACCAATCCCTGGCTCTCATTCACCATGATGCTTGCGATGTTCTCTCTGGGTGGTATTCCTCCCTTTGCAGGATTCTTCAGCAAGTTCTTCATCTTTGTGGGTGCCTGCAAGACTGGCAGCGTAGCAGTATATGTGCTCGTCCTCATCGCGCTTGTAAACACTATCATCTCGCTTTACTACTATCTGCTCGTGGTTAAGGCAATGTTCATCCGTCAGGACGACTGCGCTATCCCCACACTCAAGAGCTCATGTGGCGAGCGTGCTGCGATGATCGTGTGTGCACTTGGCATCATCCTCATAGGTCTTGCTAGCTGCATCTACACAAGCCTCACTGAGTACACTGCAGCCATTGCAAATATCTTCTCACAGATTTAAAACTGAAGTTTACTGATATATTCCAGGTCTGATATTATTATTGGACCTGGAATTTTTATTATATGTTATGAAAAAGATGATACTAAAGATTCTATTGGGCGGCATCATTGCCGTGGTGCTGCTGGTGCTCGTGTGCAATTACATCGTGGTGTGGTCGACCAGCGACGCTGTTCACGACAATGTTGACGACATAAAGCACGAGACGTGGGGCATGCTGCTGGGCACTCCTCCCAAGAGCCGTTACACAGGCCGTGTGAACTATTTCTACAAGTACCGCATCGAAGCTGTGGCCAAGCTCTACAAAGCCGGCAAAATTGACTCGGTGCTGGTGAGCGGCGACGAGCACAGTCTGGATGGCATCAACGAGGCCATCGCCATGCGCAACTCGCTGGTGGCGCGTGGTGTGCCCATCGGCATCATCAAGCTCGACGGCAAGGGATTCCGCACTCAGGCCTCAATCGATAATACCGTGAATAAGTTTGGCATCAAGTCATTCATCATCATCTCGCAGAAGTTCCACAACGAGCGAGCTGTGTATCTTGCTCGCCACATGAAGGGCGTGGAGGTAGAGCGGGTGCAGGGCTACAATGCCCGGTCGCCCCACGGCAAGCTGTCGATGATTACCTATGCGCGCGAATACCTGGCCCGCGTCAAGCTGTTCCTGGACCTGCTGCTGCAGTGATGGTGGTGAGTGTTAGGAAAATGAGGATTATTAGGAAAATTAGGAATTTTAGGAGGTATGGAAGGATTTCTTGATTTTGAGAGGAAGGGGCAGTATCGCAACCTGAAGGTGTTTAAAAAGGCTGAGTGCATCTATGACATCACTTATTACTTTGCGCACAATTACTTGAAGCATTATGGGGACCGCACGGTGGACCAGATGGTGCAGGCGGCTCGCAGCGGTAAACAAAACATCGCTGAGGGTATGGCCGATGAGCTGGTTTCTTCTAAGATGGCGGTCAAACTAGTGGGAGTGGCCAAGTCGAGCCTTCAGGAATTGCTCCAAGACTATGAGGACTACCTGCGTACCCGCGGCCTTGAACGCTGGAACGGCGACAATCCCAAGGCAGTAAAGTGTGCTCAAGTGTGCGCCGCCCACAATGACACCGAGTTCTACATGAAACAGATACCTCAACGCAACGATACAGCGATATGTAACATCGCAATCACGCTAATACATCAGGCCGATGCTATGCTTGAGGGGCTGCTCAGGCGTTTGCAAGCCAATTTCCTAGAGAATGGCGGCATTAGCGAGCAGATGCTTCAAGCACGATTGAAGTCGCGTGGTAGGAGGTGATTTATTGGGAGTGGGGTGGGATTGTTAGGAGGATTAGGACTAATTAGGAGAATTAGGAAGGTTAGGAGAATTAGGAGGGTTAGGAGGGTTAGGAACTATTGACACTCCTAACCCTCCTAATTTTCCTAACTCTACTAATTTTTATAACTTATTCAATTCGGCCTGGATCTATAACTATTTATAAATGCAATTTTTTAGTATAATAACCATCGGATCATCCCTGCCACCGCTACACGTCGTTTCGGTCGAAATATGCTGGGAACGATTCTCGTGCTAATGCCTTATTACTTAATAACCGGTTTGTAAATGTAACTTGCAGGGGGCAGATTTCCTTGTGTCTCCTTGACATTGGTTACATATCCTTCCTCGTCTATTGTGTACTCAAAGTTATAGGTGCTCGCTCCAGTACTCATTTCCATGGATTCGGGCAAATTCCTTGTGCACTTGCCCAGCAAGCCCATTTGCCATGCTACATCAAAGAACACGGGGAAGTTATCTAAGAAATAATAATTCCTGTTCTTCAAGCTTCCATAGGTATATTTCCACTCATGCGCACCTTGCTTAACGCATGTCAAGTTGTGATTTCGGTCATATTCCAGTGTGTACTCACGAGTCGACGGGAAATCTTTAGAACTGCTCATGGTTATACCCACAAGGTAACCTTTATTATAACCGAATTCATACGAATATTCTGTAATTCCAGATACGCCTTGTGTCATGTAAGTCATTTTTGTGGCAAGGCCATCTTTTATATATAAGAATGGGTATGCGTTCTGATAGATTACACCATCTTTCTCTGTAAGGATCGCCTTAAAGACACTGCCGCCATTCGGAGTAAAAGTATAGCCAGTTAGTTTTCCGTTGGCGTCATATTCAAAACTCAACCTGTCGCCACCATTGCCAAATGTCTTTTCGCTAAGCAACTCGCTTTGCTTTAAAACGGGTTCGTCATTGCTGCATGAAGCCAATGTCATCATCACGATGAACATCACGGCTAATGTAAATATTACCTTTTTCATAATCATAAATGTGTCTTGTTAATAGGTTGTAAGTTTTAGTTGGTTGTCGGGAGCTCTCCCCAGCAGTAGCGACGTTTGACGGTTGCTTTGTCAAATCCTTGGGGACACCCGTAATCATTGAGGGGGATGACATCGAGGAAGAGGGTATTCTTGTCGGGCGAATATCCCACTATTTCAAATTTTGAATCAACAGGAGGACGCAGAGTACTGCTCCACAAGGGTTCAGGGATGTTATAGATTGTGAGCACATTCCCCTCGAGTGTGTAGGTCTGTTCAACAGCCCCCTCATGATCATCAAGAGTTATATCATGAGCAAGTGAGAAGCATTTGCCATCGGCAGTAAATAGCCTGTACCAGCGATAGTTAATATATTTGTCGTCTTTGCCGGGATACCGCAGGTTGTATTTATCGAAGTAGAAGTAGCTTTTGTTATTGTATTCCCAAGAGTGAGAGGTGAGCATCTCGACAATGACGTCGTGGTCAATTTGTGTTACAGCTTCAACATAGTTACCATCGGCCCACAGGAGTTTGCCCGGTTGGTCTTGATACTTTACCACGTCGTCATCGTTGTTGTTGCATGAGCACATTGCAATGGCTATAGATGCGAGGATAATTGAATATTTTTTCATTTTTGTGATTTTTTACTTGTTAAAATAGCTATATTTTCTTACCACTCTATCAGAGCTGCGCAACTCGATGGATGTTATGTCGTGGTTGTTTAGCCAGTCGCTGAGTGGCGTGAGCAGGAATGTGTTATTGGATGATCTGGGTTCCAGTTGGTCATACCCGAAGTAAGGGTGACGATTATAGATGAGCCTCACCGCAAGTGTATTGTCGGTTGAGTTTTCTTCGTCCCACACCAAGTTGATGCTGAGCGTGCGCAATATAGTGCCGTGAAGTGTTTTGTTTGCGGCTGCCAGATAGGTCCCTTTTACAGTAATATACTGCCCATAGCCCCAGATGTCGATGTCTTTAGTGGAATCTATTTCAACACAACTGTCGGGCATAAACATGCCGGCATCCTGAGCTTGCTGCATAGTGACTATATTGGAGACAGGTAACTTCTCGCCACTTAAAAACTCGGCATCATGATAGACAATTGTGCCATCAGTCATCTGTTCCCGCGAGAAAACGTCATATCTAAAGTAAATGATTGCGCGGTCATTGCCATTCTCGGTGAGTTTGCCCAGATTGGTACCTTTGGCGAGATAGACAATATATTGATAATATTTGGATTTCCTGTCACCAATTAGCACATATCCATTGGTTGCGTTGCCTGTGATTGTGCAATAAACAGTTTCGTATCCACAGTTTGGGTAAGGTTCGGGATTACCTCCTTCAGGAATGGTCTCATCGCCACATGACATTGCAATCAATGCCATAAATACAGGAAGCAGTGCGATTAATGTTTTCTTGATCATAATTATATCATTTTTTTGGGTTGATTGTCCATGTAATTCCCATGCGCAGGTCGAAGTCCCACGGCATATCGTCATATCGAGTGGGCATCACCGACTTGCCACTGATGTTGTAACTGAGGCTAGGCTCTAAGAAGATACCCAGGTTGCGGGTGATGTTGACTTGCATACCCGGTGCCAGGCTCATGCTGTAGAGCATGGGATTGTCGGTGCTGGTGTAGGGTCGGGTAGTGCTTGATTGAACACATTTCTCTACCGAGCCGCGTGCGGCGGCATAGAGTTTGAATCGCTCTTTGTTAAATATCGTGTAAGATACTCCCACTGGCACACCCACATAGCGCATCGTTTGCTCATAGTTCTCGACCACATCGTTGAGTGTGGTGGTGATAGTAGCCTCTTGATGTGTAAAGGCAATGCCTGCCTCTACGCTCCACCGTGGGGTGATGTGGTAGCGTGCCAGAGCACCTACATGGATGGGCACCTTGCAGTGAAGCACTTTCCTGCGAGGTTCACCATAGACTACTTCGCCACTTGATGCTGGTGCCATGAAAGTGGGATGGGGACTAAAGCCCTTGTAGGTATAGTCTACGTTGGTTCCTGACACTGTAGAGCCCGAAGCATATATTGTGGCGGACCATCGTGCCGACGGGGTGATTATTTCCTCCGCCAACTCCAGTCCCATGGGCGCTTGTCTTTGTTTTGCCTCCACCACAGTAGTGCCCTTACTTGTGGAGGTTTCCTGTGCGAGTATTGCAGTGTTTTCTGCTGGATCTACCACTGCCGTTGTGGCTACGGCAGTGTCGTGTGGCTCGGTGACTGCAGGCACAGTTGCCGGTGCATGAGTGCTTGCTGTGAGGCGTGGTGCGGTAGACTTGGTTTCCTTTATGTGTCGCTGCGCAAGCTGCAGCTGTTGCGGTTGCTGTTGTTGTGCAGCGGTTTCCTGCTTAGGTTGTTCAGGTGCTTGGGCAACAGTAGCGGGTTGTGAGGGTTGCTCGTGTTGCTGTGCTGTGGTCTTCTGCTCAGGTTGCCTGGGAGCTTGAGCGACAGTAGCGGGTTGCACAGGCTGTATCTCCTGTTGCGGCTGCCAGAGCGTGAGATATAGTGCCACGCATGCGGCAGCAGCTGTTGCAGCGGCAAACCACCACACTGCGCGTGAATGCTTGCGGCGGGATGGGGCAGAGGGCACATTGGCTACTTTGGCCTCAATGGCTTGCCACAAATCGACTGGAGGCGTGACCTCGTGGTCCTGCAAGCGGTCGATCAATCGTTGCTCAAATTTATCATGATTAATGCTATTCATGACGTTCAATATAATTAAGTAATTGCTTTTTCAATATCTTTTTTGCTCTCAGCAGCTTCACCGCCGATGCTGTGGTGGTGATGCCCAGTTGCTGCGCTATCTCCTTGTGGCTATAACCGTCCAGCACATAGAGGTTGAACACACTTCGGTAGTCAGCATGCAGCTGTCTAATGGATTGCATCAGCACATCGGTATCTACCTTGTCGATTAATGCAGCATCATCGTCGGTCACATCAATGTTGTCGTCGAGAGGTTGTGTGCCATGGCGAGCCTCGCTACGGATTACCTGAAGTGCTTCGTTGACAACGATGCGCTTGAGCCACGCCTTGAGTGAACCGTTACCGTTCCACTTGAAGCCGTTAATCGAACCGTAGACCTTCACAAAGGAATCCTGCAGCACATCGTTCACCTTGTTGTCGTCGGCAACATATCGCTGGGCGATGGCGAAGAGATAGCGGGCATAGAGGGAATAGATTGCTGACAGAGCACCCTTCACGTCTGAGGCCTCTACCATTGCTACTATGTTATGTTCGTCTATCTGCTTCACGTCTATATAATACTGAAAACTGCGTGATATTACACTATTGTCTTGAATTTAATATAATTTAACATATAATCACCCGGTGGTAACTATTCAGCAATAGGACTATCTCGTGCAAATCTCGCTCTAACTGACAGAAATTAAAAGAAATTTGAAGAAATTTTTTTACTTCGTATTCTTATTCAGACTAAAAGAACATAAAAGACACGAATTTTAATTTTAATTTCTTTAAATTTCTGTAAGTTTTAAGCCTGGTTTTGCCCATTGGAACCCATTGGTGTATAGTTACACCCGGTGGTAACTATTCTGCAAAGGGATTATCTCGCGCAGAACTCGCGGAATAACTGGAAGAAATTTCTCAAAATCAGAAGAAAGTATTTCACCACCTAATATTATCCCGCTTTTATCGGCGTTGTCTGCGAGTTCTGCGCGAGGTATTACCATTGTTGCCCGTTGTACGACGGGTTGGTTTGAATAAAACTTTAAAACGTTTTGGAAAATTGGATGGTTATTGCTAACTTTGTGAGTTGATAATACAATAACCACTAAATAACCATTAATATGAGAAAAACTCTACTTTCACTCGTGGGCTGTGCAGCCCTTGTGGCTAGTGCACAGCAGGTGACTGTGGTGGAGCATGTGCAGCTCATGAAGGGCACTGAGGGACCGGCTTATTATCCCGTTCTCAATGCCGACGGCTCTAAGCTGCTCTATTCCACTATCATGACACCGGGTCTCAAGCTCTATGACTTTAAGGACAACGTGTCAGAGCGCATCAGCGATGCTGCCGGCGTGGGTCAGGACGCCTTCTTCGGCGGCGACGGCAATGTCTACTATGTGACTGCCGAGCGTGGCGAGGACCGTCTCATCTATCGCACCGGTCACAAGTATGACATGGCAACTAAGAAGAGCGATGTTGTGCTCGAGGCTCAGCACGGTCCTGTGCTGATGATGACTGCTCAGCGCGGTGCCGCTCTCAAGGCTCAGTCGAGCAACTTCTCTACAGGCAAGCAGATGGGCACAGGTGTTTACACCGAGGGCTCAACCGTGCATGTGACCGTTAACGGCAAGGACCGCTCGTTCTCTCCTGTGGAGTCGTGGGCAGGTTACCTGTGGGCTTCGCTCTCACCCGATGGTCAGCGCGTGGCATTCTTCGCTGCCGGCAAGGGCATCGTGGTGATGGACCTCAACGGCAAGGTGCTGGCTATGCTGGGCAACTATGAGATGCCCTCATGGCTCAACAACGACTATATCGTGGCCCAGAACACTAAGGATGACGGACACCAGTTCACATCGTCACAAATCATGCTCTTCAAGGCCGACGGCTCGTTCAAGCACGAGCTCACCAAGCCCACCTCAATGTCGATGCAGCCCACAGCCGCTGCCGGCAAGGTGGTGTACTCGTCGATCGACGGCATGCTATACATGATGAAAATCAACATTACTGAATAACTAAAACTGCAACAGCTATGAAAATGAAAAAAACTACATCAATTCTCGTGCTGCTTGCTGCAGTATTAGGAATTAGCGCAAGCGCACAGGTGCGTCCGCGCGTATATATCAACCCCGGCCACGGCGGCCATACTTCTAACGACCGCAACGTTGTGGTTCCCGGCTATGTGGCAGGCGATACCGCAGGTTTCTGGGAGTCAAACGCCAGTCTCAAGAAGGGCTTCGCTCTTCAGGAGCTTCTCAAGAAGAAAGGCTACACCACAGGCATCTCACGCATCCGCAACGAGGAAGAGAACGACCTTAATCTGTCTACCATCGTGTCGCTGAGCAACAGCTTCAGCGCCGACGTGTTCTTCTCGCTGCACAGCAACGCTACAGGTGCAGGCGAGGGCTATCGCATCAACTTCCCGCTGGGTCTCTACCGTGGTTACACAGGGCAGCCCATCATTCAGCACAGCGACGAGCTCACTGCTATCCTGCAGCCGTTCCTGTATGCCAACAAGAGCACTGTGTGGACCTCTAACTACGCAATCTACGGTGACTGGACATTCTATCCCGACTGGGGCAACCAGGGTCTGGGCGTGCTGCGTGGCAACAATGCCGTGTCAATGCTCCAGGAAGGCTCATTCCACGACTACATCCCCGAGGCACTGCGTCTCATGAACGACGGCTACTGCTGGATCGAGGGTTACAACGTGTCGCTCGCCACCGACAAGTACTTTGGTCGTGAGGGTCTCCCCACAGGCGTTGTCTCTGGCTGTCTGCGCGACGACCGCATTCTGCGCTCAGGCATCCTGGTGATGCACGGCGTTGACGTTTACGAGCCCGTGTGCAACGCTACAGTGCGCCTCATCGACGCCAGTGGCACCGAGGTTGACCGCTATGTCACCGACAAGGACCTGAACGGTATCTATACCTTCAAGTATGTCACTCCCGGCACTTACACCATCGAGGTGAGCGACGCTGAGCACTTCAGTGCTTCGCAGACCGTAGAGGTGGGTGCTCCCGACGTTACATACTGCAACTTCAGCCTCAAGCGCGTGCGCAACACTGCCCCCGAGGTTGTTAACTACAGCCCCGTGTGGAACGACGGCGACGCTCCCGTGCTGTGCAACGAGCCCATCGTGCTCAACTTCAACTGGGATATGGACGTGCCCTCGACCGAGGCTGCTTTCACCATCACTCCCGCCGTTGACGGCAAGTTCACTTGGGAAGACACCAACTACCGCATGATCTTCACCCCCAACGATGCCTATGCAACTGACACCGAGTACACTGTAACTCTCAAGAAGAGCGCTCAGCATGGCGGTGGCACCGAGATGGATAAGGACTTCACCTTCAAGTTCAAGACCGGTAGCCGCAACCACCTGGAGCCCATCGCTATCTTCCCCAAGGAGGGCGATCCTGTGCACTACCAGAGCGTGAACGTAGAGCTCCGTGCCGACTCGCTGCTCAAGTCGCTCAACCTCTACACCTATTTCCACGTCCTCGACAAGGACGGTAACGAGGTGGGCATCAACAAGCGCAGCCTCAAGAACAACAAGAAGGGCGACGCTTATGGTTACATCCGCATCCCGCTGAGCGGTTCGCTCAACGTGGGCGAGGAATACACCCTCAACATCGACCGCGAGGTTGCCGACACCGTGGGCATCCACCTGGCAGCTCCCCTGAGCTACAAGTTCAAGGCTGTTGACGCAGCTGTTCAGCCTAAGGATGTTGAGTTGGTTAAGGCCATCGAGACTGCCGACGTGATGACAGTTGACGGCATCTTCTCATCGGCTGCGCTCACAGCGTCTACAACCAAGATCCAGGGCAGCAAGTCACTGCAGTGCAAGTATGCATTTGGCGACATGGATGACCAGGAGATTGACCTGAACTTTGCCGAAGTACCCGAGACTAAGGTTGCTGGTTGCGACAGCCTCCTCGTTGAACTGTGGGGCGACCTCAGCTGCAATGAGATTGCCGCTGTTCTCGAGCCCGTTGCCACTGGTGACGCAGCAATGGCTCCCGGCGTTGCTGTAGAGGTTCCCATGGGCAAGCTCGACTTCCACGGCTGGCGCAATGTTGCTGTTAACCTGGCTCTGCCCAAGGCCGACTATGTGCTCAAGGGCTTCAAGGTTACTTACGACAAGAATAACGTGATGGGCAAGAGCGGCACGCTCCTCATTGACGACATCAACGTTAAGCGTGGTGAGTACACCGGTATCGACAACCTTGCACTGACTGGTGTGAGCGTGGGTCCCAACCCCGCAAGCGACTACCTCGTTGCTACTGCCGACCACTACATCCAGG
>JAKSLZ010000059.1 GCA_024400935.1 Muribaculaceae bacterium | reverse complement strand
ATGTGATTTTTGGGACATCATTTCCAAACAAACTTGACAGCCTAGGACTGTCCCTATTGTAGCGTTTTTGGGTTAAAAAAAGAGACCTCCCGCGACATCACAGTCGCGGGAGGCCTGTCTTAATGTTTTATTGGACGAAGTCCGTTCTTGAAATTTTTACTTCTTCTGGCCCATTACGTTGTACTTAACGCCGTCCTTAACGATGATTACCTCACCGTTCTCGATCATCTTAACAACCTTAGCGCTGTTAACGTTGATGTCGTTGATGCCTGTTGACTTGCTAACAACAGTTACCTCAACCTCGTTGCTTGCGAGTTCCTCGCCAGCTGCGTCGAGAACGCGAACGGTAACGATAGCACTCTGAGTCAGAACAACGCCTGCTTCAGTATAGTCGGTCCATTCGAGATCTTCTTCCTCGGCGGGAGCAACCATCTGCTCGTCGCGCAGGTCAACACGGTACTGAACCTTGCCACCCTCGGGCATGTTCTCAACTACAACCTTAACAGTTGCTGAGCCTACATAAGCTTCCTGATCCTCGTCATAGTCACCTTCAACTGTGAAGCTGATTTCGGGATCGGGAACAACGATGGGAGTTACAACAGCGTTAACTTCCTGAGTCTCCTCGTTGAAGGTGATGAGAACGTCGCTAGTTGCGTTAGCGCTGAATGCGTAGTCGCTTGCGGGCCAGCTGTGGTTCCAAGTACCGTCGGTTACCTTGAACGCATAGCTACCAGCCTCTACCTGGAATGCATATTCCCAGATGCCGTTTTCGTTCTTAGTCATCTTAGCGCCGTCAGCAGCCCAGTTGTTGAAGTTACCAGCTACGTAGTATTCAGTTTCCTTCTCGGGCTCCTTAGTGCCGGGGAGTGAATAAGTAAGAACAACTGTGTTCTCGTCAGTTACAGTGAGAGAAATCTCAACCTCGCCTGCGGGAACCTGCATCTTCTCGCCGAAGTTTGCACCGTTAACCATTGTAGCGGTTGTAGTTGCTGTTTCGCCGATGAATGCCTCTGCCTGGGGAACGTATGCCTCAGAGAGGAACCACTTGCTGTTGTCAGTCAGTTTAACGAATACATAAGAAGTCTCGTTGAAGTTAACAGTGCACTTGCCATCCTCGTCGAATACATACTGGCCGGGGTTCTCATAGTCGCCCTCGCAACCATAGTCAGCACCGTTGATGTAACCTACAAGGCTGTACTTGGGAGCCTCGGGCTCAACTACCTCTTCAAATGCAACGGGGAATACCTGGGGAGCATTGTAGTAACCAACGATCATGGTTACGTCAAACTTCTTGTCCTCAACAACCTCGGGGAAGGTAACTTTGAAACGATCGTAGTAAGCGATCTCTGAACCGTCCTCAGCAACGAACTTCTTGTCGGTTGTGTTAACAGTCACGTTCTTGATAACGCCATACACTGAGAAGTTAGCCATGTCAGCAGCCTCGGTAACAGTCATTTCCTTAGCAACGAGCTCGGCAGTCTCGGTAGCCTCGGCCATGTCGGTCATGTTGGTAACCTCGGGAGCGCCATTGTAAGTGACCTTCTTGCCACTCCAGCCAGCGGGAATCACAGCACCCTTAGCATAAACGGGAGCAGTGCCGTAGATGAGAGTACCAGCGGTAGCGTCCTGAGCGTAGAGGTACTTGCCAGTCTGGCCAGAAACGGTCATTGTGCTGATGTAAACAAACTCGGTGTTGTCCTCGAGAGCGTTGAGAGCAGCTACAGTAGCAACCTCAATCTTAGCGGGAGCGGGCTCGTTCTTAACGAACTCCTTAGAAGCAACAGAGCTTGCAGTGTTGTCCTTGTAAGCGATAGCCTTAACGGTAGTAGTTGCGTTGATGTCGAAAGCGCCAGTGTACTGAGTGCTCTGGTTGCTGGGAGTAGAACCGTCGAGAGTGTAGTAGATGCTTGCACCTGTAGTCTCGCAGCTGATAGATACCTCAGTCTCGTCGTCGAAGGGGGTAGTACCGCTGATGACGGGAGTAGCTACAGTAACGACGGGAGCGCTGCCGCCATAAACAACCTCGATACTGAAAATCTTGGCGTTAACAGCAGTAGTGATCACAACCGAAGTTGCTGAACCTGTCCAGTTAGCCTCAGAAGCCGAACTTGTAAGTTCGCCTGCATTAGCAGTGAAAGAAGTTGCAAAACCGGTACCTACGATATTGATAGCAGTGATGTTCTCGCCACCAGCTTCAATTGTCATAGTGCTGTTCTTGTAAGTGCGGAACTGAAGGGTACCACTCTGGTTCCACAGACGGAAATTGGTTGTTGCGCTTGCTTTGTCAAGCGAGAGAGTAACGTCACCCTGAGTTTTCAGCAATGTGGGTTCTTCGGCAGAAGTCAGATCCACACCCTTACCTGATTCGGGAGCAGTTTCAATGCCCCAGAATGCAGTTGTTGCGACCTGAAGAGTCTCGTTACCTGCAAATGCAGAAGCAATAGCTAAAACTGCAAATGCAAAAGAAAGGAAAAATTTCTTCATGTTTTGTTTTGTTGATTAATAAATAATAGTTATTTAGTTGTCTGTTTGATAGTTAACGGTTTTAGCATATTTATGCACCACCACGGCGCACTTTATGCACCGCAAAGTTATAAATTTTTTATTGAACTGCACAATATTAAATAAAAAATATTACAAGATTTTCATAAATAAGAAGTTAAAATTGTAAGTGCCGTGTGGATGGAGAGGGGGTACAAGGGAGCGGTGGATGGCAAGCAGGGAGGGTGTGCAAGCGGCGAAACCGCTTGCCACAGGGGGGGGCGACGTGGGGGAGTGGCTGGTGGCGTGAGGGGACGTTTTGAGGGTGTGTTAGGGCTTGTGGTAGGGGTGGGTTTTGGGCTTTTTTAGTGCTTGTGGTGAAATTTCTTGCGTGTGCGGGCGCGTGTGTGTGATTTTTTCCTTATCTTTGTAGATTGAAATATTATGTCACGATTTTTTTGAGAAAGATGAAAAGACTAATTCCTATATGCATTTTGGCTGTGCTGGCTTGTCTGTGTGCTTGCCACCGCGGCGGGGCGCTGGAAGATGCCATCAAGAAGGCTATGGTGCAGCGCGACACCACTGCGCAGCGGTTTGACTCGATATGCGGCATCATCAAGGCTAATCCTGACCAGTACTCGGCCTATGTGACCCAAGACGGAGAAATAAACTATCAGGCACTTGCCGAGCTGGTAGAAGAGGTGGGAGCATCGCTGCGTCCTGCCATGCACTGGAACGTGATGGCCTATGGCGGCAGCTCGTTCTCGCTGACCGTCTACTTTGAGCGCAGCGGCAGCATGGTGCCCTATGACGATGCGGGTGGCCACGGCCAGCTCAAGAAGGCGGTGAACGACCTCATCAACTATTTCCCTGCCGGCGACAAGGCCAAGATCAACATCGTGAACGACGACATCTACCCCTACAAGGGCACGGTGGACAGTTTCTTGCAGGACCGCAACATCTATGCCTCGACCGAGGGCGTGGGCAACGCCACCTATACCGACTTCCAGAAGATTTTCAACAAAATACTTGAGGCGCAGACTCCCGGCAACGTGAGCGTGCTGGTGAGTGACCTCATCTACTCGCCTGCCGACACTAAGGACGTGAGCATCGACAAGATACTCAACGAGGAGAACAGCCTGGCAACAAATATGTTTAAACGTTACAAGGGCAAGAGCATCATCGTGCACAAGCTCACCGGCGACTATAACGGCAAGTACTACCCTTATAACAACAATGCCGTGGACTATAACGGCATGCGCCCGTTCTACTTGCTCATCATAGCCGACACCAAGGTGATGGACGCAATGGCCCAGAGCAAGGACTACCAGCAGTTCATGGACGTACAGGGCTCGTGCGGCACTTACCGCTTCAATCAGGGCGAGAGCTCGGTCGACTGGAACGTGGTGCCCGACTGGAAGGATAACGCCGGCCGATGGCGCGTGAGCCGTGGCGACCGTTGTGAGCTCACCGGAGCCGAGGCCGACGCCACTACCGGCGTGCTCAAGTTTGCCGTTGCGGCTAACCTGGGTGCCCTCAGATGTCCCGAGGCTGTGCTGTGCAACGATGCCAACTACACGGTAGAGTCGCTGAGCGGCTTCAAGGTGGAGATTGCCCCCATACAGCCCGATATGCTCACGGCCAACAACAAGTCATACCTGGACGGCAAGACCCACATCATCACCTTCACGGGCGACTACAAGGGTCCGCGCGACAATATCAAGCTGTCGCTGCGCAATGACTTCCCCGAGTGGATAGAGCAGAGCACATGCAAGGACGACACTAACGTGATGGCTCCCACATTCTCGTCCACCACGCTGGGCCTGAGCAGCTTCCTGGGCGGCATCCAGCAGGCATTTGGCGCTGGCAACAACTATTTCACAATGGAGATAGCAATTAAATAATAGATACAATACACAACTATAGATATGAAGAGAATAGTTTTTCTGGTAATGGGCATTGTGATCACGCTGGCCTTCTTGATGATGAGCTATAGCCAAAATGCCAACATCTTTGAGCTGCTGTATTTCAGCCAGGGCTTCAACGACCAGCTCTACAACCTGAGCTGCTATCCCATGGTGGCCGTCATCATCGTGAGCCTGGCATGGGGTGGGGCGCTCGTTTACTACTATGGCATCAACTCAGTGAAGTTTGACCGCTGGTATCACTGGCTGGGAGTGCTTGCGGTGGTGACATGCGTGGCACCGGTGCTGTGCTACATGCTCATCAGCGTGCTGCTCAAGGACAACGGGCTGGACTATGGCGGCGAGGCGGCGCAGTTTGTGATGCAGCTGTTTGCAATGACGGCGGTGCTCTATGTCGTGGCGTCCTACTCTGTGCGCTGGTGGAGCAGCAACTGCCGCCACACCCCTTTCCCGCAGTGATTACTAATTGTGTGACCCCCCTGAACATCCGGAAACACCGGTTTTTTCAGGCACACTTCTTTTAAGAAAAAAGATAATAACTCGATAATTAAATATGAGATTATTCATTTTTGCAATAGGTGGCACAGGATCGCGTGTGCTCAAATCAATGCTGATGCTCTCGGCAGCCGGCGTGCGTCCTCTCGACGAGAACGGCAAGCCGGTGCCCAATGTGGAGCTGGTGCCCATCATCATCGACCCCCACAAGGGCAACGAGGACCTCAAGCGCACCGAGCAACTGCTCACGGCTTACCGCATGATACGCAGCAAGCTGTATGGCAACCGCACCGACGTGGACGGTTTCTTTGCTAACCGCATCGTGACGCTGCGCGAGATAATGCGTGACTCGAGCATACAGCTCAATGACACGTTTATCTTCAACCTGAGTGCCGTGGAGCGCAACAAGTTCCGCGAGTTCATAGGCTATGACACCATGAACGAGGCCAACCAGGCGCTGTCGTCGCTGCTGTTCAGCAACGAGCAGCTGGAGAACAAGATGAACATAGGCTTTGTGGGCTCGCCCAACATAGGCAGCGTGGCACTCAACGAGATCAAGGACAGCGACGAGTTCAAGGCGTTTGCCAACGTGTTCAACGCCGGCGACCGCATCTTCTTCATCAGCAGTATATTTGGCGGCACAGGTGCTGCGGGCTTCCCCATCATGGTCAAGAACATACGCCAGGCGGCAAACCTCGACATCAACAACCGCGACGTGCTGCGCAAGGCGCCCATAGGCGGTCTCACCGTGCTGCCTTACTTCAATCTGGAGCTGGGCGACGACCACCGCATCGACAAGGCCGACTTCATCGTCAAGACCCAGAGCGCACTCTACTACTACAAGGAGACGCTCACCGGAGCCAACGACAGCAACCTCAACACCATCTTCTACCTGGGCGACCAGGTGGTGAGCGTGCCTTATATGTATGACCCGGGCGAGCATGGCCAGCGCAACCGTGCCCACATGGTGGAGCTGGTGGGTGCCATGGCTCCGCTCAAGTTTGCCGGCCTGCCCACGTCGCAACTCAGCGACGAGAACGGCTATCCGCTGCCCTCGAGCGCCTATGAGTATGCCCTCGACCGCGACACCCTGGACGTGGACTTCAAGGCATTGGGCTCTGAGACCCGCGCCCTGATATATGACAAGCTGGTGAAGTTCCACCTGCTGTTTATCCACCTCAATACCGGGTTCAAAGACACGATAGGGCAGGGCTACACGCTTGACAAGCCGCTCATCAAGACCGACTTCCTTGCCTCGCAGTTCTACCGCACCCTGTCGGTGGAGTTCATGAACGGCTACAAGGACTGGCTCTCTGAGATGTACAACAACATGCGCAGCGTGCAGCTGTTCAACGTGGGCGAGTGGGACATGAACAAGGCCATCCACGACGTCAACACCAGCAAGTCGTTCTTTGGCCGCAAGAGTGTCGACAACGGGGTGTTCAAGAGTGTGATGAACCACTTGAGCCAAAACAGCACCTATGGTCCTGAAGAGGTGGAACTGAAGTTTATGGATCTCTTTAACCGTGCCGCCCAGAAGATCATCGACGAGCGCTATGAGAATATTAATTGAGGTAAAGTTTATAAAGGTTTAAAGGTTTAAAGGTTTAAGGGTTTAAAGGTTTAAAGGTTTAAAGGTTTAAAAGTTTAATCGTCTAAGTGTTTAAAAGTTTAATCGTTTAAGGGTTTAATTCCTCAACTCGACTATTCAGGCTATCTCGGCTATCCGGGCTATTTTAAAAAAGAAAAAAACATGAGCAAGATATTATCATATAGCAACAAGACTTCAAAGAATGTGGGAGGCGACTGGATTCCTGTGGAACCCTACAGTGAGGATGACATTGCCCAGATCAAAGATCCTGACGGTGGCTTGTCGAGCAATCCGCGCACGGCTATTCCAAGCCCCTTTGCACAGATTGACCTTGTGAAGACAGCTTTTCACAACCTTGCCAACCCTCAGCTGCAGGGTGCGGTGATGAATGAGCATCTGGTGAGCAATGCGCTCGACGTGGCACAGCTGCTCTTTGACTTTGAAAACCACAAGGACTACCTGCGCATCGTGACGTGGAACCGTAAGGATGAGCTGGCTCGCCTCAAGGCCAACGGACAGCACCGCCTCTTCGGCGAGACGCTGGAACTGTTTCTGGCAGCCGATAAGGTCTACAACTTTGATGACTTGGAAAACTGGTACATCCTGGTGTGGGAAGGACGCGTGCTGGGCGGCACATCGCCGTCGAGCGTAGTGATGGCGGCCCCGGCCTGCGAGCCCATCAGCCAGATCAAGGTGGAGCAGGGCGTGTCGCTGTTCTCCGGTGTGCGTCACCTGTGGGAGCGCGACGAGGACTTTGTCTACTACATGTTCCTGCTGTTCAATGCCTACCTCACGCTGCGCGAGAAGGCGGGCCAGGTGTATAGCTACATGATGCACAACGCAGCCATGCTGCGCACCCGCCGCCCCGAGCTGTATAACCGCATCATTGAGGTGATACCTAACCCCAACGCCATGAGCCATGACAACCAGGGCGTGGTGATGGAACGCCTCAACCGCGACTTTGACCGCTTCAGCGGCAACGCCCAGGTGAGCGTGCTGGGAGCCTATCTATATCACAAGCGTGCACGCGACATACGCGAGCAGGCATCGCACAGCGACTTTGTCATCTCGCCCACGGTGCCACAGCCCGATGGCGCTGTGTTGCCCCTGGTGCTGCGCAGCGGGTTTAACGGCAGTGTGGAGCACTACCGCTACATCGACAAGGACTGGGACAGCGCCACAGTGGTGTTTACCGGCGGGCTGCCCGTGGAGCAACGCAAGTTGCCGGCCACCAGCATCGAGTATCCCTATCTCACTACGGTGGACCTGCTCAACGACACGCTGGTGAAGCTCAATGGTGCCCTTGACGATGACCACTTCCTGGACGGCAACCTGCAGGCCCGCGACATCGTGGCCCGCAACGGCTATCTGTTGCCGGTGAAGCCGCTCTACTTCAAATATTTCACCTCGACCGACCTGTGCGGACGCACACATGGCCTCAATGTGCTCGACATCATCGAGAACAGCGACGGCAGCGTGACTGTGACCCTGCGCATCCCGGTCAAGAAACGTTATATAGAACTCACACGCGTCTACATGCCCATAACCGACGTGGCATGGCAGTTTGACGAGATGCGTGGCACCGGCCGCGTGGCCACAGCCACGTTGTCGGCATCGGTGTTCCCCTTTGTGCGCACCGGCCATCACGACGACTACACCGTGCAGCTGTTCTCGATGATCCCTGACGCCAAGGCTTCGCTGCGATTCATGCACAACAGCGGCGCTACCGGCAACCTCATCGTCAGCAAGAAGACACGCAGCTGCAGCGGTCCGTTCACCACCACTTACTATGACGTGGACGGCTCGTGGGACTACATGGAAGTGGAAGTAAAGAGCGACATGGGCACCCTGACGGGTCTCATCGTGCCGCTGTGGAAGCCTTATACCCCGTCGGCAACCGACTTGGTGTTTGCAGTGGACTTCGGCACCACCAACAGCCACGTGGAGTGGGCCGTCAAGGGTCAGGCATCGCAACCCCTCACCATGGGCTACAGCGAGGGCCAGGCGCTCATCGTGTCGCTCATGAAGCCCGGCGGGCTGGATATCGCCGAGCAGGTGCAGCGAGTGGAATTTTTGCCGCGCGACATCGACAATGTGTATGGCTTCCCCATGCGCTCGTCGCTGGCTCGCAACGTCGACAGCGACGGTGGCAACAAGCTGTTCCACGACGTCAACATCCCCTTCCTGTATGAGCGCAAGTTCTTTGATGGATACAATGTGACCACTAACCTCAAGTGGATGGGCGACAACCAGCTAGCCAAGGAGTTCCTGCGCGAGATAGTGCTGCTCATCAAGGCCAAGGCTCTGCTCGAGAACGTGGACCTGCGCCGTGTCGAGGTGGTTTACTTCTACCCGGTGAGCATGAGCGGAGCTGGCAGGCGTCAGCTGCGCGAGACCTGGGAAGACCTGTTCCGCACTTACATCAGCGATGACATGGGCAAGCTGCACAACTGTCCCGAGTCGCTGGCTCCGGCGGCCTATTACAAAGGCCCCGACGTGGATGGCGCCAGCTATGTGTCGATCGACATAGGCGGCGGCACCAGCGATGCGGTCATCTATCAGCCCACGGCCGACGGCATGGGCAGCGAGCCGGTGGCGATATCCTCGTTCCGCTTTGCTGGCAATGCCATCTTTGGCGATGCATTTGTCGACAAGGACGCTGAGCACAACCCGCTGCTGGCCCACTATTCGCGCTACTTCAGACAGCTCATCGAGAACGACCGCAGCACCGGCATCGCCTATCTCACCAGCATCCTCGACAAGATTGCGTCACAGCAGCGCAGCGAGGACATCAACGCCTTCCTGTTCTCGATAGAGAACGTGGAGGAACTGCGCGACCTGCGTGAGATAGACCGCAACCTCTACAGCTACAACACGCTGCTGCGCAACGACGGGCAGCGCAAGATTATATTCATGTACTTCTATGCCGCCATCATCTACTACATCGCCATGATGATGAAGAAACGCGGCTACAAGATGCCCAAGCAGATCTACTTCAGCGGCACCGGCTCAAAGATTCTCAACATCGTGGGCAACTCGAGCATGGTGACAGAACTGAGCAAGTTCATCATCGAGAAGGCTTATGGACAGCGCTACACTGAGCGCTTCAGCATCAAGATTGAGACTGAGTGCCCCAAGCAGATTACTTGCCGTGGTGGCGTGAAGATGGTGGCTAACGACGAGACCGTGGCCTACACACCGCGCGAGGTCAATGCTCTCAAGTTCAACTACTCGATGCTGCCGCAGGAAGAACTCACGCTGGCCGTTGCCAAGGAGGCCGACACGCGCGAGTGCATCGTGGAGAGCGTCAAGGAGTTTAACCGCTTCTTCATAGAGCTGTGCGACACCGACATGCGCGACGACTTTGGCATCGACAAGAATGTTTTCAAGACTTTCTGCGATGTTGTAAACGATGACCTGGGCAACTATCTCACCGCCGGCATCAACGCCTTCTTGGGCGGCCGCTATGAAGAGGGTGACGTGATTGAGGACGTGCCGTTCTTCTATCCCATCGTGGGTGTGATACGCCACAACCTGCTCAAGAACCTGCAATACAATTCGGCTCGATAAGAAACTGGTTTTGCTATGATATGGACTTGTAAAAAATGTGGCCGGAGCATGGAGATGACACCGGCCCAGCTGGCCGAGACTAACGGCGTGGTGATATGCCCGCAGTGCCTGGAATCAGAGAAAGCCGGCACGCCTCCCAAGCATCGTACCGTGAAGTCGGCCCCCGATACTCCGCCGGCTCATCGCAAGGGTAGCGGCTCCAAGTCGTCAGCCGATACGCCCCCAAAACACAAGGCCAGAAAAGAAAAGAAGAACAGCGGGCCCATGGGCGCATTGGGATGCCTGTGGCGCTCGGTTCTCGTCACGATGGTGGTGTTGGCCGTGTATGCAGCCATAGGATTCCTGACCTCGTCGTTGTGATTAAAGTGACAGGTGCCACATCGTGGTGAGCACCTCGATAGAAAGTGCTATGGCCACATGCACGATTACGCCGCCCCACAGGTGCTTGGTGCGGTAAGCCAGTATGCCCAGCAGATACCCGCCTATTGCCGCCGTGCACATCTCCACGGCCGGTTTGCCCATGTGCACTGACACATACAAGGCCACCATGGGGAGCACACAACGTGGCCCCAGCCAGCGCAGCATGCCCAGCACGAAGGCTCCGCGATAGAGTGTCTCCACGCTCAGGAAATCAATCCCGTAGGATACGTCAAAGATAGCGATGTGCTGCCAGGTCTCCAAGCCGAAGGCTCCGGTTGCCAGCCAATATTTGAACCGGGGGTAGTAACTCAAGAAGTCGGGTGTGCCGGCAAACACTACCAGCGCCGGAAACATGATCATGAACACCGTCAGGTACACGTTGATGTAGCTGGCATTGCGTTGCAGGCCGGGGAGAGCAAAGCGGCGCTCGGTGATGTAGCGAAACGTGCATATGCCCAGCAACACCACACATCCTCGGGTAAAAAACACCAGCGATGACGACACAAAGTATATTTCATACATTGTGAGGTGCGCCTTGTTGCATAACGCTTCGTGGGGAATGGAATACTGGCTCACGCCCTGCAGCACGGCAAGCGCTGCGGGCCACACCCACACCTGCCACTGCCTGAGTCGCCACCCCTCGCCGCTCAGCAGCACGGTGGGGACAAGCATGGCATAATATATAATAATGTATAGGGCGGGTAATGCTAGCCATGCGATGCCGTCGTTTACCCAGTGGGCGGTGACAGCATTGTAAAAGTCAAAATTGATTTGCAGCAGGTCCAGCAGGACGATGAGTCCGGCGGCATAGGCATATTTCTTCCATGTGAAATCCTCGCGCACAAAGTCGATGACCTCGGCCAGCAGTTTCTTGAAGTCCTTTATTAGCATTTAGGTGGGTGCCTGTGATGTGCGTGGCTCAGTGTGGCTGATGCGCGGTTAATACTGGTAAGTGGTGGAGATGACCTGGAACTCGGTGCGGCGGTTAATCTGGTCGGCAGCCTCCTGGTCTTCCTTAGACAATGTCTTGATGAACTCCTCGGTCAGCACGGTGCCCTCGGCAAACTGCGGGTACTGCGCGTTGATGCGCTTGGTCACGGTCTTGGGCACGCTCTTGCCATATCCCTTAGGCTTGAGGCGCGACGCGTCGATGCCGTGCTCCACCAGATAGTCGACAACGGCTTGTGCGCGGCGGTCAGAGAGGCCCTCGTTGAACTTGTCGCTGCCCACGCGGTCGGTGTGCGCGGCCATCTCGATGACAATCGAGGGGTTATCCTTCATCACCTGCACCATCTCGTCGAGTGCTTCCTTGCTCTCGGGGCGCAGTGTGGCCTTGTTGTAGTCATAGAAGATGTGCTCTATCACCTGAGGCTTGGTCATGGCTGCAAGCACAAAGTTGACGTTATACTCGGCGTCGGCCTCCTCTGAGTCGCTGGTGAATTCCTGCTTGCCGTTGAGGTAGCCGTTAGCACCGGCGAGCATCACATAGCTTACACCGCGCTGCAGGTCAAAGCGGAACGACCCGTCGGGCTTGCCGGCGGCCTTCTGGTTGCTGCCGTCGTTGCCCACGATGCGTATCACGGCATTGGGCACGGGTTCGTCGTCCTTGTCGAGCACATATCCGCTTATCCATATCTGCAGGTCGGGTTTCTCAAAGCTGTAGATGTGGTCATATCCGCGGCCGTCGTTGCGGTTGCTGCTGAAGAAGCCCGCTTCGGTCTGGGTCTTGTCAAAGGTGATGCCAAAGTCGTCGTATGCCGAGTTCATGGGTGACCCCATGTTCTCGATGAACCACTTGCCCGAGGGCTGCAGCTTGGCGCAGAAGATGTCCAGGCCGCCCATGCCGGGATGGCCGTTGCTGGCAAAGTAGAGTGTGCTGTCGTCGCGGCAATAGGGGAATCGCTCGTCACCGGGGGTGTTGATTTGGTCGCCCAGGTTCTCCAGCGTGCCGTGCTTGTCCTTGAGGTTGATGCGCCACAGGTCCTTGCCGCCCTGTCCGCCGGGCATGTCGCTAGAGAAGATGAGCCAGTTGCCGTCGGTGCTCACTGCGGGGTCGCAATAGGCGCTCAGCGTGTCGGCGGTGATTTCTACCCTTTGGGGTGCACCCCACTTGGCCTCACTGCGTGGTGAGGTGTAGATGTCGATGCTGCTGGGCGAGTTTTTGCGTATTGCCTTGGCCAGATACATCGTTGAGCCGTCGGGGCTGAACGAGGTGATACCCTCGTCGTCCACCGAGTTGAGCTCGCCTTCTACGGGTTCGGGACGGCTCCACTTGCCCTTGTCATCTTTTTTAGAGAAGAATATGTCGCTCTTCTTAGTGCCTGTGATCTCGCTCTTGGTATCGCCCATGGCCTTCTCGGTCGACGATGTAAAGTAGAGCTGCTCAGCCTTCTCGTCCAGGAACATAGGGCAGAAGTCGGCACGGCGCGAGTTGAACAGCTTGGCATTCTTGACGATGTAACGCGAGCCGTCCTTTTTCCACTTGGGGGCTAACTCACAGCCGCGTATTCCCTGTAGCGACTGCCAGTGATTGGGCACCTTCTCCAGGAAGAGCTTGTATTGCTCAATGGCCTCCTTGTACTTGCCGTCGTGCTGCAGTGCCTGGGCAAGGTGGAAGATAGCCATCGAATCCTCATATTCATAGCGGATGGCATTCTGATAGGCGGCAGCGGCACGTGCGCTCTGGTTGAGGTGGCGGTAGCACTCGCCCAGCTGGAAAGCGACCTCACCGCGCATCCAGCGGTCCTCGCGGGCGGTGAGCTTGTTATACACCTTGCGGTAGATGGTAGCCGCCGCGTCATATTCGCCGCGGTCGTATGCCTCGTCGCCGTCGCGCATCTTGGCAGTCTTGCAGCTGGTCACCGACAGAGCCATAGACCCCAGCAAAGATATGATGATAATGTAGAAAATACGTTTCATAGCGTGCATATTATATCTTCTTTATAACGCACGCACACATCAATTTATTGCCCCACCCCCTAAAAATAACCACTCACCCCACCTCCTCGCTAGCCCCTCCGCTTCCATAGTGGCCACGTCAGGCAGTTGTGTGAAGCGGTTGTGCCGCTTCCGTCCTCTCATCCTCTCATCCGTTAGGTATAGGTTGTGACAACGGCGTTTTGCATTTTGTGTGGCTTTTGTTTGCAAATACCCCGCCATTTATGTAATTTTGTAACCTATTATACGAATCAACATTATAGATTTATTGATATGAAGAGAATTTTATTTCTTGCAACAGCTGCTCTGGCGATGATGGCGAGCGCCCAGACCAAGAGCGACATGGCTAAAAATGCGCCTGCAATGCCCGTACAGATTGCTACCGAGCACGTTGTCGGTACCGAGACCCTGCATCGCCTCACTGCCGACGAGGCCAAGGCTCAACTCAAGGTTGCCCCCAAGGCTAACGTCAAGGCATGGTACAACCGCCCGGTAGGCACATTGTGGCAAACCTATATCACAACCGACGGAAAGGGTTATTTTCAGGCTTGTTATGCGCCCTACTTGCACGTGAATCCCTGGAAGGACGTGACATTTGAGAGCAGTGCAACTGATGCTACCTCGCAAGAATGGACATTTTTTCATCGCAAGAAACGCGAGACTTACACTGACCCCGTCGTGACATCACAGTGGGGATGCCAAACCGACACCATCCCGGTACTTACCGCGCGTGACAACAGTGGCAACAGCAGTGTGTACACCCCTCAGTCGTTCAATGCGGGCGGTTCAACCAAATATGCTTCTTACATAAATTCCTATACCAACTACGTGAGCCAGTATCGCCCGGGCAATGCCCAGCACTTCTGGTCGTCACCCAAGTTCTTTGGCTCAGACAACAACCGCGACGGATCCAAGACATCAGGATCATTCATCGCCAGCGTGACCGATAACTACGGCCAGCCCGCCGGCCAGCTCATGGGCAAGAACACCGTTAACCTCAACGGCATGGCTATCGCTGTCGAGGCTCCCGAGCATCCTTACGTGATCAACCGTGTGGGTCTGCTATACCAGTGTCTCCAGCTCGCCGAGGGTGTAGACGTGCCCATGACCGCAACCATCTACAAGCTTGAGTCGGTTCCCGCCTATACCGCCGACGGCACACCTGTCCTCATGAACGAGCCCGCCGAGGTGCTGGCAACCGTGACTGTGAACGTGAGCAATCCCTGGCTCGCAAGTCAGCGTGAACAGTACAAAACCGCTGAGGGATATCACGGCATCCTTCCGTTTGTCCTCAGCCAGCCACTTGAGGTAAACAGCGCAATCCTGGTGTGTGTCGAAGGCTATAACGTGCCTGGCATGAACGCCGCGTTCTCTTCGGTCTACAGTTCTGACTACTATGACGAGGGCCACGGCGAAATCGCCTACATCAAGACCACCAATGGCGGTAAACCCCTTTTCGTGGGTCTGCGCGGCGGTTTCATTTCTCCCACCCGCTACACCGCACCCGCCGTTCTGCTCGATGAGGAACGCCGCTTCCTTGAGTTTAACAAAGCCGACGAAACTGGCATCTGGGACGTGCCCGCCGAGGGTGGCGACAATAACGTCGACATCTTCAGTTACCTGCCCGCTTCACAGGTTGACGTCAAGGTGACCGGTGCTGATGGATCAACCCCTAACTGGCTCACAGTGAGCTTGACCGACCAGACCGACCCTTGGGGCAACCCCATTGGCTCGGGCATCATCTACCTTGATTCAAAAGCCGAGGCTAACCACGGCCCTGAGCGCACTGCACAAGTAGAACTGTCATTTATGGGTGCTAAGCTCGTCTATACAGTGAAACAAAGCGGTACCAGCCTCAAGGGTGACGTTAACGGCGACGGCACAGTAGATATTTCTGACGCTAACAGCGTCATCAACACCATCCTGGGTCGACAGGACACACAGGCAGCCGACGTCAACGCTGACGGCATAGTCGACATAACCGACTTGAATGTGCTGCTCAACATCATCCTGGGCTCTAAATAACAACACGATAATAAACCAAAAACTCACATATAATTATGAAATTAACTGAAAGATTCCTGCAGTATGTGAAGTTCGACACACAGAGCGACGAACTCACAAACCTCACCCCCTCTACTCCCGGCCAGATGGTATTTGCCAAGGCTCTCGAGAAAGAACTCCACGAGATGGGCCTGAGCGACATCAGCCTCGACGAGAACGGCTACCTCTTCGCAACCCTTCCCGGCAACACCGATAAGAAAGTGCCCACAATAGGCTTCATCGCACACATGGACACCGCCCCCGACATGAGCGGACACGACGTCAAGCCCCGCATCGTTGACTACCAGGGCGGCAAAATCGTGCTCAATGAGGAGCAGAACATCGTGCTCGATCCCGAGCAGTTCCCCGAGCTCAACGACTACGTGGGACAGCAGCTCATCGTTACCGACGGCACAACACTCCTGGGCGCCGACGACAAGGCCGGCATCGCCGAGATTCTTGCAGCCGTTGAGTACTTCCAGGAGCACCCCGAGGTGAAGCATGGCGACATACGCGTGGGCTTCAACCCCGACGAGGAAATCGGTATGGGCGCTCACAAGTTTGACGTAGAGAAATTTGCTGCCGACTGGGCTTACACCATGGACGGCGGTGCAGTGGGCGAGCTCGAGTTTGAAAACTTCAATGCAGCCAGCGCCAAGATTACATTCACCGGACTCAACGTACATCCCGGTGCAGCCAAGCACAAAATGCTCAACTCAATGCGCGTGGCCAACCAGTTTGCCATCATGCTCCCCCGTTGGGAAACACCCGAGCACACCGAGGGATACGAGGGCTTCTATCACCTCATCTCAATGAAGGGTAACGTAGAAGAGACCACCCTCACCTACATCCTGCGCGACCACGACCGTGCACGCTTCGAGAGCCGCAAGCGCGAGATCGAGCACCTGTGCCACAAGGTCAACTGCGAGTTCCCCGGATGTGCCAAGGCCGAGATCAAAGACCAGTACTACAACATGCGCGAACAGATCGAACCCGTGATGCACATCATCGACGTGGCAAAGAAAGCAATGGAACGCGCCGACGTACCCGTCAAGGTACAGCCCATCCGCGGCGGCACTGACGGTGCACAGCTCTCATTCAAGGGCCTGCCTTGCCCCAACATCTTCGCAGGCGGCATGAACATGCACGGCCGCTACGAGTACGTGCCCATCCCCTCAATGGAAAAAGCGATGATGACCATCGTCGAGATATGCAAAATCGTAGCAGAGTAAAGCGCAAATAGCACCACACAAAAAGCCCCAAAAACGCAAAACGCTGTGTTTTTGGGGCTAATATCATCAAAAAAAGACGAAAAAACCAAATTTTATTTGGTAGATAAAGAAAAAAAGCGTACCTTTGCATCGCTTTTTTAACGGAGACTCGCTAGCTCAGCTGGTAGAGCACAACACTTTTAATGTTGGGGTCTTGGGTTCGAGTCCCAAGCGGGTCACCAATCAAATCGCTAAC
>JAKSLZ010000058.1 GCA_024400935.1 Muribaculaceae bacterium | reverse complement strand
ACCTGTGGCAGTGGGGCGGCATCGTGCTGGGAGTGTGCTCGCTGCTGTTCATCAGCCGGCTGGGACGCAAAGAAGGGTTCACGCACGAGCATGCCAAGTGGCTGTGGTGCAGCATGGGAGCCGCTGTCACGGGTGCCCTGAGCGGACTCTACGACCGTCACCTCATGACCATGCTCAATCCGCTCGAGGTGCAATCGTGGTACTCGCTGTTCCAGACCCTGATCATGGCGGTGATTGTGCTCGTCATGTATCTCACGGGCCACAAGCCCAAGGGATTCAAGTGGGTGTGGACCATCCCCATGATTTCTGTTTGCCTCACTCTGGCCGACATCGCCTACTTCTACTCGCTGTCCTTCCCCGATGCTAAAATTGCCGTGGTGTCAATGATGCGACGTGGCAGCGTGATAGTGTCCTTCCTCTATGGCGTGATAGTGCTCAAGGAGAAGAACGCACGCATGAAGGCCCTGGACCTGCTGCTGTTGCTCATCGGCCTGGTCCTGCTCGCCATAGGCTCCCAAAAGTAAAAACGAGCATTTTTTAGACTAAAAGAAAAAATTTTTTTAGACATAAGAACAAAAGAATTCACAAGGACATAAAAATTTTATTTTAATTTCTTTTAATTTCTGTCAGTTTATACCCTCCTGGAACTCGGTGTGTATCAGTTTTAGACAGAAGAACAAAAGAACTCACAAGGACATAAAAATTTTATTTTAATTTAATGGAGGTTCGCCGGTCGCGGCACGGGCTTCGCCCACTTACCGCTGCTCACTCCATTGAGCTCGCTTCGCTCGGTTCTTTCAGTTCTAACCCCGCGAGTTCACGTTACGTTGGGAATTAAGTAACAACATATTAAGCTGATTAAACAGATTGTTTTTTTTGTAACCGGCGTGGGGTTAACACGTTATCATCAGTCGTGTCTTTTTTGGTTTATCGCCTTGTGTATGTGAGGGGTGGCGAAGCCGCTGATGATGGCGTTGTGTGTTTGAGGTGCGAGCTTGCTCGAGAGCTCAAACATGCAACACCGGCATCGGTCCCGAGGCACGAGGGCCCTCACATACACAAGGGGTTGATTTCGGTTTTTGTCTATAACGCCATCCAAAATTTAGATAGCGCCGTAAAACAAAGCGATTTTTTAGTCTAAACTTTGATGTTTTTTGGGGTCGGTGAGGTTGACGGTCTGCTCCACGTTGTAGCGGGGGCGATCCTTGACCTCGATGTAGATCTTGCCTATGTATTCGCCCACGATGCCCAGGCTCATGAGCACACAGCCGCCAATGAACCATAGCGACAGGATGAGCGAAGCCCATCCGCTCACGGCGCGGTGGGTGAAATAAGCGATAAGGACGTAGGTGAGCATGCACAACGCTATGAACAAGAAGATGAGTCCCAGGGTGAACACCATGCGCACGGGTCTGATACTGAACGATGTGATGCCGTCTACGGCAAACGACATCATCTTGCCCAGCGGATACTTGCTCTTGCCTGCCGTGCGGGCGCTGCGGTCATAATACACGTTGTCGCTGCGGTAACCCACAAGTGGAACAATGCCTCGCAAAAACAGGTTGCGCTCGCGGTAACGCATCAGCTGTGCCACGGCTCGGCTGCTCATCAGCCTGAAGTCGGCATGGTTGTAAACCGTGGGTACATCAAGTTTGTGCATGAGCCGATAAAATGCCTGTGCTGTGGTGCGCTTGAACCACGAGTCGCTCTTGCGGTCGCGTCGCACGCCATACACGACGTCGCACCCGCCCTCGTAGCGATCCACCATCTGCTCAATCACCGTGCAGTCGTCCTGCAGGTCGGCATCGATGGTCACCATGATGTGGGCATGTGGCAATGCGGCTTCCAGTCCTGCCATCAGTGCATTCTGGTGCCCGGCGTTGGCGGCCAGCTTGATGGCGGTCACGCGGGTGTCGCTGGCGGCCATACCGCTGATGATGCTCCATGACTCGTCGGTAGACCCGTCGTCGACATAGAGCACACGACTCCTGGGCGACACTTTCTGTGCCTCCACGAGCGAGTCCAGCAAAGACAGCAGGCGCTCGTTAGTGCCGGGCAAAACCTCCTGCTCGTTATCGCACGGGACCACGATGTATAAAACGTCATTTATCACAATACGCAAAGTTAGTAACAAAATGCGAGATAACCAAATTTAAGTCTTCTATGCCCAGAACTTGCTGTCCCGTCATGCTCGTTGTCTACGGCCTTCTTGTGTGATTGATGCGGTGCAAGTTGTGCCTGAATTCTACCGATTGCTCCGTGATGAGTATGGTGTTGTAACGAGAAGGCTTACAACTCGTTGAGCACTGAAAAGCAACGCAGGTATCCTGGAGTGCCAAGATACCTGCGTCTATCGTGTTTTTAAGAATGCTCTATCAGTTGCAGCCACAGCTGCCACCACAGTCACTGCAGTCGCCACAGCCTCCGCCGCAGCTGCCTGCGCAGCCACCCCTGCGGGGATTGAGTTCCTCGGTAGTTGCCTCACGCACTGTGATTACCTCGCCCACATATTTGAGGGTCTGGCCTGCGAGCTGGTGGTTGAAATCGAGGGTAACGGTTTCGCCCTCCATTTTCACTACCTGGCCTATGACGCGCATGCCCTCGGCTGTCATCATGGGAACCATGGCGCCCACATATACCTTCTCCTTGTCAAACTCGCCGTCCACGAGGAATGTGTCGCGGGGCAGGTCCATCACCAGGTTGGGGTCAACCTCACCAAACGCGTCGGCGGGAGAGAGGGTGAACTCAAACTTGCTGCCTGCCTCAAGGCCGCTGATGCCTGCCTTGAATGCCTCAAGCATGCCGGGATCCTGACCGAAGACAAAGCGGTCGGGGTTGTCGTTGGTAAACTTGAAAATTGAAATCTCCTTGCCTTCATCCACTACGAAGATTTCATAGGCAAGTTCAACATATTGTTTGTCAGCGATTTTAGCCATTAGTGATAAATTTTTATAAAGTTGTTATTTTACTTCTTTCACAAGGAAAATCTCGGTGGGGAAGTGGTCGCTGTATCCGTTCAGGAACACACCGCCCGAGTAGGTGCGCAGGGGATAGCCCTGACGGTCGCCCTCACGGGTCTGGAGGAAGTCACGGTTGAGCACCTCGGCGCGCAGGAATGTGAGCTGGGGCTTATCCTTGCCTTTGTAATACTTGGTGAAGTAGTCGGTCATCATGATCTGGTCAAAGAGGTTCCAGTTGCCTCTGTAAGCCAGTGTGCCGATGCCCTTGTCGAGCTTCTCCCAGAAAGGGTTGTACATGGCGCCGTTAACGGCATCTTCTATTTTCTTCATGCCGCGCATCACCTTAGCACAGCTCTTGTTCTGCGGGTCGTCGTTAAGGTCGCCCATCATGATGATGCCCTGGTTGGGGTCGTCAACGAGCAGTGAGTCAACGATGTGGCGCGACAGCGCTGCTGCAGCCTCGCGCAGGTAGCTTGACTGTGCCTCGCCGCCCAGACGTGAGGGCCAGTGGTTGACGATGACGCTCACCTTCTCGCCAGCGAGCAGACCGGTAACACACAACTGGTCGCGAGAGCGGAAGTTGGGGTTGCTCTCGATGGTGAGGCGGTGGTTATTCACGTTGAGTACCTTGAAGAAGCGGGGATTGTAGAGCAGGCCCACGTCTACACCGCGGCGGTCGGGACCGTCATGGTGCACGATCTGGTAGTGCTGTGCGCGAATCTCGGGCTGCTTAACGAGGTCCTGGAGAACGGTGATGTTCTCGATCTCGCTCACACCGATGATTGCGGGGCCGTTGGGTGTTCCCTGGCTGGTCATCTGGCTGATAGCGAAGGCCATGTTGTGTTGTTTTTGCCAGTATTTCTCGTTGTTCCACTGGCGTGCGCCGTTGGGAGAGAATTCCTGGTCATACTGACCGTTATTGTTGATGGTGTCAAAGAGGTTCTCTAGGTTGTAAAACATAACGCCATACACATTGTAGCGGCGATCCTGCGCAAATGCAGGAACCAGCATCAATGCAACAAAGGCAAAAATTAGAATTTTTTTCATAATCTATTAAGGTAAAATGTTTATGCTGTTAAATCAAAGTGTAAAGGTACTGCATTTAGAGCAAACGACAAAACAAAACCGCAACATTTTTAATATTTATGCCACAAAAGTGCTTAAACAATCCAATTGAGGATGCACTTTAAAAGGAAAATGTCATAGTAGATAACGCTCGGCTTATATCCTGAGTGTGTGCCATGGCATGGGATGCCGTCTCGAAGCGAGCTTCGGCCTGCAACCCATGCCATGACCCACATTGTGGCTTAACCACAACTGTTATCCACTATGACGAAAATGCGGCTGCGCCTAATAAAATACAAAAAATCATGAATCTGGATTCTCCTGGTTGATGGCTTTATTGTGGTGTATATGACGGAGTGGCACTGCGATGTCCGAAGGACATTACCTGGATAACCCGGTACACCGAAGCGTAGCGAAGGTGTGCCGGGAAATGGTAAGCAGAAACTATGCGTCTGGAAGACGCTACACCGCAAGCGATTTGTAGCGTTTGGCAGTAGGCGAAAGGATGTAGCGTCTTTCAGACGCGTTGTTGGGATGACACTTCCTCCCCACACGCCGAACGAAGTGGCGTGTGGGGTTATCCATGTAATGTCCTGCGGACATCAGAGTGTCATCCTCAGCAAAGCGCCACGATAAAGCACCAACCAGCTTTATCCGCTGATCCATCATTTTTCAGTGTAATCGGTGAAATCTGTTGTTTGTTGCCCCATGATTTATGTAAGTCTTATACTATCGGTAATCAGTGAATAAACTGTTATCAGTCTCCGGCGTGAGGACGTATGAGGACAAAAAAAGAAGCGGGGGTGCACACGCACGCCGCTCCCTCTTCACAGCTTTCGCTGTATTTTGAAGTCTAAAACTTTTAACTAAACCCAAAATATGTGTTCATGGAAATTAGAAATAATGAAATAAACAAGCCTAAAAACAATCGTAATGAAATAAATTTGCCACAAAATAAAGACATTGTTTTTTTTTGTGCAAATCTGTTTCGCAAATTGCCAATAAATACTGAATTTTTAACCAAAAAAATACCGTCTGTCGCTATATGGTTGCATTTTGACTACAATCTTGATTGATGTTGTTGCATCTTACGGCTTAATTCATTAACTTTGCATCACAATATAAAAACCAATCAAGTAAGATACACACTTATGAAATCTCACATTATCACCCGATGGATGTGTGTCATTGCAATTGCAGTGGCCACAATGTCTCTGTCATCGTGCCAGAGAGCCAAGTCAATCAACAACTTGAAGTTGTCAGTGGCCGCTTCTAAGCAAACATGCCCTTACCACTATCCCGACGGTAGTGTCTTGGACAACATTTCTATTGCAGGCGATACGGTAGTGTGCGAGATCTCGTTTCCTGCGTCCCAAGAATTTAATGTTGAAATCCTCAAACAGAACAAAGAACTGTTTAAGAAAAAAATAATCGCTAATCTGGTGCGTTCCAAAGATTCTCATCAGATAGTAGTCGATGTTCTGGGTGCAGAATTTAATATCGCGTATATTCATACTGAGAAGGGCACTAATAACAAAAACAGTGTTAAGACATGTATCACTACCGCCGAGCTGAGACAGGCTTATCAAAACAAGCCCACTGCAGTCCAGGTGGTAAAGTATAACGTTGAGTTGTCAAACGCTGCCCTTCCCATCATGTTGCATGGTGATGGTATAGACCTGTCCTATGATGCCATATGTGTTGAGGGTGACAACGCTGTGTTTTATTATACTTTCCAAACAGAAATCGATTTTTCAGCATTCAGGAAGAACAAGGATAAAGTCAAGGACGACATAAAGAGTAATTCTAAAACCGACAAGTTTCTATACGATGTGGCAATGGCCAACATGGGCATTGTGTGCCGATACAAGGATATAAAGGGACGTGACTCGGTTGATGTGGAATTCACTAACAATGAGTTGTGTGTGTTGTGTAACGTAGTAACTACTGAATGACAATGAACGATAACCAATTAGAAAATAACAACGACGAGTTGCAGCAGGAGGAACAAGTAGCTGAATCTGTTCTGGACCAGCAAGATGAAAGTATCGACTGGTATAACTGGGAAGACGAACAGACGGGATTTGAATTTCATGGCTTAGGTTTTGTGGTGATGGCCATGATGCTGGTCAACGCATGGGTTAAACCGAGTGGCTTTGTGTTCTATGCTTGCATCGGTCTGGTCGTGCTTGTGCATGAGCTGGGGCATGCCATTGCTGGTCTCGCGTTCAAGTGCAGCATCAAGAGCGTGCAGGTGTTTTTCCTGTCGTGCATCAGCTACAAGGCCTCGGCCGACCCTGATGCTCCGGCGTGGAAACGCATCAAGTGGAGCATAGGTGCGCTGCCATTTGGCGGCGTGACCATCTTTGACGAAAACGACCCCGAGACCGGGCAATACGGCATGATGTGCAAGCCCTTGTGGCAGCAGTTTGTCATCTCGAGTGCCGGTGTGGCAATGAATTTGCTGCTGTTTGCCGTGTTGTATGTTGTGGCAACCCTTATCCCGTATGGCAATGCCTACGTCATGGTTTACAGCTGCGCTCGCTTGTCGCTGGTGCTGGCTGTGCTCAACCTCATCCCGGTGTGTCCGCTTGACGGTGGTGCCATGCTCATGCAGTTGCTGCAGATGGTCACCGGACACAAGTTCTCGGCCCAGTTCCTGGCAGCCTACAATCGCATAGGCATGATCCTGGTGTTTGTGTTCTTCTTCTTGATCACACGCTGGCAAGACGAGCTGTTCTCGGTCCTGTTTAGCTTAATATAAAACGCATATGAAAGCATTATCACGATATTTGCTTGCGTGCCTTGTCATTGTCATGGCCGCAACAGCCTGCAACAACAAGCAGGAGAATGCCGACGAGCTGAATGTGTTCATTGCACAAAACAAGAGCACGCTGCCCATGCCGGTAAACGAGAGAATCACTTGGACTGATATCTTTGTTGAGAATAACAGTCTGTGTTACATCTATGAAACCACCAACCCGGAGATTGCCCAGACGGCTACCGAGGAGCACAACTTGGTGCTGCTGCAGCTCTACCAGCAACTACGCATCAAGGAATTTAAGGAGTTCCTGAAGCTCGTTGTTGACCGCAATCTCGACATTGTGTATCGATACAGCTACACAGCCACAGGCTCAGTGGGAGAGGTCAAACTCACCCACGCCGAACTTAAAGAAGCTCTTGAAAAAGCAAAATAACATGTATATATAATTATGAAACAACTGATTATCGCACTCGTACTGGCTCTGGGCGCAGCCGGCTTCTGCGCAACTGCCCAGACACAAGAAGGACATGTGTGTCCTGTCTCTAAATACACTGATGCTGAGGGTGATGCCATGAAGATGAGGCTAATATCAGCTCAACAGAAAATTCATGAGCTGGAAGACCAACTTAAAAGTTTGCGCAGGCCTGTATCTCCGGGGGTTGTATCTCCGTCGACTCAAGTGGTCACTGTGAACCAATCTAAATATACCGATGCTGAGGGTGATGCACTTGCTGCTCAACTCAATGCGGCTAACAACACAATCATCGAGCTCCGTCAGAGAATCAAGAGCTTGGAGGAATCGGCAGGGGTACAGACTTCGGGCGCAACAGGCAAATATACTGATGCTGAGGGTGATGCCCTGGTAGCCCGACTGGCTGCTGCTAATAGGAAAATTGCAGATTTAGAGGCAGCACTCAGAAATAGAAGATGATTGCGACCTGGTGAGGTGTGCTGTCAAGATCGGGTATGGAGCAGGCCGTGTGAGAGGCGCCTACATGGCATTGATGGTATATCCGCCCAGCTTGCTCGGGTGGACCTTATAGGTGCGCAAGCCATATTTGCTGGTGTAGGCCTGTCCCTTGATGGGGCCTCCACCGCCTGTGAGCACGTTATAGCGTGAGCCGCACTTAGGGCACACTGCCTCAAAGTTGCTTGCGTCGATGCCCACTGAAATGTCAGTGCGGTTTTCTACCGGGCATGCGGCGTCATAGGCAATGGGGGCATAGCTGCCCGTGCTGCCGTCGAGGCCCATGATGAGCAATACACCACCATATCCGGTAAAAGTGTTGGCGTTGAAAGGGAAATTGACAGGGATGTGCTTGATGCGGTTAAAGATGCGGTAGTCACCCACGCCGGCAACACCGTAGGTGTTCCACAGCGCAAAGTTGCCCAGATCGATGTTTACACCATATGCGGGTACCTCTTTGTTATCTATTCTCTCGCAACTGCTTGCCAGCGCCACCAGCGCCAGAAGCAAGCCTGTCAAAGCCTTTTTCATTATCAATATAACGTGACTGGGCCGCTGTTTATTTTCCCGAGCACGACAAAAAATGCCGGCATGTCCTTGGATTTTACATTGGTGATAAAATTGTAGAATTCTGGTGTTGTGCGCTAAAAATACCGATTAAACCGTGCTTTTTTGCCCATGACGCCGCAACACTGCAACCGCCATTTTACAATAAGGCAAACAGTGTTCTGCGCGAGATGATCCCCATTGGTGCATGGTTGGGTGGTTTTTGTAACTATTCGTCAACACTCCTTTTTTGCATAATCCCCGCGCGGATAACACGGATTTCATGGATTAATCATTTGATTATTTAATATTTTTTTTAGATCAAAATCTGCTGAACTCGCAAAATAACTAACAGAAATTAAAAGAAATTAGAAGAAATTTTTACTTCGTGTTCTTTTTCAGACTAAAAGAACATAAAAAGACACGAATTAACTTTTAATTTCTGTCAGTTTTAAGCCTGTTTTTGCCCATTGAACCCCATTGGTGTATAGTTACATCTCCTTTGTGTTTTAGCAAAAAATCATTAACTTTGCGCCACATTTTTTTAATACAAGATATATGCAACCGTTATTCAGCATCATCACTGTTACATGGAATGCGGAGCAGGTAATTGCTCCCACACTGCACAGCATAGCCAACCAGTCGTTCAATGATTATGAATATATCGTCATGGACGGGGCCTCTAGCGATGGCACCCTTGCTCTCGTGCGTCAGGCGGGAATACCTCACGCTCGCATTTTCAGCGAACCCGACAAGGGACTGTATGATGCCATGAACAAGGCCATTGACCGTGCCGAGGGTAAGTACCTCATTTTTCTTAATGCGGGCGATGCGTTTGCTTCCAGGTCAGTGCTGTTGCGCATGTCGGAGGCTGCCGAGGGCTCGCCCGGTGTGATATATGGTCAAACCCAGCTGGTCAATGCTGAGCGTGAAGTGGTGGGCATGCGCCACCTCACTGCACCGGCACGTCTCACTGCTGATAGTTTCAAGCGCGGCATGCTGGTGTGTCACCAGGCCTTTGTGGCGCGCCGTGACTTGGTGGAGCACTATGACCTGAGCTATCGCTTCAGTGCTGACTATGACTGGTGCATCAGGGTGCTCAGGAAGTCAGAAGGTAATGCCTATGTGGGCCAGGAGCCCATGATAAGTTTTCTCACTGACGGACTGACCGATAAGCATCACCGTGACTCGCTCAAGGAGCGCTTTGACATCATGTGCCGTTACTATGGCACCGTGCCCACGGTGTGGAGGCATCTCACGTTTGTTCCGCGTTATCTAGTGAACAAATTGCGACGTAAGGTGAAAAAGTATTAAAATTGTTCCAAAAGGGGCGTTTTGTTCGTTTAGTTACCTTTTTTTGATTATTTTTGTGGTCCAAATAGCGAATTAGACTAAATATTATTGCTTAGATGGACAATGAAAAAATATTAAAAGAAAAGGGTTTCACTGTCGTTGAAGTAACTCCTGAAAAAAATCTCGTGGGCCGCACGGTCTCTTTCCAGTATACAATCGTTGGGTTGATTCTCAGAGGGAGCGTCGTCTATGAGTTTAACCTTGAGACAGTCAAGGCTAGCGCGGGAATGAGGTTGACATTTCCTCACATCACTATGCTCAGCACGCTGGACATGTCGCCCGATTTCAAGGGGGTTTTTCTGGTGATGACTGATCGCTTTGCCCTTGAGGCTCTTGTGGGAGTCGAGACTGAAAAGGTTCAATATATTTTCCAGCACACAATACGGCAAATCACTAATAAGAGTGAGCTGGACTTGCAGTTTCATCTGCTCAGGGCTATAGACATGTATCAGACGTTCCCCGTCTCGTCATCGACCGAGCAGATTGCGGGTTCGCTGTTCCGCGACATCATGCTGTTGCTTGCTGACTCTGAAGTGAATTCTACGCCCGACAGTCCCTTGATATCGGTCTACACCATGGCCGACAATTATTTCCGCAACTTCATTGGCTTGGTCAACAAGCATGTTGCCACTGAGCATGAGGTGGCATATTATGCCAGGCTGCTTAACATCTCGTCAAAGTATCTGGGCGAGGTGTGCAAGCAAAAGTCGGGCCGCAAGGCCAAGGAAATCATCTCGGCCGTCCTGGTGGGGCATCTCAAGCGTGAGATTGCGATGTCTGACAAGTCACTCAAGGTGCTGGCTTATGAATTTGGATTCTCTGACCAGTCCAGCCTGGGCAAGTTCTTCCGCAAGATGACCGGCATGTCGCCGCGCATGTTCAAGCGTGGAGTGCTCAATGGCGATAAAATCTAATCACGGCCTCTGCCGTTATCTATTATTTACACAACCTTAACACTACATTTTAGATTTGAACAATTCGATATTTCTTTATATTATTCTTGGCTTGATGGCCGCCATGGCAACTGTTGTTAACAACATGTTCTCGCCGGCGATGCCATCGCTGGTTCAATACTTCGGCTCGACCGAGCAGATGGTCCAGGGCGGTTTTGCTGCTGGTATGCTGGGTCTTTCTCTAGGTACGCTCTTGTGGGGCATACTTAGTGATGCCCTGGGTCGCCGCAGACTGTTGTTGCTCTCCACGGGGCTGTTTGTTGTGGGCACTGCCTGCATGCTTCCCGTCAAGTCGCTGAGCCTGTTGATTGCTTTGCGCTTTGTTCAGGGTTTCACTGCTGCGGGTTGCATCGCCATATCACGTTCGGTCGCTACCGACTCCTTTGCCGAGCGCCAGTTGCTCAAGGCAATGGCTGTGATCAATGTGGTCAATGGCATCATGCCCATTGTGGCTCCCATGGTGGGAGGAACCATGGCCGGCCTGTATGGCTGGCAGGGCGTGTTTGCCGTGATGCTCGGTGTGGGTGCGTTGCTGTTTGTGGGGACTCTCCTGCTCAAGGAATCGTTGCCTGCCGAGCGACGCAACAATCGCACTTTTTCGGCCATTGTGCACAGCTTTGTGACGGTGGTGTCTAATCGCCGTTATGTGTCCATGCTGTTGCACCAGGCTTGTGCCGAGGTGTTGTTGTTTGGCAATCTTGCTTCGGCTGCGTTTATAGCCATGCATTATGGCTGGGGCGACTATATAGGCATAGTCCTGGCGGTTAACGGCATCTTTATCGGTGTGGGTGCAGCGGTGGCCGGAGCCTTGCCCAGCGCTATAGCCGGTGTGCGCACTTGTTGTTGTGGCATCCTGGTCATGAGCGTTGTGGTTGCTGCCATGCTGGTACTTGACTGCGGCTTCATCCCCTACGAAATTGCCGTGTGCCTCATGCTGTGTTTCATGGGCATGACGCTCACGTCGTCCACTACCATTGCCCTTGAGAGCACTCGCGACAACGCAGGCACCGCCTCGTCGTTGTTTGTGGCTTCGGGTTTCCTCGTGGGAGGACTTGTTGCTCCGTTGCTGGGCATCGGTGACATGCTTCACAGCGTTGCCACTGCCTTTGTGTGCGGAGCCGTGCTGTCGTCACTTTTTGCCTTGCTTCATCCCCGCAGCAAGTGACATGGCACTCCGCAATAATTTGTGAATTTTTATCAGAATCAACATAACCCACTTTTATTGGTGACTATATGGCAATGGGATAATCTTGTGCTGATCACTTAGAAATAAAGATTTCTGGAAGATAATTTCTTTCCACCCATTTCGTTTATATTTAAAAGGCACAGGTTTAGTGCTATTGCTGTATAGTAATCCTTTGTTGGCCTTTTATATTTCGTTATTAATCTTTACTTTTGTAATATGAAGATAAAATTGATGTTTATGGGTATTTTGTCAATGTTAAGCGGTCTCATGGGCTGTAACGCACAGCCTCAGGGCAATGCCAAGTTCCGCACAGTGGATGTAACAGAGTTTGCTCGGGTAATAACTGACCCTGGCGTGGTTGTGCTCGATGTGCGTCGTGCCGACGAGTATGCTCAGGGGCACCTTGCCGACGCTCCCTTTATTGATGTCACAGCGTCTGACTTTGAGGCTCGTGCGCTGGAATGTCTGCCCAAGGATAAGACTATAGCGCTTTATTGCCGCAGCGGCAACCGCAGCAAGAAAGCAGCCGGCATCCTCGCCGCCGCTGGTTATAAGGTGATGGAACTGGGTACCGGTTACATGGGCTGGACCGCTGCCGGACAGCCTGTCACTACCGAGGAAGTGGATATCTTCAAGACCCGTCACGGCAAGGTTATCAGGATGTATGCCATCAAGCATGGCTCGGTGCGCATGAACATCGACGGCAAGTGGCTCTATATCGACCCTGTGGGAAAGGCTATTCCGCCGTTCACTGACTTTACATCGATGCCTTGGGCCGACGCTATCCTCGTCACTCACGAGCACAAGGACCATCTTGACCCCGAAGCCATCGAGCCGCTCATGAAGGACGGCACCGTGCTGGTGGCCAATCCCCGTAGCAGCGAGCTGATGGGAGGCAAGGGTAAGGTGCTGAAAAACGGCGATGAAATGGACCTTTTGCCCGGCATTCACCTTAAGGCAGTGCCTGCCTATAACACGGCAGCCGACAAGCAACAGTTCCACCCCAAGGGACGCGACAACGGCTATGTCATCACCATTGATGGCTTCTCCGTTTACATTGCAGGCGACACCGAGGATATCCCCGAGATGGGTGACCTCAAGGACGTGGACGTGGCATTCCTGCCTTGCAACTTGCCCTTCACCATGACCCCCGAGCAGCTTAGCAAGGCGGCACGCATGTTCAACCCCCGCGTGCTGTTCCCTTATCACTACGGACAAACCGACATTATTCAAGCAGTGAATTTGCTTAAAGATACTGCTATAGACGTAAGAATCAGGCAGTATCAATAAAATTACCCTCAATAATTTAAAAACTGCATAATTCCCCTATTTTTCACGATGAAAAAGGTCCTGTTTCTCTTAGTGTTTGTTCTCGTTTCCCTCGCTTTATCGGCCAAGGTGGTGCGCCCCGTCAAATATAACTGGACCGTCAAACATATCCCCGACGGCAAGTACCTTGTTAGCGTGGACTGGAAAACCGCCAAGGCTGCAAAAGATGGTTGTTACTTAACCTTTGAGATTTTTCTTCCCGACCGCTACACTGTCAGCATGCTTGATAATCTGGCAGTTGGAGACTATTTTTATTTTAACAGCGAAACTGTTAAGGTTCTTAATAAGAAGAGAGAAAGAGGTTTTTACATTGTCAATTATGAAGAAGATAATGAATATAGTGGAATACAATTTACTGGTAATCATGTAAAGGGATACTATACTCCTTGTTATGAAGCCAGTGGGCCAGAGTGGTTTTATACTAGCCATGGAAAAGTGACGTTGAAAGTATTAAAATTCCATGCGTTTTGTGATTTTGACCATTTGGTTTTTGGTTCAAGAATAGCCCCCTATATCTTGAAGTACAGGGAAAGTGAATTGTTTAATTATCTAGAATGGAGTTCTATAACTGTTAAAAACGGGAAAGTTGTGTTGCTGAAAAGTTTTTGTGGTGAATAAAAGTTTTATTCAATATGGAGTTTAAGGAATTAGTTGAGAAGCGAGGCTCGGTGAGGCAGTACACTGCTGAGGGCGTGAGTGAGGCTGCACTGGGGTATATCATGGAGTGTGCCAGGATGGCCCCTTCGGCTGTGAATTTCCAGCCGTGGCATTTTTATGTGGTCCGGAGCGAGGAGGCACGCGCTGCCGTGCAGCAGAGCTATGACCGCGAGTGGTTTAAGACGGCTCCGCTGTATATCGTGTGCACGGTGTGCCACGACGAGGAGTGGGTGCGTCAGCGCGACGGCAAGCCCCATGGCAACATCGACATCGCAATCGCCGTTGAGCACATTTGCCTCGCGGCTGCCGAGCAAGGGCTGGGCACATGCTGGGTGTGCAACTTCGATGCCGCCATGCTGAGCGGGTCGCTCGGTTTGCCCGCAGGCCAGGAGCCCGCAGTCATCATCGCCATGGGCCATCCCGCAGCACCCGTGGCCGAGAAAAAACGAAAAAACACCGATGAAATCGTTACCCGGATATGATACAGCAAGTAGAATTTAGTCTTAACGCCCGCCGACGCGGCTTCCATCTCATCACTGGCGAGGTGATGGCCAGCCTGCCATCGCCATTGCCCCGCACAGGCATGCTCAACCTCTTCGTCAAGCACACCAGTTGTGCTCTGTCGATCAACGAGAATGCCGACCCCGACGTGCGCACCGACATGGAGCAAATCTTCAACCACCTGGTGCGTGAGGGAGAACCTTACTACGACCACACGCTGGAAGGTCTCGACGACATGCCGGCCCATGCCAAGAGCACACTGTGTGGCGTGAGCCTCAACATACCCATCACTCACGGTCGCCTCAACCTAGGCACCTGGCAGGGTATCTACCTGTGTGAGTTCCGCGACTACGGCGGCCCGCGTCGCATTGTCGCAACCATAATGGGCGAATAATTAATGTGAGTGCGCTGGCTTAATCTGTATGAAAAATCCAATCAAATACATTTGTGTTCTCATTGCTCTCCTGCTGGGAGGTGTTAATGTGCTTGCTGGTGACTTTGTCACGGTCAAGGACGGGCAGTTCTATTTAAAAGGCAAGCCATATCATTATGTGGGAACAAACATGTGGTCGGCCGTCATCATGGCGTCAGAGGGACGTGGCGGCAACCGCAAGGCCCTGTGCCGCGAACTGGACAACCTCAAGCGATTGGGGGTCACTAACATTCGCATTCTTGTGGGTGCCGAGGGACCAGAGGGACTGCCCTCGCACATCAAGCCTGTGTTACAGATCGCACCGGGCGTCTACAACGACACCATCCTGCAGGGTATGGACTACCTGCTTGTGCAGATGGAAAAACGTGGGCTCAAGGGCGTGTTTTACCTCACCAATGCCTGGGAGTGGAGCGGCGGCTACTCGGCTTATCTCGAGTGGGCCGGCTATGGCAAAGCGGTTATCCCCAGCATCGACGGCTACAGTGCCTATGTGAACCAGGTGAAGAATTTTGTGACAAGCGATAAGGCAAAAGAGATGTTCTATAACCATGTGCGTCACATTGTGAGCCGTGTCAACACCATCAACGGCAAGCCCTACAGTGAGTCGCCGGCCATCATGGCGTGGCAGGTGTGCAACGAGCCGCGCGCCTTCAGCAAGGAGGGGCTGCCGGCGTTGTGCGACTTCTTGATCACGACGGCACGCATCATCAAGGGTGTCGACAAGAATCATCTCGTGTCGACTGGCAGCGAGGGACTTGTGGGCTTTGAGATGCAACTCGACTGGTGGACGCGACTCCACTCGGCACCCGAGTTTGACTATGCCTGCATTCACCTGTGGCCCGCCACGTGGCGATGGGTTGAGCGCGACAAGGTGTTCAGTGACGTGGCAATGGCAGCCGAGAAGAGCTCCGAGTATATCCACCAGCATTACGCTGCAATACATCCTTACAGCAAACCCCTTGTGCTCGAGGAATTTGGCTATCATCGCGACGGGTTCTTGTTTGACCCGGGCAGCAGCACCATTGCCCGCGACACTTATTACTTCCACATTCTCAACGGTATGCTTGAGTCAGGCGAACTGGCGGGATGCAACTTCTGGGCCTGGAGTGGCGATGCGCGACCCAAGAACCTGTGGTGGCACGAGTGGGACGACTATTGCGGTGATCCCGCACAGGAGGAGCAAGGACTGTACTCGGTCTTCAGCAATGACCGCTCCACTATAAAGTTGATTAAGGATAAGGCAAAAAAAATAACCAAGAAATACAATCGGTAATATGGCAAACGCAATTGACATCGCCCTTGGCATCGCAGTCAAGGCTCATGCCGGTCAGCTCGACCGCGACGGACACCCTGTGATTCTTCATCCCATCACCGTGGGCATGATGGGCCACACCGACGAGGAACGCATTGCCGGTTTCCTGCATGATGTGGTAGAGGACACTGGATATACGTTTGACGACCTCCTTTCGGCAGGCATTCCCGTGGGGGTGGTTAACGCCCTGAAACTCCTCACTCACGACAAGAGTGAGACCTACACCCACTATGTGCAGCGCATCATCGACAGCGGCAACCCCATTGCATTGCAAGTGAAGTACAACGACTTGCAGCACAACTATTCGCGCGGCAAGGCCTACCCCGACTTGCAGGCAAAGCACGGACCGGCACTGGAGATGGTAAAGGCAGCGATTGAACAATGCTCACGCATAGAGCTGTATAAGGCACATACGGGAGTTGCTACTGCGGTTTTTGCCGGCGGTTGCTACTGGGGCGTGCAGCACGAGTTTGACAAGATTGCGGGGGTGAAGCGCACCCTTGTGGGTTATACTGGAGGCGAAGAGCAGTTCCCCTCTTATGCCCAGGTGCGTGACCATGCCACGACCCATGTCGAGGCGGTTGTGGTCGAATATGACCCGAATTGTGTCGATTATACCGACCTTTGCAAAGTTTTCTTTGAGATTCACGACCCCGCCCAGACCGATGGAGTGGGCGAGGACATCGGCCCGCAATATCGCAGCTGCATCTTCTATAGCAGCGACGAGCAACTGAACAAGGCGCAAGACGTAATCGCCCTGCTACGCAGCAAGGGACACGAGGTCAACACCCTCGTTTTGCCCCTCGGCCAGTTCTGGATAGGCGAGGAGTACCAGCAGAAATACTATGAAAAAACCGGCGGCGCTCCCTACTGCCACTTCCGCATCAAGAAATTCTGATAATGTAGGCCGCGGATTTAGAACTGACAGAAATTAAAAG
>JAKSLZ010000057.1 GCA_024400935.1 Muribaculaceae bacterium | reverse complement strand
ACGAAAATGGCGGCTACGTTGTTTCTAATCTGATGTCAAATTTCACTGGCAAGCCCTGCCCCGTTAATGCAACATTTGAAAACGGTGTTCTGTCAATCGCTCCCGACCAGACATGGGACACTCACGCAACTTATGGCAAAATCGTTCTTGCCAATATAGAAGACTATGCAGCAGATCCTATTGTTCTCAAGCCCATCACATTCGCTATGGACGAGAATGGTAATTTAGTTCAGACTTCAGGTTCAGGTCTGGTGCGCGGTATCCCCGAATATTCTACTGGTAAATACACTTTGACCCCCTACCACTCAAAGCCTTGCGTTCTCAAGAAAGCAAACGCTACATTTGAAGCATTTGACTATGACGACAATGTTCCTGTTAATTATGCACTTTGTGTTGAGGAAAATGAAGAAGGAAACGGTGGTGTTGTATATGGTATCGAAAATGGTTATGTAAGCTACACAGTGGACGCTCAGGGTAATGTTACCTTTGGCCAGGAAGGCATCGCTTACTCAACAAATTATGGCCAAGGTTCAAACTATGGCTTCGGTATGGGTACTCTGACATCTATTGTTTGGGATACTGACGAAACTACAGGCGCATCTCAGTGGTACTATTACACACTTGCCTCATCACCCACAGGTATGCCCGCTCTTGAAGGTTTGCGTTTTGAAGATGATGATGAAGTAACAATTTATACCGAACCTTTTGCTGTATTTGCTTATTTAAGTCAATATGGTGGTCTCCGTTTCTCAAGTTACTTTGCAGCTGCTAACGACAAAGCCCTTGGCGCAACTATTAAGTACAGCAAAAATATCGTTACAGCTGTTAACGACCTCCATGTAGAAAAGACTAGCAAGGCTGTTAAGATGATCGAGAATGGTCAGGTAGTTATCGTTAAGGACGGCGTTAAGTACAACGTAGCTGGTCAGGCAATCAAGTAATTTATAAAAGTTTAAAGGTTTAAGAGTTTAATGGTTTAACTTTTTAATAGTTTGAAGGTTTAACCATTTAAGACGATTAACCATATAAACGCGATATAAAACCACGAGTTTCCGTGCGGGGCTCGTGGTTTTTGCGTTAAATATGGGTAAATGTTTGGTTATGATTTATCTTTGATGTAATTTTGTGGTAAATTTGAAAAAATGTGCAATTATGCAAGAGAATGACAACGTGATAAAACGAGGCATCGACAATGCTGTACCCATGGCGTTATACACCACGGGCATTTCGCTGGCCAGCATATACTGCGACCGTGTGCCCATGTTGTCGGTTGTGGCCATGGTGATGCTCTTCATGGGACCGATGTTGATCTATACATTGCAGCGCCGTTTTTTCATTGAGAATGAAGGAGAGTGCACCATGGGCATGCTGTTGCGCATGAACATCGTGGCCATCTTCTTCGGCACTGTTTTTACGCTCCTGGTCACTTACATGACGCTTGAGTATCTGCGACCGGGCTTCCTCTATGACCAGGTGCAGTCGCTCATAGATGTTTACAACACTATGCCTGAGCTCAAGAACAGTGAGCTCAAGACTGAACTGCAGGCACTTGTTGACAACAACCTGCTGCCCACGCCGTTCTATTATGCCCTCAACCTGTTTGCCATGACCAATGCCTCGGGTATGGTCGTGGGCCTGCTCACGGCGGCACTGGCGGCGCGTCCGGTAGCGATTAAGTAGAATACTATAACATCAGAATATTTTTTAGAACTATATAATAAAATGGATATATCAGTAGTTGTTCCTCTGTATAATGAAGCTGAATCCTTGCCCGAGCTGGTGGCGTGGATTGAGCGTGTGATGAAAGAGAATGACTTTTCTTATGAAGTGCTGCTTATCAATGACGGCAGCACCGACGACTCGTGGAAGGTGGTCAATGAGTTGCACGAAGCAAATGATTGTGTCAAGGGTGTGTGCTTCAGGCGCAACTATGGCAAGTCGCCCGCACTGTTCACAGGCTTTGAACGCGCACAGGGCGACGTGGTGATAACCATGGATGCCGACCTCCAGGACAGCCCCGACGAGATTCCTGAGCTCTACAGCATGATTGTGAACGACGGTTATGACCTGGTGAGCGGTTGGAAGAAGAAACGCTACGATCCGCTGTCTAAGACCATCCCCACCAAGCTCTTCAATGCCACTGCCCGCAAGGTGAGCGGCATCAAGAACCTGCACGACTTTAACTGCGGCCTCAAGGCCTATCGCAAGGACGTGGTCAAGCACATTGAGGTGTATGGCGACATGCACCGCTATGTGCCTTATCTGGCTAAGAATGCAGGCTTCGATAAGATTGCCGAGAAGGTGGTGCAGCACCGTGCTCGCAAGTATGGCGTCACTAAGTTTGGCCTCGACCGCTTTGTCAATGGTTATCTGGACCTCATCACGTTGTGGTTCCATGCCAAGTTTGGCGTCAAGCCCATGCACTTCTTCGGCTTGCTGGGCAGCCTGATGTTCTTTATTGGCTTCATATCGTGTGCTGTGGTGGGTGGCCTCAAGCTCTACAACATGTACACCGGCCATCCTTACACACTGGTGACCAATTCTCCTTACTTCTATCTTGCGCTCACGTCGATGATACTGGGCACCCAGCTGTTCCTCACAGGATTCCTGGGCGAGCTCATCACGCGCAACTCACCTGAGCGCAACCATTATGAGATATCTGAAGAATTGAAGTGATGATGAGGAAGTGTGTGTCATTGATGTGCCTGTGGGCTGTGTTGATGCTGTTGACGGCATGCAACGACGGCAGTTGTTATGATAACGGCAACAGCTTGCCGCTCATGCGCTTCTACATGAAGGGCAGCAACACTAATGTGACGGTGAGCGGTGTGTCACTGAGAGGCGTTGGTGCCCCGGGCGACAGTGTCTATGTCAGCAACCAGGCCATAAGCGAAGCCTATTTGCCGCTGCGTGCCACCAAGACATCTACCCAATGGGTGATCTCGGTTAACACTAACGTAAATGTCGTTGTGAGTGACACGCTCACTATCGACTACACTTCATCTCCTTACTTTGCCAGTGCCGAGTGCGGGGCAATGTATAAGTTTAACATCAATGGCGTGGCTGCGACCCACAACATCATTGACTCCATTGCCCTTGTACAGCCAGTGGTCACCAATGTAAATGTAGAGTCGTTGCGCGTTTATTTCAAGAAGAATTAATGATGGGCGACATGATGAGGACCATATTCAGATATATACTCGTTTTGCTGGCGGCTGTGGCTTGCTTCACGGCTCAGGCCCAGGATGCTCCCAAGGACTCGCTTGTGACGCCGTCGCGCCCGTCATCACAGCGCCGCATCACACCGGTTACCCCTAAGACCAATGTGGTGTTGCCTCCTGGCAAAGATGTGGACGAGACAGTGCTGGAGCAATTTCTCACCGGCGACACGCTCAAAGCCCGCGAAGAGGCTCGCAAGGACTCAGTGCGCAAAGCCTATACCCATTATCCCAAGTTGACCGAGTCATATGTTGCTTGCAACTTTGCTGATCTTGTGATGTTTGTGGGCGGTCAGGACTATTTCAACCTTGACTTCAGTTTCACCGTCAACATGTGGAACCGCATACAGCCCGTTGCCGAGTTGGGTGTGGGATATGCCCATTCTACCCCCGACGACCGCAACTATACCTATAAGGGTCATTTTGCCCCATATATGAAGCTGGGCTGCAACTACAATTTCATGTTTAAGAACTCCCCCGACTATCAGGCCTTTGTGGGCTTGAGGCTGGGCGGCAGCGTCTTTAAATATGACATAACCGACATCCAGTGCAACAATTCTTATTGGGGCGAGGAAACCACTACAGCCATCAAGGGCGAGTGGGGACGTGCCATGTGGGGTGAGCTGGTGGCCGGACTCAAAGTGAAGATACACCGTGCATGGGCGTTGGGCTGGCAAGTGAAATTTCACAAGATGCTTGGACAGAACCATCCGGAGTCGGGTCAGCCATGGTTTGTTCCCGGTTACGGCACACGCAACGGCAGCCTTGCATTTGCTTTTAATGTCTATTACACATTCCCCACATTCCTCAAGACTCCCATGCCCGCAGAGGCCGAGAAGGGCAGTATTGCCGATGTCAAGTGAACTGCGAGCCGCTAAATGTCAAAAATGCTTGTGCAGTAGTTACCTGGGTGTGGATGTTGTGTTAAAAATATTTCAGTATATTACTCTGATTGATAGTGTGTTGAGAAAATATGAGGCATTTTGTGCAAACTTTTTATGCTCAAAATGCTTGCTAATATAAAAAAAAGTAGTACCTTTGCAGTCGGGTAAGTCCTATACGGCCAGCTCCTTGTGAATCCCCCAGGTCTTGACCGAAGCAAGGGTAGCAGGTTGTAGCGGCGCGATGTAGATCGCTTGCCCAATTGCCTCCATAGCTCAGTTGGCCAGAGCACGTGATTTGTAATCTCGGGGTCGTTGGTTCGAATCCGACTGGAGGCTCAAAAGAAGCTCGCTGAAAAGCGGGCTTCTTTGTTTTTATCTCAGCCCCTTCATCACAAACATTGTGTGGCCGAAGCGTCGGAGCCGCTTCTCACAAGGACCCCTCAGCAATCTTGGATCAGCGGATAATTGTGTGGCCGAGGCGTCGGAGCCTCTTCTCACAAGGACCCCTCAGCAATCTTCGGCTTTTGATTTTTCCTCTACTCCCCATGCATTTTTTCGACAGGTCCTTGATCAGTGGAGTGGGGGTAGATGTGGGGGTAACAAAAAAGCTCGCTTTTCAGCGAGCTTGATGGGTGAAATATGGGATTCGAACCCACGACCTTCGGAACCACAATCCGACGCTCTAACCAGCTGAGCTAATTTCACCATTTTTGCGTTTTGCGAGTGCAAAGTTACAACATTTATTTATAACTTGCAATACTTTGACGTTTTTTTTATAAAAAAAGTTTTATTGCAGACCCAGATGTACTTTTACCTTGGGTGTAATATCCTCTGTGTAGGGCCCTGTATAGGCCACAGGAGTCTTTGAGATGTCAAATACTATAGACATACCTTCTTCCTCTCCCACGTCCTCTATGGCCTTCTGAATCATGTCCATGATGGGGTCGAGCAGCAGTGCGCGCTGTTTCTCGAGGCTTTGCGCCGCGCCCTGCTGGAATGCCTGTATTTTCTTGTCGGCTTCTTGCAGTTCCTGGATGCGACGTTCCTTGATGGTCTCGGGTGTTGAGCTGTCGCTTGCCAGTGTCTGGAAGTTAGCATATTTTTTGTTGAATTCGTCCTGCATGAGTTTATACTCGGCCTGTAGTTTGTCGCTTGTTTCCTTCAGGGTTTCCTCTGCCTTGATTTTCTCGGGCATTGAGTTGAAGATGTCGGCGCTGTTGACCACGCCCAGTTTTACCTGTGCCATTGCCACGAGAGGCAAAGCGACGAGCAGTGTCAAAATGAATCTTTTCATAGTCTTATTGGTTTTTGTAATGCAAAGGTAATGCAATTATTGCAATGGCACAAAAAAAGCCCCGAATAAATTACTCGGGGCCATTATCATTGTGTTTAAGGTGGGTTCTTACTTGATGCCCAGTTTAGCCTTTACCTTGGCAGAGATGTCCTCTGAACCTGTGCCATGATAGAGGAGTGACTGGCCCTCAAAGATGAATGTGTAGCCGCCCTCGGCGCCCACAGCCTTGATGGCGTCAGAGATCTTTGTCATGATGGGAGCCATGAGCTGTTCCTGTTGTTTCTGGAGCTCAGTAGCAGCCTGCTGGCGGAAGTTCTCAAATTTCTGGTATTTGTCTTCGAAGTCCTTCTGGTGACGCTCCTTGATAGTGTCGAGTACCTTGGGGTCCTGAGCTTCCTTCTGCAGCTCTTCGTAATCCTTCTGGAGTTCGGTCTGCAGCTTGTTGAGTTCAGTGTCATATTTTGCCTTAGTGTCGTTGAGCTTAGTTTGTGCAGTAGCAACATCGGGCATGACGTTGAAAACCTCTTCAGTGTTGATGTAACCAAACTTTTGTGCGTTCATGCACAGGGGGGCAGCTACGAGAACTGCGAGTAATAATTTCTTAAGCATTTCTAATTGAGTTGTGTATTGTTAATAATTTTTTTTTGTTTACTTAGAGTAGCCCAGCTTTGCCAATACCTCGTTGCTCACGTCGATGCGGGGTGATGCAAAGATGATGCTCTGCGAACTTGCACGGTCAAAGATTACCTGGAAGCCACGTTCCTCGCTCACCTTCTTCACAGCGTTGTAAACGTCGTCCTGGATGGGCTTGAGCAGTGACTGGCGCTTCTTGAAGAGCTCGCCCTGGGGGCCAAAGTACTTCTGCTGGAGCTGTGCAGCCTCTTTCTCCTTAGCCATGATCTCGGCTTCTTTCTTTTTCTTCTGCTCGTCAGTGAGGAATACCATGTCGCTCTGATAGTTCTTGTACATGGTGTCGGCCTCTTTCTTGAGCTCGTCTAGCTCGCGCTGCCAGCGTTGTGACTGCTGGTTGAGCTGCTCATTTGCCATCTCATAAGCAGGGATATTCTTTAACACATATTCCATGTCAACAAGGGCAAACTTCTGTGCTTGTGCACCGAGGATGCCTGCAAAAACTGCGATAAACGCTAATACATACTTTTTCATATCGGTTCTTTTTTAAAATTTCTTGTTTGTTAGACTAGGGTTGTAGCAAATAGTTTAACTGCCGTTGTCAGGTGTTTAGAATTCCTGACCGAGAACGAAGTGGAAGTTGCTGCCACCCTTCTTGCCGAGAACCTCGTCGAAACCATAACCCCAGTCGATACCCATCATACCAATCATGGGCAGGAATACACGTGCACCCACACCGGCTGAGCGCTTGATGTCGAAGGGGTTGAAGTCTTTAACGCTAGTCCATGCGTTACCACCCTCAAGGAAGACGAGGGGATAGATGGTTGCGCTGGTTGAAAGCATGAGCGGGAAGTGGAGCTCGACAACAAAGCGGTCATAAGCATAACCCTCCATACCGAACGGGGTGAATGCACCGTTCTCGTAACCACGCAGTGCGATGGTCTCTGTTGCATAGGTGTAACTTCCTGACATGCCGTCACCACCCACATAGAATGTCTCGAACGGTGATTTGAGGTGCTTGTTCCAGCTACCCAGCAAACCAAAGTCGGCACGGGTCATGAGCACGAGAGTCCAGCGCTCGCTGTTGTTGAGCGGAGTGTAAGTGCGTGCCTGGAACTTAACTTTCCAGTATTCAATCCACTTGAAGAGTTCCTTCTTAGCAGCGTCGCTGTTGTCTTCGCTCAGAGCCTTCCAGTTCTTCTTGCCGAACAGTGCTGCGGGAGGAGTTGCGTGTACGCTCAGTGAGAATGAACTGCCTCGACGTGTGTACAACGGGTTGTCGATACTGTTGCGTGCCAGGGTGAAACCGAGGACGAACGAGTTAGATGTACCGTTGTTCATATAATAGAGGTAATCCCAGTTCTTGAGGTCATACATCTGATAGCTGAAGTCGCCGGTGAGTGTGAAATAGTCATCGGGCCACTTGAGACGCTTACCGAATCCCACGGTTACACCGAGCATCTGCAGGTACTTGCTGGGGTCGTATGCGTTCTCGTAGTAGTTGCCATAGCCACTGCCATAGTTATAGGGGTTGTAACCACCATAATAGTTATAGCCATTGTAATAGTTGGCGTAGTAGTTATTGATGTAACTTGTGTACTGGTTGTTGTAGAACGAAGAGTTGATACCAGTCTGGCGGCTATAGAATGCCGATACCGACAGTGAGTTGGGGCGTTTGCCACCGAACCACGGGTCGAGGAATGACAAGCTATATGCCTGGTAGTACTTGGCATTGGTCTGGGCACTGATTGAGAATGTCTGGCCGTCGCCCTGGGGGATAATGCCCTTGTAAGATGACGGGTGGAACAAGTTCTTGATAGAGAAGTTAGTGAACTTGAGACCCGCCTTGAGCAAGATACCCGTCTGTCCCCAACCTGCCGAGAACTCAATCTGGTCGTTAGCCTTAGATTCGAGGCCCAGGATGATGTCTACAGTACCGTTTTCCTCGTTGGGCTCAGGGCGAATGTCCATTTTCTCAGGATCGAAGTGTCCTGACTGGGCAATTTCACGAGCCGAACGCATGAGGTCTTCCTTAGAGAAGAGATCACCGGGACGCACACGCAGCTCACGGCGCACAACCTTCTCATAGAGGCGGTCGTTACCGTTGATAGTCACCTTGTTGATGCGAGCCTGCTTGCCTTCAAACATGCGCATTTCCAGATCGATGCTGTCACCTTCAATCTTGGCTTCGACGGGGATGATCTGGTAGAACAGATAACCGTTGTTCATATAGAGGTTAGCAACAGCGTCTTCGTCTTCAGATGTGCGCTTGTTGAGCAGTTTCTGGTTGTAGACGTCACCCTTTTGGAAGCCGAGTACGTTCTCGAGCACAGCAGTGGGGTAGACGGTATTACCCACCCAATTGATGTTGTTGATGTAGTAGCGCTTGCCCTCTTCGATCTTGAGGTAAACGTCCACGGTATTGTCGTCATAGTTCACCACGCTGTCACTCAAGATTACAGCATCGCGATAACCTTTCTCGTTATACTTGTCGATGATGCGCTGCAAGTCCTCTTCATAGTCGCTGCGCACAAACTTCTTTTGGCTGAATATCTTGAAGATGTCAGTCTTCTCGTTGGTTTTCTTCATTGTGCGCTTGATCTTGCGGTCGCTCAGCACTTCATTGCCGTCGATGTAGATCTTGTGTACTTTGATCTTGGCATTCTTGTCGACTTCAATGTCCACGATAACCTCGTTCTGCTTGCTGAGGTCTTCGCGTTGACGAACTGTACACACGGCCTTCTCAAAGCCCTTGCTGGCGTAGTATTTCTCTACAATCTGCTTGATGCGGTTGGCGATGTTGGGGGTCATCTGGTTGCCGTTGACGAGTCCCAAGCGTTCAGTGATGTCCTTCTTTTCGTTACCCTTCATTCCCAGGTAGTTGACCTGTGAAATGCGCGGTTGTTGGCGCAGGTTGAACACGAGCCAGGCTTTGTCTTGATAGATTTTGTCTACCTGGATTTGGATCTTAGAGAAGAGTCCCTGACGCCAAAAACGCTTAGCAGCGGCCTTGAGGTCGTCGCCGGGGATCTCGATGCGCTGGCCTATTGAGAGACCGCTGTATCCCAAGATGATATTGTCCTCGTAGTTGTCTACGCCTTCGACCCTGATGCCCGCGATTTCATACTTTGACGGTGCACTGGTGAATACAATCTTGGGGTTGAAGATAGTATCGTTAACTGTGCGGGTTTCCTGTGCCTGCAGTGAGTTGACTCCAAGCGCAAGAGCCGCTACTAAAATAAGGATTATCTTGTTACGCATATAATATATAGTATGTGTCAGTTCGTGTCGTTATTGTTTGTCTTTAATTTGCTCGCTGGTTTTGCCGTAACGTCGCTCACGAGTTTGGTAGTCAATAATTGCCTTGCAAAAGTCGTCCTTAGTGAACTCTGGCCAGAATTTGTCGGTGAAATAGAGCTCGCTGTAGGCAATCTGCCACAAGAGATAGTTGCTGATGCGCAGGTCACCGCCGGTGCGTATGAGCAGGTCGGGGTCAGGCATGTTGCTGGTAGCCAGACTTGCGCTGATGGTAGCGTCGTCTATGTCGCTTGCCTGCATCTCGCCGCTTGCTACGCGCTGTGCAATGCTCTTGCATGCTTCTACAATCTCCCAGCGTGACGAATAGCTGAGTGCGAGGCACAGCACCAGTCCCGTGCAGTGGGAGGTGTCGGCCATGCATTTTTCAAGACGCTCGCGGGCAAACTGTGGCATGCGTTGCATGTCGCCTATTGATGTGAGCCTCACGTTGTTCTTGATCAAGTCAGGAGTTTGTTGCTCGATAGATGCCACGATGAGGTTCATGAGCATGTCTACCTCGGCCTGAGGACGGTTCCAGTTTTCGGTCGAGAAAGTGTAGAGCGTGAGAAACTGTACGCCCAGCTCGCTTGCAATCTCAGTGATGGCACGAACCGTGGTAACACCGTTCTCATGGCCGAACGAGCGCTCGTGGCCCTGTTGCTTGGCCCACCTGCCGTTGCCGTCCATGATGATTGCCACGTGTTTGGGCATGCGGTTCATGTCTATCTGTTCTATCATTGACATATTTTGTTGTTCTCTTTTTCTTAATCCATGTGATGTGTCTACACCTTAATCTATATAATGGCACTTGACACATCGTTTGCTAAACTCGTAGGTGACCGTGAACATTGCCAGTGAATACCAGTCGGTGTTCTTGGCTACGCCGTGCTGCACGCCGTAGAGGTCGGTCAAGTTGTCTATCTTGTCGCCAAATGACTTGCGCATTGTGAATTCAAAGCCCAAGTTGAGGCGTTCTTTCAGTTTGTATTTGACACCCAGGCCCATGGGGAGAACCATGGCAAAGTTAGTGGAGCCTGATGTGCTAGACATCACTGCCCCCAGTCCCAGTGTCATGTAGGGCGACAGCCGTTTGTAGTTCTTATAGCTGGGTCCTGACCCGAAGTGGAAGAAGTTAAACTCTACCTGTCCGCCCAGGTCGACCAGTGAAGACTTGAACTTGTAAGGCTCTTCAACCGGGAACTTGTTCTGGATGTCATCACTGTTGCCGCTTATGCTGGCATAGTTCAGGTTTCCCTTCACCGCCCATCGGCTGTTGAGGATGTAGCGGAATATGCCACCACCTGTCACGCCGGGGTGCTTCCACATGTTGCTGTTGTTGACATCGCCCAGATAGCCCGACACACCCAGTGACGGCCCCATCTCATAACGATAGTCCTGAGCATGGCCTGGAGTGGCCAGCACAGTCATGAGAACGAGTGTTAATATTGCAATGGTTTGTTTCATCGTGGGGGTGTCGTGATCAAGAGATTAATAGATGGGTTTGAATGTCATGCGCAGGATTGTGCCTTTCCACACGTTGTTGAGCAGGTGTCCCTGAGCGTCATAGCCGCCCACAAGGTAAAGGTAGGGAACGTCCCACTCGGTGACGGGGCGTGCAATGCGCTTGGCATCGGTAACGGTCTCGCTGCACACAAATGCAAGTGCCTCGGTGAATGCGGGCATGTAAGTGGCGATTGACATTGAGTTGCTACCCTTGAGCCATGTGATACCCAGGTCGCGTGAAATGTAGGTTGTGCGGTTGAGCGAGCCGTCGGCCAGCTTGCCGCCCATTACAATCCATGTGGTCTTGCTTGTGGCATGCTGTGTCTTGCTGTTGAGGTCATAGGTGAAATAGCTGAAGAGCGTTGCTCCCTCAATAGCGGGCATGTCGTTATTAGTGGTGCGGTTAACCTGAGCCCAGGTTTCACCGTCATAAGCCCATGTTGCATTAGTGATGTTGCCGCTGGCGTCACGTCCGCCCACCATGATTGCTGTGGGGTTGATGGCCCAGGGGCTTGTCTCGATTGCGAGATGAGATGATCCTTCAACGGGGAAGTCGGCGGGTACTACCACCGGAGCCTTGCCGTTAGCGGGATATTGGTCGGTATAAGTCTTGCCGTCTTTAGCCATGAGGCCCAGCAACTGGTCATTGTAGACGCCCAGGATGTTCTTCCATGTGATGCCTGTAGAAGTCCAGTTGCGAGCGTCCTGTGAAGTGTACAGGTTGCCGGCATCGTCCAGGATATACATTGCGTCGCTGGTGGCTGTGAGCGTTTTCTCCACGGGAGTGAAGGGAAGCGATGATGTCTCGGTGCTCCACTTGCCGGCGGGTGTGGTTGCGGTAGCCATATAGCGACCGTTGCTGTTGTGGACGAGGCTGTAGAATGTGCCGTTGAATTGTGTCATGCCCACTGCATAGTTGTCGTCGCCGGCTGCGGGCAGGTCGCGACGTGATGTGATGGGGAACAGGATAGAGTCGGGCTCAACAGTGTGCACATTAACGTTTACTCGATAAGACATCGTGTTGCTGCCGTCCTGTGATGTGATGTTGAGGGTTACCTTTCCTGTAAAGTCGATGCTGTCGCTCGATGTGTCCTTATACTCGATTGTGGTGTCGTCGGTAAGGCGTTTGCCGCCGCTAACCACGAATGTGGTCTTTGAAACCGTTGTGCCGAAAGTGAGTGAAACGAGCAACTTGGTCACGTCAGTGCCCTTGGGCAGAGAGTCGCTGTTGTAGATGATTTTCTTGTCGTGGTCGATTGTGAAATGGACCGAGTCGAGCCCCCTGAGCAACTTCTCGTTGGCCTTGAGCGAAAAGCGCTGAAGCAGTGCACTGCTGGTGCTTGTGCCATATATGACTGTTTGAGATGATGTGTTGTCGTTTTTCTTGTCGCATGAGGCAAGTGATATCGCAACGAGCGACATCATTAAAGCATATATCAGGAATAATTTCTTCATCTTGTGTTATAGTTGTTGTTTCAAACTGCAAAATTACAAAAAAAATCGGTGTGCACGGCCTTTTTTTAATAATAATGTAGCTGTGCGCACATTTTTTCACGATGTAAAATTAATATTTAGCGTTAAATCTATCACAATAAATTAAGACAATAAAAGATTATCAGCTCGATTTTACACCTTTTTAACGCATTGGGACGGGTTTTTGGGCCTTGCTGGTGTCGTGATTGCGAAATTTTGTGTACCTTTGACCCCGTAACAATTCATTTTTTTGCGCAATGACAGTAAACGAAGCTTCGGCATTTTTCAAGTGTAAAGTGAGCGAGGTCGTTGACGGCCGTGAAGCTGCGGCAATGTGGCGGCTGGTGATGAGCAGCATCATGGGCTATGAGCCTGTCGACCTCATCCTGAGGGGAGACCATGAACTGCCTGAATTTGTGCCGTCAAGGATACAGGACATTGTGTCTAGGCTCCTGGCCCATGAACCCATCCAGTATATCCTAGGCGAGGCTTGTTTTTATGGATATAATTTTACAGTAAGTAAAGCTGTGCTCATACCGCGTCCCGAGACCGAGCAACTAGTCGATATGATTGTGGATGAGAATAAAGGCAATGATTTGCGTGTGCTTGATGTGGGTACCGGTAGCGGTTGTATTGCAGTGTCGTTAGCGCTTAACCTGAAATGGCCCATAGTGACGGCTGTGGATATCTCGCAACGAGCGCTTGAGATTGCGCAAAAAAATGCCGAACGAAATAAAGCAAAAGTACAATATCTACAGGCCGATGCTTTGCGCCTGGGTGCCTTGCCTTGCGAGCCTCTGGATATCATTGTGAGTAACCCGCCTTATGTGTGTTACAACGAGATGCCGGGCATGGAATCTAACGTGCTGGATTATGAGCCGCACACGGCGCTTTTTGTGCCCGATGACGATCCTCAGCTCTTCTACCGTGCCATTGCACGCTATGCCCAGGATGCCCTGAAATCTGGCGGGCGGTTATATTTTGAGTGTAACAGGGCCTATGCCGACGATACTGCCAGGATGCTTGTGGGCATGGGGTTTGATGACGTGCGTGTGCATCTCGACACTTTTGGCAACCGGCGTTTTGTGACCGCCACACGCTGACACAATCCCTGAGCTGTGAAGCGCAAGACAATCCCCCCTGCGAGGTTTTCTCCACAGGGTAACTACACACCAATATGGGTTATCTCGCACAGATTTCACTCTCGCCGATTTTAATCTGAAAAAATAAATAATCATATGATTTATCCATGAGATCCGTGAGATCCGCGCGGGGATTATGCAAAAAAAAGAGTGTTGCTGTATAGTTACGCCACGGGGGGTAGGTGTTAAATCATACAAAAAAGGCTCAGAAATGCTTTGCGTGTCGTTGATTTTTTGTAATTTTGCTAAAACAATTATTTCATCACTCTAAACTCCTAACGCTTTATGGAACAAATTGACCTTCTGTTGGCAGAGAAACTTCTCAAGATCAGTGCAATAAAACTTCAACCGGATATGCCTTTCACTTGGGCTTCGGGCTGGAATTCTCCCATTTACACTGATAATCGCAAAACTTTGTCTTATCCTGATGTGCGCAATTTTATAAAGGTGCAGCTTTCTCGCATCATCATGGAGAACTTTGGCGACGCTGAGGTCGTGGCAGGTGTAGCTACCGGTGCCATTGCACAGGGTGCGCTGGTTGCCGACACATTGAACCTTCCCATGGTTTATGTGCGCTCGGCCCCCAAGGACCATGGCCTGGAGAACCTCATTGAAGGTAACATCAAGCCTGGCCAAAAGGTGGTTATAGTTGAAGACCTTGTCTCTACCGGCAAGAGTAGCCTCAAGGCGGCTCAGGCTGTGAAAGATGCCGGTGGTGAGGTAGTGGGCATGGTTGCCATCTTTACCTATGAGTTCCCCGTTGCTGCTGAGGCCTTTGAGGCTGCCGGCGTGAAACTCATCACCATAAGCAACTACAGCGCTATGATTGAAGCCGCTGTCAAGACTAACTACATCCAGGAGGGTGACGTTGAGACTTTGAAGCAATGGCGTGAGGATCCTGAGCATTGGGTCCCCAACACGTTAAATCTGGATTAATGGCACAAGGCGGGTTGTGCTGATTAATGATAAACTCGCCGTTACAAAGAAAATCACAAGATAAATATTTATAATGGAAAAATTCAAGAGCGACAGCTGCCGTGTCAGCCACAACATCAACTTGGTGTTCAGCAAGCTGTCTAATCCTTCAGGGTTCAAGAAACTCATAGAGATGAATGCCGACAAACTTCCCGAAGAGGCTAAGGCTAACATGGAAAAGGTGAAATTTAACGGCAACAGCATTGCTATCTCTTCGCCCATGGGCGATATAGAACTGGGCATTGACGAGAAGCAGACTGTTGAACCCACAAGAGTTGCATTTGCTGCGCTTAATTCTCCGGTGAAGTTTGGTCTCACGATCGAACTCGCCGAGGTTGACGAGAATACTACAGAGGAAGTTGCTGTGCTGGAACTGGACATCCCGTTCTTTATGAGCAAGATGGTGGCTCCGCAGCTCAAAGAGGGAGCCCGCAAGTTTGGCGAGCTTCTCGAAAAACTACCTTATGATATCCTATGATGTTGTGTGACATCTTATGATATATACACAAACAAAATAAGAAATGATTCAAGAATTAAATTGTTGTGGAGCAACGCTGTGAAGCGCTGCTCCATTTTTTTTTCACTCCACTGATGTCACAACGCCTCTTTTGATGAAATAATGATGGGGCGGGTGTCCGTCAAATGTTAACGCGGGGCAAGTTTTTATGTTAACAATGTTAAAGGGGCAGTATTGCTCCTTATATTAATAAAATAATGACTAACTTTGCACCGTAAAATGAAACGAGAACTTTGTTTTCGTTGTATTGGTTTAAGATAAAGGGTAAATGTTAGCTAGAACTGCAATGCTAGAATTGCAAAAACGTTTTTTCTTCAAGTCGTCAGTCATTAAAGATGTGACGATTGTTGACGTATACAACTTAAACCAGGAAATCACTATTGAGAAAATAACAATCCTACCGCTACGACAGAGATATAAACGAGGCTTATGTTGTGGCGATTATTGTTATTGTCAGTCAAGTTGTTAAACTAGACGGGCGATAACAATAAAAAAACAACATAACACTATTTAATAACTTTTTTAATTTAATTTCTTTTTATTATCAATCATGGTAAAGAAAATTAAGTTTTTGTCATTCATCGTGATGCTCTTCGTGGCATTTTCAATGAATGCGCAGGTAACTACCTCGGCTATGTCGGGTCTTGTTACCGACGAGAACAATGAAACCCTGATTGGTGCTACGGTAACTGCCGTACACACCCCTTCAGGTACTAAGTACAATGCCGTGTCTAACCTTGATGGTCGTTTCTCGATCCAGGGTATGCGTACTGGTGGCCCCTACAAGGTAGAGGTTTCTTATGTAGGCTACAAGACTAAGACTATCGAAGGCATTACACTCGCACTCGGTGAGACTACCAATGTCCCCGTGAACATGACTAATGACGCAACACAGCTCACTGAGGTTGTGGTTACTGCTGTTGGTACCAAGTTCACTGCCGAGAAGACCGGTGCTTCAACTAACATTAGCAATGCTCAAATCCAGAGCATGCCTACTATTAGCCACAGCATCACTGAGCTCACTCGCCTTTCACCCTACGGTGGCAACGGCATGAGCATCGCAGGTAGCGACGGTCGTATGGCAAACTTCACTGTCGACGGTTCAAACTTCAACAACGACTTCGGTCTGAGCGACAAGCTCCCCGGTGGTGGCAGCCCTATCTCAACTGAGGCTATCGAGGAAATGCAGATTGTCGTTTCTCCCTACGACGTTCGTCAGTCTAACTTCATCGGTGGTGGCGTTAACGCTATTACTAAGTCAGGTACTAACACCGTTAAGGGTAGTGCTTACTGGTTCCACCGCAACGAGAACCTGCGCGGTTACGCTGTTGACCACGTTCAGATTCCCAGCACTATGGAGAAAGACCGCACCACTACTTGGGGTGCAACCCTGGGTGGTCCCATCGTTAAGGACAAACTGTTCTTCTTCGTATCAGGCGAAATGCAGCAGATTCCCACCGTTGTTAACCGCTGGCGCGCTTCAGACAACGGCGTAGGCAACGCTGAAAGCTACATCTCTCGCACAACTAACGCTGACTTGCAGCGCGTGAGCGAGTTCGTTAAGACTAAGTATGGCTACAACACTGGTTCATGGACTAACTGGCCCGCCGACGAGAGCAACTACAAGCTGCTTGCTAAACTCGACTGGAACATCAACGACATGCACCACCTGTCATTGCGTTACAACTTTACTAAGAACCGCATCTGGAACAACCCCAATGCTTCTTCTATGGACGGTGGCACACGCTCAGCTTACAGCCGTGTTTCACAGTACTCAATGTCATTTGCTAACTCAATGTACGGTATGGACAACCTCGTTCACTCTGTAGCTGCTGAGCTCAACAGCCGCCTGAACGACAACATGTCTAACAGCTTCCGCATCACATTCGACAAGAAGGACGACGTTCGCTCTTCTACATCTGACGAGTTCCCCTTCATCGACATCCTCGATGGCAGCGGCGACATCAACAACTACATGGCCCTGGGTTATGAGCTCTTTACTTGGAACAACGCAGTTCACAACACTGTATGGCAGGTAAAGGATGACTTCACTTACTATCTGGGTAAGCACAAACTCACTGCTGGTCTCTTCTACGAGCACCAGATGGCCGACAACCAGTACATGCGTAATGGTACAGGTTACTACCGCTACAACAGCGTTGA
>JAKSLZ010000056.1 GCA_024400935.1 Muribaculaceae bacterium | reverse complement strand
CGCCTGCTCAACAGCAAGTACACCACACAGCTCCACACCCTCACCACCAGGTAACGCCCACACATCACCCGGGAAAACCCCGGATATGCCGGTCCTCCCGGCGGTTACAGGATGGTCTTGAGAGACTTGGGATCGCCCACAAGCCACAGGATGTCGCCTGCGGCAAACTCTACATCGGGCTTGGGTGATATGTATTGTGATTCCTGGTCGTCATTGCTGCGCTCTACAGCCACAAGCAGTGCGCCATAGTCCTCGCGCAGGCGCGCATTCTTGAGAGCCTTGCCCACAAGCGGAGATTTCGTCGTGAGCGCATAGCTGGCAAAGCGAGTTTCGGTATGAGCTGACACGCCCACTTGCTCGTCATGCTCGTCACGCTCGACGATGGGCAGCATCTTTTCTATCTGTTCTTCAGTACCTATCAGACCCAGCGTGTCACCGGGGAACACCCGCGTGTCGCTTGGGGGCACAGGATTCACCACGCCTTTGCGCTCTACGTTCACCACGTTGACACCATACTTGCGACGAAGGTCGGCTTCGCGCAAAGTCTTACCCACAAACGGACAGCCATGCCCCACGACCATGTAGGCCAGATGCATGTCGCTCACCAGATTGTGGCCATGACCGGTGCGACGGTTCTCGCGCTCATTGGCATTGCCTATGAATCGGCGTTCCAGCTTTGTCATGCGTTTCTTGAGCAACGGAGTGAGCAAGAACATAACCAGCAGCGCAAACACTACCGACACAACAAATGCGATTTCGCTAGGATACACACCCTGCAGTATTATCATGATATAGAACACCGCGAGCAACACGCTGAAGATGTTCATCACCACCAGGGGCACATAAGACACCTTGCCCTTGAGTTCCAGCAAGCGATTGCGCTCGCTGACCTTGATGGAGGGCATGAGCACACCATAGAGGAACGGCGACACCATCGCAAAGGTGATTAATGCCCACACCAGCTCGTCCCACAACTCATGCACGTTGTTGTCGATAACGGGCCACAGATGCTTGCCGCTCACATAGATGATGGCACAAGTGACCACTGAGTAAAGCACCAGGCGCAGCACATAACGCTTGCCCACCTTTGACCATATCTCGCGCGACTCGGGCACCTCGGCTGTGCGGGCAGTCTTGCTATAGCCGCTCAAGGCTTTAACCATGCGTTGGGGCAATATCTTGACCAGTGCCTTGTGGGCCGGTGCAGCCTTCTTGATAAAGAACGGAGTGGTGAAGGTGGTTATCACACTCACCGCCACTATGATGGGATACATGCTGGGAGGCAACACCTTGAGCGAGGTACCCAGCGATGCAATGATAAACGAGAACTCACCTATCTGGGTGAGGGCAAAGCCACTCTCCACAGCGTTCTTGAGCGGCTGGCCGGTTGCCAGCATACCGAAGGTGCCAAACACTATCATGCCCACCACTACAACCACAGCGAGCAGCGCTATCGTTCCGGCATGTGCCACTATGACCTCGGGATTAACCATCATACCCACCGAGATGAAGAACACCGCACCAAACAGGTCCTTGATGGGTGAGACAAGGCGCTCTATGCGCTTAGCCTCGACCGTGCCGGCAAGTATCGAACCCATGACGAAGGCGCCCAGCGCAAGCGAGAAGCCCGACTTGACCGAGAAGATGGCCATGAGGAAACAAAGTCCCATGCTGATGATGAGCATCATCTCGTCGCTGATGAGTTTCTTGTATCGGTTGAACAGTGACGGGAGCAGGAAGATACCCACCGTAAACCATATAATGAGGAAGAACGCCAGGCTAAAGATGCTCGAGAGCATCTGCCCGCCCTCAACCGACTTGTTGACGGCAATACTGGACAGCACCACCATGAGAACGACAGCAAAAAGGTCCTCGACAATGAGTACCGCAAAAATCATGGGCACAAACTTGCGTTGGCGCATGTTGAGGTCGGTGAGTGCCTTGAGGATGATGGTGGTTGACGACATCGAGAGCATGCCGCCCAAAAACAGGCTGTCGACCATGCCATAGCCCAGGAATTTGCCCACCATGGCACCCAGGCCCATCATTCCCAGCACTATGATGCCGGCAGTGACCACAGCCGAGCCTCCCACGTTGAGCAGTTTCTTGAAACTGAATTCCAAGCCCAGCGAGAACAGCAGCACGATGATGCCTATCTGTGCCCAGAAGTCGATATTCTCGGCTACAGCAACGCTGGGAAACAGAGAAAACTGCGGGCTGGCAATGAAGCCTGCCACGATATAACCTAGCACCACCGGCTGCTTGAGTTTCTTAAACAGCACGGTAACAACAGCTCCCAGCATCAGTATCAGGGCCAGGTCACTAATTAAACTATGTATTGCTTCTTCACTCATTTTTTTATTGAAAGGGGTTAAGGGTTAAGATTTCCCCGTCGCATAAACGACGGGCACGGGGGCTGCTTTTACTATCCTCGCCACAACGCCGCTATCTTGCGCTTGATGGCAATGACGTTGCCTGTGGTGATGAGACCCATGATGAGCACGCCCACCACCAGCGCCACCCATATGCCGGCGCCACCGGTGCCAAACGCCAGCAGCTTGTCCAGGTAATAGATGCGGCCCAGCAGCATCACCACGAGCGACAACAGCAGCACGGCGGCATTGATCATGACCACCATCCTGATGTAGGGGCGCGACACCTCGGCGGGGCTATATCCCAGCATGAGCAGGTCCTGGAGCTTGCGGGTATTCTTCTGCAGCAGCAGGTAGATGCTAAGCATGAGCACAAAGAACGACAGCAGGCTGATGATGATGCCCACCACTACCACGATGCCTATGATGAGGGTCAGGAAGTAGTTGGCCTTGCTCGACGACATCTTGTCGCCCGCCACGTCATAGTGGTGGTCGGTAAGGTATTCTTCTATCTTCACGTCACCGGGGCTGTTCACCTCAAGGATGAGTCGCTGGGGCTGCTGCTTCACGTCAGTGCCGTAGCGCTCGTTGGCCCACTGCATGAAGGCATCGGGCACAATCACCGTGTTCAGGCGGTTAGAGAAGCCCACGATGCGACCGGGTATCACCTCGCTGCGGCCCTTGCCCGACAGCGTGAACGACAGCGGTATCTTGAGCATCTGGCTCTCGCTTATCTGCGGCAGGCCCTGCGATGCGGCGAAGCCGAAGTTGTAGAGCGACACATAGTCGCGCGACACTATCACCGGAATCTCGGGGTGCGACGGGTTGAAGTTCCACTGCGTGCTGTTCACGTCGATGAACTCGCTGGGGATAGACTCAAAGAAGAACTGGGTGCGCATGGCATGGCCGGCACCTCCCAGCCCCATGGTGGCATAGATGGCATAGTCACTGTTGCGAAAACGGCCCACCTTCTGGCACCACTCCTGCGCCTCAATGTCGGCTATGTCCTTATCGCTGAACTCGCCCGAGTTGCCCAGCATGGCGCCGGCCCCGGTCACACTCTTGGTTATCACCAGATAATCCTTGCTGATGAAGCTCTCCTCGTCGTTAAACACCGGACGCACGTCCTCGTAGAACTGCACCGCCAGGATGACGATGGTGAGTCCCACAAAGTTAGCGAGAGAAAAACCTATGAGTTGCGCAGTGCTGATGTGCTTGCGCAGTAATTTCCATATCAGTTTCATGTCTTCGTCTTTTTAAAAAAACACCGCGTCACAGTTTCAGTTCCTTCTCTACATCGATAAGCACATTATTGCCCACTGACGTGGCGATAATGCCCGCGCCCTGGCGCTTGGCTTCCTCGCTCACCAGATGGGCCACAATGCGGTTATTGGCCTCATCGAGATGGCTCACCGGCTCGTCAAGCAAGAAGAAAGCGGCCGGCTGGCACAACGTGCGCACTATGGCCACGCGCTGCTGCTGCCCTATCGACAAGTGGCCCAGGAGGCTGTCGGCCTTCTCGGGGATGCCCAGCACCTCCAGCATATCCATGATCTGTTTCTCAGTCTTGAACCCGGTGAGCTGGTTTTTGAGCTGTATATTTTCCATCGCAGTCAATTCAGAGAACAGACGCAGTTCCTGAGGCAGGTAGGCGATGCTCTCGCGACGCACCTTGCACCATTCCTCCACGCTCAGCGAGTTCACGTCGCGGTCATCGAGCAGCAGCTGTCCGCTGAAGTCATTGCGGTAGCCATAGATGTAGCTGCACAGCGACGACTTGCCCGTACCGCTCTCAGCGGTAATGAGATAGTTGTGACCGCGTTCAAAGGTAACATTGCGCAGCCACACCTCGCTGCCAGTGTCTTCACGTCCAGCAAACACCGCCGGCAGCATATTTAAAAGTTTGATTTTATCCATCAACTAAAATTATTTTTTTACAAAGTTAGTGCAAGCCGAGCGCAATACAAAATAAATCCCAATTTATTTTTATTGCCGAGGCGCAGCCTAACTAAGACCGGCAGGTCAAAGTGTGCAAGCCGAGCGCAATACAAAATAAATCTCAATTTATTTTAGTCCTCTAGCAGTCCTCTCCCATCCTCTAGCAGTCCTCTCCCATAAAAAATTTACAGTTCCAAAAAAATTCACTATCTTTGCAAAAATAACTATAAAAATCAAGCATTATGAAAAGCCTCTTCACAGCTATACTATGTGCTGCATCGGCATTAGCCATGCTGGCGCAGACCGGAAACGAGTGGAACGACGTCAACATCACCAGCGTCAACCGCGAGCCGGCTCACACCACGGCAATCCCCGTGGCCTATGCAACCACACCCATGGAGCACTCGCCATGGATCATGTCGCTCAACGGTACATGGAAGTTCAATTGGGTAGCAAGCCCCGACAAAGCACCAGCAGGCTTCGAGGCCGAGAAATATGACGCCAGCCAGTGGGACGACATCACCGTGCCCTCGTCATGGCAGGTATATGGCCTGCGCAACGGCAAGCACTGGGACCTGCCGCTGTACACTAACATACGCTACCCGTTCACCTACGATGAGCAGTTCCACATCAACGTGAAGCCCAACAAGGACTACACCTATAATGCCGACATGCCCAATCCCGTGGGCTCTTACCGCCGCACCTTCACCCTGCCCAAGTCGTGGAAGGGCCGCGACGTGTATGTGCGCTCTAACGGCACCGGTCACGGCTACTACCTGTGGATCAACGGCAACATGGTGGGCTACAGCGAGGACTCTTACCTGCCCAGCGAGTTCAACATCACCCGGTATCTGCACCCCGGCGAGAACACCATCGCCGTGCAGGTCTACCGCTTCACCGGCGGCTCGTTCATCGAGGACCAGGACTACTGGCGCCTCACCGGCATACAGCGCGACATCTTCTTGTGGAGCGCTCCCAAGACCCAGATACGCGACTACTTCTTCACCACCGACCTCGACGACGCATATGTCAACGCGGCAACCAACCTCGACGTCACCCTCGAGGGACAAGCCTTCAAGGGCACGCTCGAGGCTACAGTGACTGGCTTTGGCACTACTGTTGCCTCTGGCACAACCGCTATCAACGGCGCCGGCAAGTACAACTTCAAGTGGGATGTAAAAGCCCCCAAGCTGTGGAATGCCGAGCAGCCCAATCTCTATGACCTCGTCATCACGCTCAAGGACGCCAAGGGCAAACCGGTGGACGTGCGCACAAGCAAGGTGGGCTTCCGCGAGGTAGGCATCCGCAAGGACGGCGCCCTCATGATCAACGGCAAGCGCATCATCTTCCACGGCGTTGACCGCCACGACTTCAGCGAGGTGAACGGCCGCGCCATTACACGCGAAGAGACCGAGAAGGATATAAAAACGATGAAGGAGCTCAACATCAACGCAGTGCGCACATCGCACTATCCCGACAATCCCTTCTTCTATGACCTGTGCGACAAGTATGGCATCTACGTCCTTGCCGAGGCCAACGTGGAGTGCCACGACAACATGAGCCTCTCGGACAATCCCATCTTCCGCCCCGCCATGGTTGAGCGCAACGCTAACCACGTGCTGTGGATGCGCAACCATGTGTCGATATGCCTGTGGTCGTTCGGCAACGAGAGCGGCGGCGGCGAGAACTTCAAGTATGTGGCCGAGACTATCAAGGCGCTCGACAAGACCCGCCTCACCCACTATGAGGGAGCCAGCCAGTATGCCGACGTGAGCAGCACCATGTATGCCGACGTCAAGCGCATCGAGAAGATAGGCCGTGACCGCCTCACCCAGGAGAATCCCCGCCCGCACATCCAGTGCGAGAACACCCACTCGATGGGCAACTCGATGGGCAACCAGCGCGAGTACTTCGACCTCTACGAGAAATATCCCGCCCTCACCGGCGAGTTCATCTGGGACTTCAAGGACCAGGGCCTCAAGACCACCTACGGCAGCAACGGCGTGGAGTATTGGGCCTACGGCGGCGACTTTGGCGACCGCCCCAACGACGGCAACTTCTGCTGCAACGGCCTCGTGCTGCCCGACCTCTCGCTCACCGCCAAGGCTTACAACACCAAGAAGATTTACCAGCCTCTTGAGTTCCGCCTCAAGGAGGGAACAACAGACACTTTTATCATCAAGAGCAAACTCACCTTTGCCTCAAGCGATTACCTCGACGTGGAATACACCGTGCTCGAGGACGGCAAGGTTTTGAGCGATGGTTTTATCGATAAAACCGTTGCCGCTGGCGACAGCATCGAGGTAAAAATCAATGCTCTGCCCGAGGAGTTAACCGAGGGAGCAGGATATTATATCCGCTTCAGCGCAAGTCCCAAGCAAGCCACTCCTTGGTCTCCCGCAGGTGAACTGGCAAGTGAGCAGATTCAGCTCAAGCCTGACCACATGCTCGACAGTCCCATTACAATAGAAAAGACCGGCAAGAACCTCAAGAAGGAGGAAAACGACGACCTCCTCACCGTGAGTGGCGACAACTTCAGCGCTACCTTCAGCAAGAAGATGGGTACCATGCTCAGTTATGACTATGGTGGCCGCCGCCTCGTCGACAACGGCGTGAAACTGGAACTCTTCCGCCTGCCCACCGACAACGAGAACGGCAACCGCGCCCGCGACATGCTCTACAACGGCTACCACACAATGCACGTGAAGGACGCCAGCGTGGTATGCAAGGAAATAGAGGGCTTGGAGATTGCTGTAGTACACACCCAGGCCACCTACTGCGGCGCCGAGGGACGCACTGTCGATGTGCACATGGCCTACGCCATCTACCCCAACGGTGAGATTCGTGTAGACTCTGACATCGACCCTTCGCGCGAGGGCGACGTTGTGGGACGCATAGGCTTCCGCCTGGAGATGCCATCGGGCATGGAGAACCTCACATGGTATGGCCGTGGCCCCTGGGAGAGCTACCGCGACCGCAAGGAGGCTGCGTATGAAGGCGTCTACACCAGCACAGTCACTGGCCAGGAAGTGCCCTACATGAAACCGCAGGAATGTGGCAACAAGGAAGACACCCGCTGGATGGCAATCTATGCCGACAACGGTGCCGGAGCTATGTTCATAGCGCCCAACCACATGAGCGCAAGCGCACACCACTGGCGCGCCGAGGAGAACTGGGCTAATCCCCGCACCCGCACAGGCCACCAGTACCAGCTCGTCACCACTCCCTCAACTGTAGTGAGCCTCGACGCCGAGATGCGCGCCCTGGGCAACAACAGCTGCGGTCCCGACGTGCTCGAGAAGTATGAACTGCGCCTCAAGAAAACCCATTTTGAGTTCATCATCCGTCCCGTGCTCATCGAGAGCATCAAGCAAAACAACGTCCCGGTTAAGCACCTCGAGGTAGATCACCAGGAACTCGTCAAGCTGGGCCGTTACCGCTCGCCATCAATCGACGCATCGGCTATTCCCGGTGAGTAAGAACCATATAATGGCAAAGTAACATTGACAGTGTGGTAACTCATGAAATTTTGTTTATCTTTGTAGTCGATTATTCACATTAATTTTAAAACTTTATTTGATATGAAAAAGATTATTGCAACGTTATGCGTGATGATGATTGCTGTGTGCGGTGTAGGCCTCGCAGCCTCGGCAGCCAATGGCTCTAAAGCCAAGAAGTCATCAAAATCAAAAAGATGCGAATGTACAGATTGTGGAAATGGTCACAGATGTTACAACACAAAAACATACCCAGTATATAACGCCAATGACGGATATTATCACTATTTCTGTAGGCCATGTGAAGCGTCAGGCCCGGGCTACATGTATGAAGGTTGTTATGGTATTTGCAAATGTACTGCTAAGCGACACAACTGATAATCTACAAATATAAGGGTAAGATATTAGCCCCGTGAGTTTCCTTTCTTGGAAAACTCCTGGGGCTTTTTGTTTTACACTTCTTGAGGTAAATAAAAATTGGTCCAAATTACGGCAAGACAACCGCCGTTTTAGACCATTTAAAAACACAAATATCTAAACATCAACAAAGTAAGACACACAACCCCAAACAACTCCTTTGTTAAAATAGTTAAAAAGCGAACCTCACGATGTAACCTTTTGCCATGAGCGCAGTCCAAAAGACAAACAAAACGAATTACAAACTTCTAAAAATTTTGCGTTATGAGAACTTTAAGACTTTCATTTGCACTCATGCTCGCAGTCCTCTTTGCAAATCTCCAGGCATTTGCAATGTCACCTGAGCAGTCTAGAAACGAAGCCTGGTTCCTGACCGACAAAATGGCTCACGAACTTAGGCTCTCAAGCTTCCAGTGGGACGATGTGTATGAAGTGAACTACGATTACTTCCGCGCACTGGAGCACGTAACAGTTAGCTATGCTAGCATCAACCGCCTGCGTGAGCAGAAGCTGCAGTTCATCTTGACTCCCAGCCAGTGGATGCAGTTTAACCGCATCAACTATTTCCACACTCCCGTGGCAGTAGTAAACGGCAGCTGGTCATTCAGCATCTACAATCACTACAACCGTGGCATGTTCTTCGACCGCAACCATGCAGTGGTACACTCCTACAACGGACACCACAACAACATGGCACACTACTATCAAGGACGCCACAACACCAACCGCAACCACAACAGTTTCGGTCCCGCGCACAACAACAACCACAACTCGATGGCTGTGCGCAATCCCGGAAACAACGGCCGCGGACACGTGACTCAACAAAACAACCGCCGCCACTAATCACGGCGCGGTTTCATAGCCCTAGTATTATTTTCGCGGGCAGGCCCACAAGGCCTGTCCGTCATTTTTTCTACTGGCAACTGTCATCTAAAGCCTACGATTGATATTTGTGGCATTACTATAGAGGTTTTTCAATAAAAATCACTAACTTTGTAGTTCAATCATTTAAAGCAAATAAATATGGACAGCAACAACTCGACATACGAATTGAACCCTACTCTGCCGCTGGAGCGCCAAGTAGCACAACAAATATACACTGCCCTGCAGGGCGATGTGGTGAACGAGGTTTTGAAACAACTCGACAACTCCAAGAGCGACACCTGGTGGCGCAGCAACATGGAGGGACACAGCCTCAAGGTGGCAAAAGAACTGCTACCCGACATCTATGAACTGTGCAACGACGTGAAGCGCAAGCTCAACTACACCGACAAGGTGGACTTCTACATCACCGGTGACTCTACGGTCAATGCGTTCTCGGTAGCGTCTGAGAAAGAGGATGAGCCCAACATCGTCAACATCAACTCCGGCCTCTTCGACCTCATGAGTACCGACGAGCTGAGGTTTGTCATTGGCCACGAGCTGGGGCACCTCATCAACAAAGACACTGAGTTGTCACGACTCATAGGATTTGTATTTCCTGACGAAGCGGTGCCGCCCATCACCCTCATCTACAAGATAAGGCTGCATGCACAGCTGGCCGAGCTGGTTGCCGACCGCTATGGATACATGGCAACCGAGAACCTTGAGACCTGCGTCACAGCGTTCTTCAAGATGGCTTCGGGACTGGACCTTGCCAAGATGAACGTGAGCCTCGACGCTCTGCTTGAGGACAACACCCGTCGCCTCGACTACTTCCTCAACGACAAGGGACTGAGCCGTGCCACACATCCGGTCAACCCCATCAGGGTGCAGGCCCTCAACCTCTTTGCCAACTCCAAGAACCAGCAGGAGCTTGACGAGGGTATGGACAAGCTCATCTCCATCTTGCTCAAGGTGGGCGACAGCGAGCAGGACAAGAACCTGGCAGCTTTCATCGCATCGGCAGGACTCATCGTTGCCAACAGCGACGGCTGCGTAGCTAAGGAAGAGGTGGACCGCATCATCGAGCACCTGGCAACTCTGCAAATCTTCCCCATGCGATTCCTCGACATGATCAACCAGAACGATGTGGGCGAGATTTTCAACACCGCCGTGAACAACCTCATGAACATCAACCCGGGGTTGCGTGTGGGCATGCTGCAATACATGATTGACATCGTCATGGCCGACAAGAACATCGACAAGCAAGAGGTGGAACTCATCAACAACTTTGGTGCAAACATAGGGTTCTCTCCCATCGAGATTGCCGAGATGATTGCATCGTCAATACAGCAAAAGTTTGTGCCGTCTCTGGATTCTATTGTATAACACCTGCATCACTATGTACCCCAAGTTTATCATCACCTCGAGCGGACAGTTGCGGCTGGGCCTGGTGAACCTGCACAAGAACTTGCTTGAGCCCGGCGAGGAATGTCATGGCGGCGGTTACTACAAGTTTGACTACGAGCACGCCACCCTGGAGCTCAGCGGCGAGTCCAGCGACTACGGTCCACCGCAGTGGAGCGGCATGGGCACGCTGCTTGTCCCCATGGAGTATCGTGATCTTGAGATTGTCTACTTTCCCGGCAGCCGCAGTGGCTATGCCGTCAAGCTCGACGACATCCTCACCATAGAGTACATCTAACAGCACCTCCGCATGACTACAGTCCAGCAACAGTTATTTGCAATGCGCGACGAGCAGTATGCCGCCTTCCAGGCCAAGCTCACGCCAGGCATTGCCCCCGAGGCCTTCATAGGCGTCAGGGTACCACAGCTGCGCCAGTTTGCCCGGGAGTTCATCAAGAATCCTGAGCACGAGCAGTTCCTGGCCGCACTGCCTCACACTTACTACGACGAGAACATGCTGCACGGCATGCTCATCTCGCTCGTCAAGGACTATGACCGCTGCATTGAGCTCACCGAGCAGTTCCTGCCCCATGTCGACAACTGGGCCGTGTGCGACACCATGTCGCCACGCGTGTGTGCACGGCACAAGGACGAGTTCATCGACAAAATCAAGGAGTGGAGCGCTTCGCCTCACACTTACACCTGCCGCTACGGCCTCAAGATGCTCATGAGCCTGTATCTTGATGGCGACTTCAAGCCCGAGTACCTGGACATGCCCATCGCGGCACGCAGCGGCGAGTACTACGTCAAGATGATGGTGGCATGGTTCATGGCCACCGCCCTTGCCAAGCAGTGGGACGCCACGATTCCCGTCATAGAGAACAAGGTGCTTGCCCCATGGACCCACAACAAAACCATCCAGAAGGCACGCGAGAGTTTCCGCATCACACCCGAGCAGAAGGATTACCTCAACACGTTAAAAATCAAATAAATCCACTATACAATGAACAAAATCATCGCAATAGCACTGGCAGTAGTGGCCCTGGTGGGCTGCTCGCCCAAGAACGAAGCCGAAAAAAGCACTGAGGAGCAAAAGTCTAACGTGCTGGTTCTCTATTACTCGCAGACGGGTGCCACCAAGTATGTGGCCGAGGAACTGACCAAGCAACTCAATGCCGACCTTGAGGAGGTACTGGTAGAGACCAACCCCTATGACGGCACCTATGAGCACACCATCGAGCGCTGCAAGAGGGAGATGGCATCAGGCGAAGTCCCCACAATGAAGCCTCTCGAGGCCGACCTGTCGCAATATGACGTGATCTTCATAGGCTACCCCGTGTGGTTTGGCACCTATGCCCGCCCCATTGCCGGCCTGGTCAAGAATGTTGACTTTAAGGGCAAGAAGGTGGTTACGTTCTGCACATTTGGCAGCGGTGGCCTCAAAGCCAGCACCGCCGACCTCAAGAAAGCTCTGCCCGAAGCTACCGTTGTAGAGGGCTATGGCGTGCGCAACATGCGCTACAGGGCTTCGACCGACGAGATTGAGCGATTCCTCGTCGAGGGTGGCTACAAGAAAGGCAACATCGAGGCTCTGCCCGCATTCATGGAACAGCACCCCGTCAATGCCGAGGAGAGGACTATCTTCAATAACGCTTGCTCGGGCTATAAGTTCCCGCTGGGCACTCCCGTCACCGTGGCAGGACGCACCACACCCGAGGGCACCGAGTACCTTTACACCGTGGACAACACCGATGCCGACGGCAAGCCTTTCAAGGCACAAATCAAAGTCATCGTCCCCAAGGAGAACGGTGCACAACCCGTATTCACACAAGTTGAAAGAATATGAAAAAGCTTCTCATGATTGCCGCCGCGGCACTCAGCATGGCATCGTGCGGCAAGTATATCAGCTATACCGACACCTTTGAGCACGACGGCCTCAAGATGTTCTATGCCGCCGAGGGCAAAGGCAAGCCCGTGGTCCTCATCCACGGCAACGGCGGCAGCCACAACGACCTGGAGACCGCACAGCGACAACTGGCGCAGGCGGGCTACACCGTCTATGCCATGGACTCGCGCGGACAGGGAGCCAATGAGCGTCTGCCCGAATATCACTACAAGGACATGGCGCGCGACGTGCTCGCATTCATCAAGGCCAAGGGACTCAACAAGCCGGCAGTGTATGGCTGGAGCGACGGCGGCATCATCGCCCTGGAGCTCGAGAGCATGTATCCCGGCACCTGCTCGCTCATCGTGACCAGCGGTGCCAACATCACCGCCACCAACTCTATCGACGAGAAGTTGTTCAAGGAAATCTTTGGCACCCAGGAGAACATCGACAGCCTGCCGCCATTGGTAAAGATGATGTATCTGGAGCCCAACATGACACGCGACGACATGCAGCGCATCAAGGTGCCCGTGCTGGTGTGCGCCGGAGAGAATGACCTCATCCTGCCTGAGCACACTCGCCTCATCGCCGAGTATCTGCCCCACGGCGAACTCAAGTTCATCCCCGGCGAGGACCACGGCTCTTACATCTGGCACAACCCCATGATGGGACGCATACTCATCGACTTCCTCAAGCGAAACAAATATTGACCGCAATGATGACCTTACTCGAAGCAATCGATGCGCGCCACAGCGTGCGACACTACACACCGCAACCCCTGCCGCAAGACGTGGTGGAGGCTCTGCTCAGCAAGATTGAGCAGTGCAACCGCGAGGCGGGCCTGCACATCCAGCTGGTGCTCGACGAGCCCAAGGGGTTCAACGGCATGCTCAACTATGGCACATTCTCGGGTGTAAAAAACTACCTTGTGATGGCTGGAGAGAAGGCCGATGACCTTGACGAGCGCGTGGGCTACTACGGCGAACAGCTGGTACTGCTGGCCCAACAGCTGGGATTGGGCACATGCTGGGCTGGACTCACTTACCGCAAGGTCAAGGGCACCTATACCCTCAACGGCAATGAGAAAATTGCCTGCATGATCTCGCTTGGCTTCCCCGATGACCCGGGCCGCAACCTCAAGCGCAAGACCGTGGAGCAGGTGAGCAACGCCGGCGACGACACCCCGCAGTGGTTTGTCGATGGTGTGAAAGCCGCTCTCAAGGCCCCCACTGCCGTCAACCAGCAGAAGTTTTTCTTTGAATACAAAGGCACCGCGCCCGATGGCAAGCACCTGGTGCACGCCAGCCGCAGCTTCTCGATGGTAGGTTACACCCAGATGGACCTGGGCATCGTCAAGCTGCACTTTGAGATAGGCGCCGGCCGCGACAATTTTGAGTGGGTATGATCACCGCTGAACGGCTCAAGGGTGCTTACAGCGAGGGCGAGGCCCTGGCGATATACAACGAAGTGAAGGCAACGGGAGGCGACTTTGCCGCCTTTGCCCGCACCTATGTGCACCACGACGACTACCAGGTGGCGCGCAACACCCTATGGGGACTCACCAAGGCCACCAACGACGAACTCTCGCAGCTGCAGCCCATGCTCAACGAGCTCATCGACCTGGCCATGAGCCACGGCAACCCCTCGGTGAGACGCCTCACGCTCAACGTCATCGAGCGCCTGCACATGAGTGAGGACAACCTGCGCAGCGACTTCCTTGACTGGTGCCTCGACCGCATGGTGAGCCTGGAGGAATTTCCCGGCACGCAGTCGCTGTGCATGAAGCTTGCACACAGGATGTGCAAGTTCTATCCCGAACTGATGGACGAGCTGGTGCGCACTGTGCGCAGCATGGACATCGAGTATTACTCACCGGCAGTGAAGAGCGTGCGCACACGCATCCTCAACGGCAAACTCAAATAATATCCCATGGCAATAGTGACCCTGCACCGCAAGCAGCGCTTCAAGCTGGCAATCCCCTACTGGGTGAGCATCAACGGGTGCCCGGTGGGCCTGATGCGCACCTCAGAGGTGAGCATGCAGCTGCCGGCTGGCACCTACACGATTGAGGCCAAGATCATGTTCAAGGTCTTCAAGTGGCTCTTCGGCATAGGCGGCCGCCGCATGGTCACCCTCACACACGACGACCACCTGCACTTCACCGTCACTGACCGTGAGCGCTGGTGGAATGTGCTCTTCGACATCGACCTCGTGCTGTGGCTCGTCAGCTTCTTCGTCACCCTGCCCCACCCCTGGGACCTTGTCTACCACATCCTCTCCAACGGATTCTTCGCCCTGTGGATCCTCCACGTCTACCTGCGCCGCAACCGCTACCTCATCATCACCCCCACCCACCCCTAACCACAAAAAAAGCATTCCTTTTATTTGGAATTCCACCATTTTATCAATAACTTTGCATTGACATAACAACACGACACGACTATGCAAGTAGGAGATAAAATACCCGAGGTCCTGGGCATCGACCAGGACGGGCGCGAGATTAAGAGCAGCGACTACCGTGGCCGCAAGATTGTGCTTTACACCTATCCCAAGGCAAACACCAGCGGTTGCACCGCCGAGGCTTGCTCACTGCAGGCACACAAGGAGCAACTGGCTGCCGCAGGCTATGAAATCATAGGCGTGAGCAAGGACCGCCAGGCATTGCAGAAGAAGTTTGCCGACGCACAGGGACTCGACTTCCCCCTCATCGCCGACGTAGAGACCTCACTGCTCCAGCAACTGGGCGCATGGGGCGAGAAGGTGACATGTGGCCGACGCACTGTGGGCACCCTGCGCACTACCTATCTGGTGAACGAGGAAGGCGTGATTGAGAAAATCTTCACCCCCAAGGAAATCAAGACCAAAATCCACGCTGAGCAGATTCTCAAACACCTTGAGGAGAAATAATGTCTGCATGGATTTACCTCATAATAGCAGCCGTCTTTGAAGTGGGATGGCCCCTGGGATTCAAGCTCTCAGGACTGCACCCCGAGCGGTTTTGGGTCTACATCTCGCTTGCCGTCATCAGCATGGCGCTGAGCGGAGTGTTCCTTTACTTTGCACAGAAGACAATCCCAGTGAGCACGGCTTACATCGTGTGGACGGGCATAGGCGCTGTGGGCACGTTCCTGCTGGGCATCACGTTTTTCAACGACTCGGCTTCACTGCTCAGGATGTTCTTCGCCCTGCTCATCCTCGCGGGCATCGTGGGTCTGGAACTAACGTCACAAGGTTAGAATATTTACACTCAATACCAATATAACTATGAAACAATCATTTTATGAAATTTTCAGTGAGTTGAACAAGGTTTCTCGCCCCTCACATCACGAGGGCAAAGTAGCCGACTGGCTGTGCCAGTTTGCCGAGAAACACGGTTTGAAATATCGTCGCGATGCCGAGAACTGCGTCGTGATTGAGAAACCCGCAACCCCCGGTTACGAAGACGCTGCACCGGTGGTTATCCTCAACCACATGGACATGGTGTGCGTGGCTAAAGATGACTACCTGCGCGACGGCCGCAAGTTTGACCCCATGAACGATGAGATACGCGCCTATGTCGAGACCGACGAGAACGGCGTGCGCTGGATGAAGGCCGAAGGCACTTCACTGGGCGCCGACAACGGTGTGGGCCTCTCGATGGCTCTAGCTGTACTCACCGACGACTCGCTCGTTCACCCCGCACTGGAGGTGCTCACCACCACCAACGAGGAAGACGGCATGAGCGGTGCCGAGGCTCTGAGCCTTGACTTCATCAAGGGCCGCAAGATTGTCAACCTCGACAGCGAGGACTATGACACAGTGACCGTGGGCGCTGCCGGCGCTTTCCTGCAGGTGGCTCACTGGACTCCCACATGGAAACAGGTTCCCGAGGGATATGTATATCGCCGCATCGTGATTGACGGCGGTCTGGGCGGACACTCTGGTCTGGACGTGCACAAGAAGCGTTGCAACTGCAACCGTGAGCTGGGTCTCTTCATGTGTGGCGAGCCCGTGAATGCGCTCATTAACGGCCAGATGGTAGTGTGCACAATGAACGGCGGCACTGCTAATGCTTCGATTTCGTCAAACGCATCGGCAGTCGTTGCCATTGACCCTGCCATCAATGATGCTCTCGCTGACCTCGTGGCTCAATTCAACGAGACACTCAAGACTGCCAGAGATACCGATCCCGGCATCAACATACGCATCGAGGAAGCCGCTGCATGCGACAAGTGCCTTGACGCTGCAGTTGCAATCAACGTGCTCCGCAGCATTCATGACCTGCCTTGCGGCGTAATTGAAATGCACAAGGAAATTCCCGGAACAGTAATGACCAGCAACAACGTGGGCGTGCTGCACGTTAGTGACGACGACATCACCGTGTCTTGCCACACTCGCAGTTTCAGCAACGACGAGATGCACCGCTATGCCGATGCTATCAAGGAAACATTCGAGAGCAACCACGCAACCGTTAAGCAACTCATGGACACCGGCTCATGGTTTGAAGACCCCAACTCAACACTGCTTGAGACCACATGCAACACATTCAAGGATGTTTTGGGATTCGAACCCAACAAGATTGCAATCCACGCCGTGCTTGAGTGCGCTTACTTCGTGCAGAAATATCCCGGCGTACAGATCGCGTCGATTGGCCCGCTCATCATCGAGCCCCATTCAACCAGCGAGCGCATCAACCTCGACACCGCCGACAACATCTGGAAGGTAGTGGTAGAACTCCTCAAGCGCCTCGCCGCCGAGAAGTAACCCAGTTCAGAATAACACAATTAAAGAGGGTGTGTCAAAATAGGCACACCCTCCTTAATTCAAAAGCAATATGGATATAAAGACGTACTGAATAATCAGACAATAGAAAACTCCCCCTTGTTCCAAAAAATAAGAACAAGGGGGAGGATTGTTATTTTACCGTTGTTGTTTTGATTATTCTTGTATATATTTACATACAAGTTCCTCCCATCGC
>JAKSLZ010000055.1 GCA_024400935.1 Muribaculaceae bacterium | reverse complement strand
TCGAGGAGGAACCCATCGAGGAGGAGCTCATCGAGGAGGAACCTGTTGAGGAGGAACCTGTTGAGGAGGAACCAGTCGAAGAGGAACCTGCTGAGGAAGAACCCATCGAAGAGGAACCTGTTGAGGAGGAACCAGTCGAAGAGGAACCTGCTGAGGAGGAACCCGTTGAAGAGGAACCTGTCGAGGAAGAACCCATCGAGGAGGAGCCTGTTGAGGAGGAACCAGTCGAGGAAGAACCTGTCGAGGAAGAGCCTGCAGAGGAGGAGCCCATCGAAGAGGAACCTGTAGAGGAAGAACCCATCGAGGAGGAGCCTGCTGAGGAGGAGCCCATCGAGGAAGAACCCATCGAGGAGGAACCTGCTGAGGAGGAGCCCATCGAGGAGGAACCTGCTGAGGAGGAACCCGTTGAAGAGGAACCTGTTGAGGAGGAGCCCATCGAGGAGGAACCCATCGAGGAGGAGCTCATCGAGGAGGAACCTGTTGAGGAGGAACCAGTCGAGGAAGAACCTGTCGAGGAAGAACCCATCGAGGAGGAACCCGTTGAAGAGGAACCTGTAGAGGAAGAACCCATCGAGGAAGAACCTGCTGAGGAAGAATCTTCTGAAGAATCTCCTGCCGAATCTCCTGCCGAGGAATCTACAGATGAAGAAACACCCTCAGAAGAAACACCTGCTGAGGAAGATGCTGCCTCGCAGGATTATGACATCACCGATGATGACAATAAGAAAAAAGGCGGAGCCAAGAAATTTGTAGTTATAGCGTTGCTGGCTTGCATCGTGGGCGCTGCGTGCGTGTTCATACTCCGTCCCAGAGGAAATACCGCTGACGGTGATGTGGCACAGGGTACAGATGCTATAGCCGACACCCTGCACATGGTCACCGACACCACAATCGTGCTGACCGACGGAGCCGAAGAGATGCGTGAATATCAGTACACCGGTAGCGTCAACAATAACACCGGCATGCCCGTGGGCAAGGGAACGGCTACGTTCAAGGCTAAGGGCGAAACTCCTGCACGCACCTATGAGGGCGAGTTTGTTGAAGGTGTGTGTACCGATACTACAGGCAATGCCACATTGAAATTTGACAACGGAGCCTCTTATAGAGGTACATTCAAAAATGGATATTATGACCATGGCAAGTATCAGATGCCCGACGGTACCTACTTTGAAGGCGACTTCAAGGACGGCGCACCTTACAATGGCGCATGGTGCGAGGCCGATGGCACAGTAGACGCTAAGGTTGTAGACGGATACGAAAAATAATCGACAAATATGAAACTATTGAGAAAGATATTCACATTCATTCTGTGTTTGGCATGTTGTGCCACGGTTTCGTCACAAGGTCTTGTGACCCGTGATAAAAAGGAAAAAAAAGAAACTACTGCCAAGCAGTCGGGCCATTCAAAGTCTGATTCTCATGATTCTCATGACTCACATGACTCTCATAGTTCTCGCGATTCTCGCGATTCACACGACTCTCATGATTCTAAATCAAAGCCTCAGGAGAAGCCTTCTCATCGTCAGTCGCAGGAACGTCCGGCTCAAAACAATACCGCGGCCGCCAAGCCTGCTCAGCAGCCCAAGAATTTGTCAAAGATTACATTCAAGGTGGGCGATGTGAGCTTCAATATGGTGCGCGTGGAGCGCGGTACATTCACCATGGGTGCCACAAGCGAAGCTAATGAACCCATGTTTAATGAACGCCCCGCTCACCGTGTGAGCTTCTCAGAAGATTACTACATAGGCGAGACCGAGGTGACACAAGCACTGTGGGTGGCTGTTATGGGAACCAATCCGTCGGCCTTTAAAGACCCCATGCTGCCTGTTGAAGGTGTGTCGTGGGACGATTGCCAGGAGTTCATCAACCGTCTGGGTTCAATGCTGGGCAAGCAGTTCCGCCTGCCCACCGAGGCCGAGTGGGAGTTTGCTGCACGAGGCGGCAACAAGGGCGCAAGCAATCTGTATAGCGGCAGCAACACCATTGACGATGTGGCGTGGTATAACGTGAGCAGCGGCAACAAGCCCAATGCTGTGGGCTCTAAGCAGGCCAACGAGCTGGGCCTGCGCGACATGAGCGGCAATGTGGCCGAGTGGTGTCAGGATTACTTTGGCGCTTATAGCGCTGATTTGCAGATTAGCCCCACAGGCCCTGCATCAGGCAAGTTCAGGGTGTATCGTGGCGGTAGCTGGGATGCAAATGCATGGAGCTGTCGCCTCACCGCGCGCGGCAACCGTGCATCATCGTTCCGCGACCATAACCTGGGTCTGCGTCTGGCTATGGCTCCGCAGGGTGGAGGCACTACAGCCAGTGCCACAAAAGCGCAGCAAACGGCTACCCAGGTGCAACAGGAAGAAGCCGAACGCCGTGCCGCCTTAGCAGCCCAAGAGGCCGAACGCCGTGCCGCAGCCGAGGAGGCCTCACGTCGTGCCGCCGAAGAGAATGCACGTAGGCTTGCCGCCGAAGAAGCTGCCCGCAAGGCCGCTGCAGAGGAAGCCGCCAAGAAAAGAGCTGCCGAAGAAGCTGCCCGCAAAGCAGCCGCAGAGGAAGCTGCCCGCAAAGAAGCAGAAACCAAGATTTTTACGTCGGTAGATCAGATGCCCACATTCCCTGGTGGCGATGCTGCACTGATGAAGTACTTGAAGTCACACGTACGGTATCCTCAACAGGCATTTGATAATGGTATACAGGGCAAGGTGGTAGTTCAGTTTGTGGTAACGAAAACTGGTCAAATAGGGGAAGTAAAGATTGCCAGATCGGTTGATAAAGACCTTGACAGAGAGGCGATGCGCGTGGTTAAGTCTCTGCCCAAGTTTGTTCCTGGACGTCAAAATGGTCAGGCGGTTGCCGTGTGGTATACGCTACCTGTTTCTTTTACGATTAACTAATTGGTATAATGAGTGATATGCAGAAAAGAGGGCTGTTGCCCAACGGGACCACCTTGGCCGGTGACAGGTACCGCATACAGCGGCACATAGCCTCTGGTGGATTTGGCAACACCTACTATGCCGTCGACACCACCTTTGACGAACCTGTAGTGATCAAAGAGTTGTTCATCAAGGGTATATGCGGCCGCCAGGACGACACAACCGAGGTGACCGTCACGCTGCGCGAGAACAAGAGCACCTTTGACGCTCACCGCGACAAGTTCCGCAAGGAAGCACGCCGCCTGCGCCGCCTCAGCAACGTTCATATCGTGGGCGTGCACGACCTCTTTGACGAGAACGGCACCTCTTACTATGTGATGGACTTCATCGACGGCGAGAGCCTTGCCAGCCTCATTAAGCGCCGCGGAGTGATGAGCGAGGCCGAGGTGCGTGGCCTTCTCCCCGGCATGCTCGACGCCCTCAAGGCTGTGCATGCCCACAACATTTGGCACCTCGACATCAAACCCGGCAACATCCTGGTGAACAAAGCCGGTGTGCCCATGCTCATCGACTTCGGTGCCAGCAAGCATGTGCACAGCAATGATGCCAACTCTGTGTCGATGTCGTCGGGCATGGCCTATACCATGGGCTATGCACCCACAGAGCAGATGGAACAGGACCCCAACAAATTTGGCCCCTGGACCGACCTCTATTCGCTTGGTGCCACACTTTATAAGTTATTGACTAATTCCCAGATACCCTCGCCCAGCAGCATAGCCGAGAGTGGCCGTGATGCCCTGCCGTTCCCCCTAGGAATCAGTCCTCAGATGCAGGACCTCATCCTGTGGTTGATGCAGCCCATGCGCACCAAGCGCCCGCAGAGTGTGGACGAGGTGGAGGCATGGATAGCAGACAAACTAGGCGACACCGGTGATACTGCAGTCGTGATACCCGAGGATGACATCATCCCGGCATCGGCCATCGAGGTGCTGCCCGACGAGGAACCTTTTGAGACACCGTATGTGGCTCCAATAGCTCAGCCTGTTGCCAATGAAAATTTACACAATCTTCAAAACAAAGAAGAAAATCCAGCTGGAGTTGCACTTGAGAAAAAACCCGAAGTGACGGTCTTAAAAGAAGACCCCGAAAAAAAGTCAGGTGGCAAGAAGGGGCTATACCTCTTTATCGCTATTTTTGTAGTAACAATTGTAGTGATTTACCTGAAGAGAGAGGAAATTAGTTCTCTGTTGCTAGAATTGTGGATGCATTTCGATTTGCCTGATTGGATATTAGATATTATCTATTTAGTGTAGGGCCTTGGTTTTCATTATTTAAGGAAACATGATGGCCGAAGCGTTGGAGCCGCTTTTCACAAGGGCCCAACGATAGCGGTATCCTTGATTCCTAGATCACTCGTCAGGGTGGATGTAAGGACTGGTAGGCAAGATGGACGCTTGTCATCGCTGAGGCTGCGAATACGATGAGACAGTCCGGTTAACGTGTGGTACACAATGCCGGTTGTTTTTAAATTGCAGGGTTAAAAATGAAAGTGAGTTTTAGATAGAAACTAATTGATATAATGAGTGATATGCAGAAAAGAGGGCTGTTGCCCAACGGGACCACATTGGCCGGTGACAGGTACCGCATACAGCGGCACATAGCCTCTGGTGGATTTGGCAACACCTACTATGCCGTCGACACCACCTTTGACGAACCTGTAGTGATCAAAGAGTTGTTCATCAAGGGTATATGCGGCCGCCAGGACGACACAACCGAGGTGACCGTCACGCTGCGCGAGAACAAGAGCACCTTTGACGCTCACCGCGACAAGTTCCGCAAGGAAGCACGCCGCCTGCGCCGCCTCAGCAACGTTCATATCGTGGGCGTGCACGACCTCTTTGACGAGAACGGCACCTCTTACTATGTGATGGACTTCATCGACGGCGAGAGCCTTGCCAGCCTCATTAAGCGCCGCGGAGTGATGAGCGAGGCCGAGGTGCGTGGCCTTCTCCCCGGCATGCTCGACGCCCTCAAGGCTGTGCATGCCCACAACATTTGGCACCTCGACATCAAACCCGGCAACATCCTGGTGAACAAAGCCGGTGTGCCCATGCTCATCGACTTCGGTGCCAGCAAGCATGTGCACAGCAATGATGCCAACTCTGTGTCGATGTCGTCGGGCATGGCCTATACCATGGGCTATGCACCCACAGAGCAGATGGAACAGGACCCCAACAAATTTGGCCCCTGGACCGACCTCTATTCGCTTGGTGCCACACTTTATAAGTTATTGACTAATTCCCAGATACCCTCGCCCAGCAGCATAGCCGAGAGTGGCCGTGATGCCCTGCCGTTCCCCCTAGGAATCAGTCCTCAGATGCAGGACCTCATCCTGTGGTTGATGCAGCCCATGCGCACCAAGCGCCCGCAGAGTGTGGACGAGGTGGAGGCATGGATAGCAGACAAACTAGGCGACACCGGTGATACTGCAGTCGTGATACCCGAGGATGACATCATCCCGGCATCGGCCATCGAGGTGCTGCCCGATGAGGAACCTTATGAGACACCGTATGTGGCTCCACCAGTGCAGCCTATAGCACCTGTCGAACAACCTGTTGCCCCTGTTGTTCAACCGATTGTACATGAGGAGAAGCTTGTGGAACGGATATCTACACAAGCTCCAAAACAAAAAAAGGAGGACATTCCCGCTAAAGCAGTGCCTGAGAAAAAGCCCAAAGTGACAATCGTGGAAGAACCCGATAAAAAGACAGGTGACAAGAAAGGTCTATACCTCTTTATCGCTGTTTTTGTAGTGGCCATTGTTGCTATTTTCCTGATAAGAAATTATAGCAGTGGCTTGTGGAATGGCCAACAAGATTCCCCGGAGATTCAAACCGTAACCCAAGTCACTGACATGGAAGTATATGTTGACGATGCCCCTGAGAACATGCGCGAGTTCACCTATACAGGAGAGGTCAGCATTGCGGACAGCTTGCCTTCAGGATATGGCGTGGCAAAGTTCCCTGTTCATGGCGAAACATCGGCGGCGACCTATACCGGCAACTTTGTCGACGGCAAGTGTACCGACGATACCGGCTCGGCAAACATCGTCTTTGAAGACGGTGACAGCTTCACCGGCACGTTCAGCGACGGTTATTATGTCAAGGGCAAATACACCCTCTCAGACGGCTCATACTTTGAGGGAGAGTTTAAAGACGGTGCACAATACAACGGCACCCTTTATGACGTTAACGGCTCAGCTAAAATAACCTATAAAGACGGAGAAGTAACTCAGGCAAAAGTTTAACATCCCGCCTAGGTGACTGAGACACTGTTCCCGACGATAAAACATGATAAATGAAAGGAGTAGATAAATTGTTAATGATGGTGGTGCTGAGCCTAGTGTTCGGCACTGCTCTCAATATCGCAGCCCAAGGCAAACTGCATTTTGACGTCCCTGCCAAGAAAGAGGCTAAATCTAAGACGCCCGCTAAGAAAAAAGAAGAAAAAAAGCCGGAGTCCAAGAAGGAAGCGCCGGCTCCCAAGAAGGAGTCAAAACCCGCTCCTGCCAAGAAACCGGTGCCAGCCAAGCCTAAACCGGCACCCAAGGCTGCATCTCGTGCTCGTCGCGACCGTTCGGGTAGAGACTCTTATGGACGTGAGTATGTGGACCTTGGTTTGCCAGGAGGTGTGCTGTGGGCTACGTGTAATGTGGGTGCTTCATCTCCCTGGGAGTATGGCCTGTACTTCGCATGGGGCGAGACCGTGGACGACGCCAAGGGCGAGAGCCACACGTTTGACTGGGCACACTACAAGTGGTGCAACGGCAAATACGACAATCAGACCAAGTACTGCACAAGTCCTTCTTATGGCCGTGTTGACGGCAAGACAGTCCTTGACCCCGCGGATGACGCCGCGACCGCCAACTGGGGTGCTGGCTGGCGCATGCCCACAAGTGAGGAGCAGGATGATTTGAGAAACAGCAGTTATTGCACTTGGACATGGACGACCAGGAACGGTGTCAGCGGTTATGAAGTAAAAAGCAAGAGCAACGGCAACAGCCTTTTCCTTCCTGCCGCTGGCTACCGCTACGACACGAGCCTCTACGGCGAGGGTTCCTACGGCGGCTATTGGTCATGTTCGCTCTACACTTTCTACAGCAACTACGCCTGCAGCCTGTACTTCATTTCGAGTGACATTGATTGGAACTACTACGGCCGTTCCTACGGGCAGAGCGTCCGGGCTGTGCGTGTTCCTTCAGAATAAGGCATCCTGATGGACGGTTCCATTGCCGAAGCGTCGGAGCCGCTTCGCACACGGACGCATCGATGGCACCAACCTTGGGCAGGATGACGTCGGAGGCTCGGTATAACCCCGCGATAGCATGCAGCGATGGTAGTGAGGCGATGCAGCGATGTGAGGGGATGACGTCGGAGACGTCAGAGGCTCGGCGAGCCTCACTATGCGAAACCCCATGCAAAGACCGTCGAAGATGGTCGCAGCATGGGGATAAAGACTAACAAACGAACGTGCCTCGAAGAGGAACGCCAACACATAAATGAAATGAGTGTAGTAAGTTCATATTTCCACATAGTAATCAATACGTATCGCCGCCAAATGACGATACCTGAGATTGCCAGCGACAATCTGTACCGCTATATCAATGGCATAGTGAAACGTCGTCAGTCAAACGTTTTGGCAATCAATGGTATTGGTAATCATGTGCATATCCTAGTGGAACTGTCATCCAGTGTCTCTTTGAGTGATATGGTAAGGGATATAAAGCAGTCGAGCAGCAAGTGGATGAAGACGCAGCCTGTCTTCGTCCAATTCGCCGGCTGGGGCAAGGAATATGGTGCGTTCTCGTGCAGTGCGACAAATTTGGAACGTGTGAAGGGATATATCAAGCGGCAGAAAGAGCATCACAATGTGAAGTCTTTTGAGGAAGAGTACAAGGAAATAATAGAGCTGTCGGGTTTGAAATGGAACGACTACTATCTGTCGTGAGATGCTGGTGTTGGTGTTCCTCTTCGAGGCACTATCGGTGTGTATCTCTTAGCCCCATGCGGCGCACCTCTTCGAGGCTGCTTGCATGGGGTTTCGCATAGTGAGGCTCTTCGAGCCTCTGACCTCTCCGAGGTCTTGCCTTGCCTGGGGTGATGGCTGCCATCGATTGGTGACCATGTTCGTTCCGAACATACGGACGACACGGGGGTGTCGTCCGTACACGATGCCCGTGCCCGGGCAGAGGGAAGGGTGAGAGAGATGCCGCTGGCATCGTCCTCCGGAGTGGGTGCTGGCTGCCCACGATGGCACTTCGCTGGTGTGTTTTCATATTTCTGCTGGGATTCTTGGTTATTCATGAAATATTCATTAACTTTGTGGACTGATATTCACCTCAATTACCATACGAGACTATGAAGAAACTATTACTGGCTATTGCAGCCATCGCGTTATCATTCAACTTGATGGCACAGGAGACACTTAAGCGCGAGATGCGCACGGTGTGGATCGCTACGGTATCTAACATTGACTGGCCTCAGACACGAGGCACAGGAACTTCGGTTATCAACAAACAGAAGAAACAACTCACCGACATGCTCGACGGCTTTGCGGCTACCAACATGAACGGCGTGTGCCTGCAGGTGCGCCCTATGGCCGACGCGTTGTATAAATCGAGCTACGAACCCTGGTCGAGCTATCTGACCGGCACCCGCGGACAGGACCCCGGCTGGGACCCCTTGGCATTTGCCGTTGAGGAGTGCCACAAGCGCGGCATCGAGTGCCACGCGTGGGTAAATCCCTACCGCTTCTCTAACAGTGGCGGCCGCGACTGCAACACTGCACAGGACCAGGCTCTCAAGAACAGCGACATCCTCATGGCTGTGGGTGACCGCGTGGTGTTCAACCCCGGCCTCAAGGCTTCGCGTGAGCGACTGCTCAACGTGTGCCGCGAGATGATCCAGAACTATGACATCGACGGCATCATCTTTGACGACTACTTCTATCCCAGCGGCGGCACCCCCGAAGATTCTTCGGCTCCCGACTACAATCTGTGGCGCAACAGCGGCACATCGATGAGCATAGGCGACTGGCGCCGTGCCAACGTCAACCTCATGGTCAAGGAAATGTATGAAATGGTACAAGAGACCAAGCCATATGTGAAGTTTGCCATCGGTCCCGCCGGTGCATCATGCTCAAGCAGCACAGTGGCTGCACGCCATGGCATCGACCCGCTGTCAAAGTATTGCAAGGCAAGTGACTGGCAGTATAACCAGATCTACAGCGACTGCGTGCAGTGGCTCGAGGACGGTACCATCGACTACATCTCGCCGCAGCTCTACTGGAAGACAGACCACACTACCAACCCCTTCGGCCCCATGACCCACTGGTGGAGCTACTGTGCCGAGCACTTCAACCGTCACCACTATGCAAGCACTAACATCTACTTCATGGCGTCGACCAACACACAGGCCGACTGGAACGAGATCAATGCACAGATTCTTCTCACCCGCCAGTATGCTAAGCCTGGCACATCGGGCGTAAACTTCTACTCAGCCAAGTATATCAACGGTCCCACCTGCACCGGTCTGGGCGCATTCCTTGCCAAGAACACCTTCACCCGCAAGGCCCTCATCCCCTGCATGGACTGGAAAGCTAAGGAAGCACTGCCTGCTCCCTCGGGCGTGCAGCTCAATGCAAATAAACTCTCATGGAACGGTGTGAACAAGCACCTGGTGCGCTATGCCGTTTATGCTATACCTAACACCGTGGCCATTGAGGACATCAAGAGCAGCGTTTATGGCGGCATCAAGGGCGACTATCTGCTTAACGTCACTTACGATCCCTCGTTCACCCTCGACAGCAAGTACCTCGACGGATACTGGTTTGCCGTTACCGCAGTCGACGGCTGGGGCAACGAGTTTGAACCTACTTATGTCAACGCTCCCGGCGGCCCCAGCGAGGCTGCACAGCTCATCGCTCCCCTACAAGGTGCAACAGTGGCTTGGACACAGACATTCCAGTGGACATCGCTCATGAATGCCAAGTATCGCTTGCAGATTGCTACCGACCAAGACTTCAACAACGTCATCATCGAAAAGGCCGATCTCACCTCGGCAAAGGTTAACGTTGACCTCACCGCGCTCGAGAGTCTCAAGACTTTCTACTGGCGCGTGATCGTGTCGCAGACAGGTTGCTTCGACACCCCCTCGGCAGTCGAGACATTTGCTACTCCCAAGCACCCCGATGCGCCTGTTGTTACACTCGTTAGCCCTGCCAACGGCGCTAAGTTTGAGGAAGATTTCAAGTTTGTATTTACCCCTGCAGGTACAGCCAACTATACCCTGCAGGTGGCTAAGGATGCAGCCTTTGACAATGTTGTCTATTCTACCGCCGATGCCAAGGCAAGCGGCAGCAACAAGACCGTGGACATGGCAGTTTCGCTCATAGGTAAGGGCAAGTTCTACTGGCGCGTTAAGAGCAGCGCGGCAGGTTGCGATGATGCTGTGAGCGAGTCACGCCAGTTTGAGGTGACGGCATTGCCCACAGGTGAGTTTGAGCCCGGCTATGTGATGAAGAAAGACATCGACAGTTATGATAAAGTGGGTAACTTTGAATTTACTAACAACTGGGTGCGCTCAATCAAGGACGAGTACACCAACATGGCATTTGACTCTAACGGTCTGATGAACCGTGGCTTCACCGTCAAGGGCAACCGCATCTATGTTGTGGGCCGCGACGCAAGCTCAAGCAGTGCCCAGGTTTACATAGACCACTACAGCACCGACACCGGCGAGCGCATCAAGCGCGTGATTGTGACCGGCGATGTGCAGGCACTCTACTATCCTGGCAACGACATCTTCCAGGACGCAGCCGGCAACCTGTGTGTGAGCAACCTTGTGCTTGATGTGAAGTCTTATACAGTAAATGTTCATCAGGTTGATCCCGAGACTGGTGCAGCAACCCTGCGCGCCAGCGTGATGACTTCATTGCCCGCCACCAAGCGCATCGACCACTGCAACGTCTACGGCGACGTCACTTCGGGTCAGTTCTATGTCTTTGCAGTGATGTCAAGCGGCACACAGGTGATACGCTGGACCATCACCAACGGCAGCGTGAGCGCTACCGACATGATGACAGCCCAGGCTTACAGTCCCTCGGGTGCCGGCGGCTTTGGCATCGCTCCCCGCGTGTTCCCCGTCAGCCCCACCCAGGTGTATGTGAAAGGTGCCAGCACCTACGTTACTCTCTATAACTTCTCTACTGGCTCTATCCTTGACAGCATGGACGGCAACACAGCCATCAAGCCCGCCAATACAGGTAGCAACGGCTTTGCAATGTTCGAAATGGGTGGCAAGCCCTACATGCTCTATCCCCAGAGCGACCACATGACCGACAACGGCTACCGCTTCATGCTCGTGCAGAGCAACGGCGGCACAGGCTTCAACGCCTTCGTTCCCATGTGGACATTCCCCACTCGCGGCCTGGGCGGCGTGAACAGCAGCACATGGGACGCTCCCTGCTGCGTCACCGACGGTGCCAAGTCGACCGAGAAACGCATCTATGTGTATGTCCCCGGCAACGGTCTCGCGGCTTACACAGTGCGTGACGCAAGTGCAATTCCCGGCGACGTCAACCTCGACGGAGTGGTAGACGTTACCGACATTAACTGCATTGTCAACGTGCTGCTCGGCAATGAACCCGCAAGCAATTATGACGGCCGTGCCGACGTGAACGGTGACGGTACTGTCGACGTCAGCGACATCAACGCACTGCTTGCACTGCTCATGAACAATTGATATAACAAATATCCACAACGGCATCCTCCCGACCCGCTAGTCAGGAGGATGCCGTCGTTTTTAGACAAGTCCTTTGGTGATTATCTTGATTGACAGGGTATGAATTTACATAAATAAAGAGGACAATTAAACAACAGATTACACAGAAAAACAATTGAACTGACAGAAATTAAAATAAATTAAAATAAAATTTGACACAGGGATTTAGGACTGAAAGAACAGAACGAAGCTCCATTAAATTTAATTTTTATGTTCTTGTGAAGTCCTTTTGTTCTTCTGTCTAAAAAAACTGATGCTTTGCGACCAGTGAAGCTCCATTAGATTTAAAATTTTTTTATGTCTTTTTTTGTTCTTATAGTCTAAAAAATCTTGGGGGATTTGGAAAATTGTTGCTATATTTGCGATGTTTAATTAACCTTGCCTGTGATGAAACGAATTTTTAGCGTATTGGTCTGTGTGAGTGTGTGCCTCGGTGCTGTGTGTGGTGAGGCCGTGAAGCGCGAACTGCGCTCGGTGTGGCTTGCCACGGTGAGTAACATTGACTGGCCGACGACTCGTGGAACGGGAGCCGATGCCGTTGCCAAGCAAAAACAGCAACTGCTTGACCTGATTGACGGGTTTGCGCGCTGCCGCATGAACTGCGTCTATTTCCAGGTGCGCCCCATGGCCGATGCACTGTATAAGTCGAGCTATGAGCCTTGGTCGCAGTTCCTCACAGGGACACGAGGCACCGATCCCGGTTGGGACCCTCTGGCATTTGCCGTTGAGGAGTGCCACAAGCGCGGCATCGAGTGCCATGCGTGGCTCAATCCCTATCGCTTCAGCAACAACAGCGGCACCGACCGCAATACAGCCTTTGACAACGGTGTGAAACAACAGGGCGTGCTGCTGCAAAGCGGTAAATATGTGGTGTTTAACCCTGCCTTGCAGTGGACGCGCGACCACATCAAGAGCGTGTGCCGCGACATCCTTGGCCATTATGACATCGACGGCATCATCTTTGACGACTACTTCTATCCCAGCGAGAAACTTGCCGAGGACTCATCGGCGCCTGACTATGCGTTGTGGCTCGAAAACGGCGGCTCGATGAGCATTGCCGACTGGCGCCGCGACAACGTCAACCGCATGGTGCGCGAGGTTGCCGCGATGATGCGCGAGGAGTGGCCACAGGCACGCTTCGGCATCAGTCCGGCGGGCATCGCAGGCACTGCAAACACCTCGGCTGGTAAACATGGCGTGACACCGTGCCCTGTGGGCAGCGACTGGCAGTATAACGGCATCTACAGCGACCCGCTGGCGTGGCTCGAGGAAGGAACCATCGACTATATCTCGCCGCAGCTCTACAGCTTCATCAGCAGTCCCACGAAGCCCTTCGGCACGCTCAACCAGTGGTGGAACTATATCGCCGACCACTACGGCCGTCCCGAGTACCCCGGCATGGGAATATCGAGCATGTCAGAGTCAAACACCGTGGACGACTGGCGCGAGATGCACAACCAGATTGTGCTCACACGGCGCCAGGCACCGGTGGGCGAGAGCGGCGTGGTGTTCTTCTCTGCCCGATACCTCTATGGCCCCGGCTACTGGGGACTGGGCGACTACCTTGCCAATAACACTTTTATAGCCAAGGCATTGCCGCCTTACATCAAAATCAAGGGCAAGCCTGAAATTGCCACCCCCATGCACCTGTCGCTTGACGGCGGCACGTTGCAGTGGACGGGCACCGACCAGCACTTGATGCGCTATGCCATCTATGCCATCCCCACGAGCGTTGCGCAGGACGAAGTCATGAGCGAAACGTACGGCGGCATCAAGGGCGACTACCTGGCACAGGTCATTTATGAATCGTCGTGGAACGTCCCCGACAGCATGCTCAACGGTTATTACTGGTGGGCAGTGACAGCGGTGGACGGCTGGGGCAACGAGAGCGCACCTGCTTATCTGAATGTGCCGCATGGCAACGCTACTGCCACAACTCTGGTGTCGCCCATTGGCGGCGATGCGACCCAGTGGCAGCAGGAGTTTAAATGGAACGAAGTGCCGGGGTCTCGCTACAGGGTGCAGATAGCTGGCGATGAAGAGTTTGACGAGGTGGTTATTGACCTACCCGGTCTGGAAACAACTAGCACTACGGTTGACGTGTCGGCGCTCAGCAGCAATACAGTTTATTACTGGCGGGTATTTACCTCACAGCCGGGGTGTGTGGATGCACCCTCGGCAGTTGCCACGTTCACTACCGGGCAGCGTCCTCTTGCCACGGCGGCTACGCTTGTAAGGCCAGCCGATGGCAATATCATGGGGAACGACTTCAACTTTATGTTCACCCCCTCTGACGCTGAGTCATTTGTGTTGCAGGTTTCACGCACTCCGCAGTTTGACGACATTGTCCTGACAGTGAGCGACTTTGTCAAGAGCGCTAATAACCTGATAGCGCCCGTGCGCCTTGCGCAGTTGGGCATGGGACGATTCTACTGGCGTGTGATGAGCCATGCCGCCGGCCGTGACGATGCTTCAAGCCTGGTGCGCACGTTTGACATCGTGAAACTGCCTGTGGGTCACATTGAGAAGGGCTATGTGATTAAACAAGACGTTGACACATACGATGCCGTGGACGGAGTGACCCTGACCAACCAGTGGATGCGCTCGGTCAAGGACGAATATGCTAACATTCTGTTTGATAGCGACGGCCAGATGAACCGCGGCTTCACCGTGAAGGGCGACCGCATCTATGTGATAGGACGCGACAAGACGTCGAGCGAAGCGAATGTGTATATAGACGCTTATAGCGCTTACACTGGCGAGCATCTCAAGCGCCAGCCGGTGAGCCGCTATGTGCACGCACACCTGTACCCCGGCAACGACATCTTCAAGGATAATGCAGGGCATCTGCTTGTGTCAAATCTGTGTACCGATGTGGCTCAGCGTGGCGTTGTGATCCATCAGGTTGATCCCGAGACGGGATTTGTGATAGAACGAGCCCGCATCACTTGTGACGTATTGAAAAACAACAGGATAGACCACTGCAATGTGTATGGCGACGTGGAGTCGGGGCAGTTCTATGTCTTTGCGGCTCCGTCGGCAGGCACGCAGGTGGTGCGCTGGACCGTGAGCGACGGTGTGGTGACAGAGACTAAGGTGATGAATGCAGTGTCGTTCTCGCCCTCGCGCGTGTCGTCGTGGGGTACTGCTCCCAGGGTATTCCCCGTTAGTCCCAATCTAGTGTATGTCAAGGGAGTAGGGGAGTATGTGACTTTGTATGACATGACCACGGGGCGCATTGTCGACAGCATGGACGGCAACGCGGCAATCATGCCTGCCGGTACCACTGCCAACGGCTTTGCAGACTTCGCGCTGGTAGGTAAGCACTACCGCATTTATCCCGACGGCGACTATCGCTCGGCGCAAGGCTTCAGGTTCAGCCTTGTCAAGAGTGAAGGCGAGGACAAGTTCAGCGATTTCAAGATGGCTTGGTCAGTGCCCCGCCAGGGTTTCGGTAACTTGGCCAACGGCGGCTGGGACGCGTTGTGCGATGTGACTGACGGTCTAGCTCCAAACCAGAAAAATGTGTTCCTCTATGTCCCCGGCAACGGCCTTGCGTGCTACACTCTTGAGGCAGAACTGAGGGGAGACATAAACGGCGACGGTGTGGCTGATGTGACTGACGCTAACATATTGATAAACATTATCCTGGGCAAAGACGATGCCTCGCGCTATGAAGGCCGTGCCGATGTGGACCATAGCGGAACTGTCGACATCCAGGACCTCAATGCCACCCTCAACATCCTCTTGGGCAAGTGACCCGTAATCTCATTTTTAAGACTGACCCACAAGATGTAGCTATACACCAATGGGGATTTACTCGCGCAGAACTCGCAGAACTCGCGGAATTTTTTAAATTGAAATACATTAACAGCCGACACGCACACTGTTTCTCTCTGCGCAAGATAGTGTCATATTGCCGAATGAGGGTGTGTCAAAATGCGCTTTGGTAGGGTAACAATGCTTTTGCCCTTGCAGGGCGCATTGCCATTACCGTCTGTTTCCCAGGGCGTTGCCCTGGGCTAGTTGCAGCATTGCGCTTACAGCGCGCCGCTTTTTCATATGTTTTGACACACCCACTTTTTACACAATCCCCGCGCGGATTTTACAGATTTTATGTCCTTATGTTATTCTTTTGTACTTATGTCTAAAAAATTGTTCTTCTATGTCAAAAAATCCGCGTCGTCTGCGAGTTCGGCGCGAGATAAACCTCATTGGTGAGTAGTTACCAGGATTGTGGTAATTGTTAATGATGTTAAAAATAAATAGATAATATTTAAAATTGTGCAATGGTTTTCACTTTTAACTATTGCATTTGTATTTATTTTATAAATAATTCATATTTTTGTAGATGATTATGCGGTGAAGTATCGTGTAATTGGATTTTAACGTTTGGTAACACTAACATAAACAAATAAAAACCAAATTTTTATGAGAAAACAGTTAATGCTTCTGTTATTTTCCCTCTTTGCAGTGTTGGGTTATGCCCGTACTGTAACCGGAGTTGTGACACAAGCTTCTGATGGCGACGTCATCATCGGCGCGTCAATTCAGGTGCATGGCACTACAAGGGGTACAGTCACTGACTTTGACGGAAAATACTCGATTGATGTCAAAGACGGCGACGTGCTTGACGTCTCGTATGTGGGTATGAACCCTGTTTCAATTAAAGTGACTCCCGACAAAGATGTCATCAACATTGAGATGAAGGAGAATTCCCAGGTTCTTGGTGAAGTGGTTGTGACCGCGATGGGTCAGACCCAGGAAAAGAAGAAGCTGAACTTTGCCGTTCAGCAGCTCAACAGTGACCAGGTCACTGCCGGTAGCAGCGCCAACTTCGCTAGTTCACTTCAGGGTAAGGTAGCCGGTCTCCAGGTGGGTACCGGTGGTGGCTCGCCCAACTCATCTACTCAGGTGATTATCCGTGCGATTTCATCAGTGAACAACTCGCAGAGCAATGAGCCTCTCATCATCATCGACGGTATCGCGATGAAGAGCAGCAGTGCTTCGTCTCTGGCCGACATCAACCCCAACGACATCGAGAACATGTCAGTGCTCAAGGGCGCTGCGGCATCGGCTCTCTATGGTCAGGAGGCTGCTAACGGTGTCATCATGATCACCACTAAGAGCGGTAGCAAGGATGGTACTATCAACGTGACTGCCAGTGCAAGCGTTGAGATCAGCAACGCGATGCGCGTGCCCAAGCTGCAGAGCCTCTATGCTCCCGGTAGCAAGGGTATGTACAAGGAGAACTCGGCCAGCGGCGGTTGGGGTCCCTACATCGCTCCCGGCGAGACCGTTTATGACAACCTGGGCGGATTCCTGGGCACAGGTATCCAGCAGAAGTATGACGGTTCTATCTCAGGTGGTACTGAGAAGTTCAACTCTTACGCATCAGTTTCTTACATGGACAGCGAGGGTATCGTTCCCAAGGACTACAAGAAGCAGTTCACCGCTTTCCTCAAGAGCTCATTCAACCCCAGCAAGCAGATTAACTTCCAGCTGTCAATGAACTTCACCGACACCCAGAGCCGTGGTTTCGGTAACTCAATGTCTAGCATCTATGCTTGGGGTATCAACAAGGACATGAAGGACTACCAGACTCTCGAGGGTCACGTTAACTGGCGTGCCCGCTATGACCACTGGGACGACATGCTCGACATCGAGCGCATCAACTGCGGTTCTTCTCCCTACTTTGGACGTTACAACGACAAGTCGCTCACTAAGAGCAACCACTTCGTTGTAAACGGTCAGTTGAGCTACACTCCCATCGAGGACCTCGTTTTCACAGGCCGCGTGGGTTATGACAAGAGCTACAGCTCATATGACGCTTACACAGTGCCCCGTTTCTATGACGGTGACCTGCGTGATCCCAAGGCCGAGGAAATCGTTCAGGCTCTGAGCAGCAACCAGGACGTTTATGGTTCTTACAGCTTCCAGCCCTCACACTCACAGATGGTGAACATGCAGGGTCTGGTAACTTATAAGAAGACATTTGCCGAGGACTTCACATTCAATGCCCTCTTCGGTATGGAATATAAGAAAGGTAACAGCTGGTCATCTTCTATATATGGTGAGAACTTCCAGCTGGGTGGCGACTTCTACAGCTTCATGAACACCAACTTCAACGACGGTGACCTGTTGAAGACTAACCGCCCCACACTCTACCACACTGCTTATGACAAGTATGGCTACTTCGGCGAGCTCCGCTTTGACTACAAGGGCATGGCCCAGTTGTCAGCAACTTACCGTCACGACGGTTCTTCACGCTTCAAACAGGCTCCCGAGACTTCTTACAACTATCCTTCAATCACTGCCGGTGTAATCTTCAGTGAGCTCTTCCACCTCCAGAACAA
>JAKSLZ010000054.1 GCA_024400935.1 Muribaculaceae bacterium | reverse complement strand
GCGAAAAAGCCCGCAAAGAACGTGAGAAAGAACGAAAACAGCAGGCTAAAGAACGCGAACAGGCTCAAAAAGAGAAACAAAAAGAACGCGAAGAAGCACGCAAGCAACGTGAGCAAGAACGCAAGGATGCTCAGAAGCAACGCGAGCAGGAACGCAAAGAAAGAGCCGCTGCAAGAAAATAACCCAGACCACAAGGTCTCTCGGCCCGTGCCGTGAGACCTTGTGCCTTTTAACGATTAATTAACCCGAACTTATGAAGAAGATTTTAACCTTAACACTGATGATCACAGCATGCCTGCAGGCATGGGCATGGAAACCGCTCTTTGTGGGACATCGCGGCTGCTACCACGGTGTGGAGAACACCGTCGAGGCATTTCGCAACGGCGTGGACCACTATGGCTACGACGGCCTCGAGTGCGACGTGCGCGTGACCAAGGACGGCGAGTATGTCATCAGCCACGACGACAATACCACACGACTGGGAGGCAAGCTCACCGTGGCAAACGCCACACTAGCCGAACTCAAGGCCGAGACCTACACACAGACGCGCGGCGGCGTCACTTACACCGGCACAATATGCACCATCGACGAGTATCTCGACATCTGCGTCGAGAAGAATGTCTTCCCCGTAATCGAGCTAAAGTCAGCCACCGGCATCAACGGCTCCACAATGACTAATTTTCCCGGATTGGCCAAGAAAATCATCGACCACGGCCTTACCGACAAGGTGGTGATACTCACCAGCATGCAGAAGTCGCTCGAATATGTCAAGACCAATTACCCGCAGTTCCAGGCACAATTCCTGTGCGCCAGCAACTGGGCCAGCAACGCCGGCTGGTGCCGCTTCTATGACCTCAACCCCAGCATCCAGTCGGGCTACTTCGACATCGAGACGGTGAACTACTTCCGCCGCCTGGGCCACAAGGTTGCAATGTGGACCGTCGACAGCGAGGCCGACTACAAGAAATATGGCAACATGGGCGTCTACATGATGACCTGCAACTACCTGCGCCCCGACCAGATGCCCGAACTCGAGGACATCAACTGGGGCAACGTGGGCGACACGCCTGACCCGCTGGAGCTCAAGTGCGACACGCTGTACTCTTACACACTGGGCCAGGGCAACCTGCCTGCCGACTTCCCCAGCCGCAACGTCAAGATGAGCACCTATAACGCTGCCATGCAGGCGGTTGTAATAGGCGGCACGTTCTACACCAACGACTGCAAGACCCACACGCTGCTCAGCTTCGGCAAGGACGGACGTGTGGACAATCCCTACCAGGGCACCAGCGGCACAGGCATTGCATGCGACGATGCAGGCAACATGATTCTGCGTGCCGACAGCATGACCACCACGCCCTCTAAACTAGTGATATACCCCAAGGGCAGCACCACAGCGGTCAATGTAGACTTCTCGCTGTTGCATCCGGGCCAGACCTACTTCATCAGCGCCTCGGGCGACGTGATGAGCGACCAGGGCGGCTACATCTACTTCTATCCCAAGGGACAAAAGTTTGTCGACATGGTCAAGATCGCCGGCGGCAAGTATGTAGAGACCACTGCGAGCGGCGAGCTGGCAGTAGCAGGCATGAACACCAGCATCGTGCAGCCCCTCGACGGCGACACAGCACACTTTGTGTATCAGAGCCGCACCTCGGGCATCTACATGTATGACCACGGCGACAAGGGCGAGTACATCACCGGCACCAGCGGCACCTATCCTCCCAGCCGCAACACCAGCGTGGGCGGAGCACGCTTCACCCTCGCCGGCCACACCCTCTATGTGCACCCCTCGGGAGCCAACTATAACGGCGGCTTCACCGTGCGCGACATGAGCAGTGACGAGATCGACGTGCTCAACATGGGCGACATGGGCAACGGCGGCCTCTCGGCAAACCTTGCCAACGGCTCGTTCTTCCAGGTCGACCCCATTGACGACACACAGTGCCTGCTCTATGCCTACACTATGGGCAACGGGTATGTGTGCTACCGCCTCTATGTGGGCGACGCGCCCTCTCCCACCCTGCCCGGCGACGTCAATGGCGACGGCGTGGTCGACATCACCGACGCTAACATCATCATCAACATCCTGCTGGGCAAAGACTCCTCGGCGCTGTATTCAGGCCACGACGATGTAAACGGCGACGGCACCGTCGACATCTCTGACGCCAACACCATCCTCAACATCATCCTGGGCAAGTAAAAAAAAGCCTCTCCCCCCACCCCTCCCCTAAAGAGGGAGGGGAGCTCCTGGCAGGAGAGACCGTCTCTCCTGAATGGCAGGTCCCTCTGGTAGTTCCGGGGTTCCGGCATTCCCGGTTTATCCGGGACTGCTCCGAGAACTCCAAGATCTCCGAGAGCTCTCATTCTCTTTAGATTTCTTGTTTAAAAGTCTTGTGTTTGTGGGGAGGTTGTGTTTTTTTGAGGTAACTGTGCGTGGGTTACAATAAAATTTTGTATCTTTGCGTTATAGCTATTGATTAATAGCAGTTTGTTGCAACAAAATACACACCATGAGTAAAGAATTGATTTTGTGGGCCGACGACGAGATTGATCTGCTGAGGCCTCACATACTGTTTTTACAGAACAAAGGATATGAAATTGTGACCGTGACCAACGGGCGCGATGCGCTCGACGCCATGGCCAAGCAAAACTTCAACCTCATCATCCTGGACGAGAACATGCCGGGCATCAGCGGCCTGGAGGCTCTGCAGGAAATCAAGATAAGGCAGCCCAACGTGCCCGTGATCATGATTACAAAGAGCGAGGAGGAAAACATCATGAACCAAGCCATAGGCAGCGAGATTGCCGACTATCTCATCAAGCCCGTCAACCCCATGCAGATACTCCTGTCTATCAAGAAGAACCTGCATAGCGTGGACCTGGTGGAGCAAAAGGTGAGCGGCGACTACCGCCAGCAGTTCATGAACATCAGCATGCAGATTGACTCGGCACGCACCATCGACGACTGGTATGACATCTACAACATGCTGGTGCGCTGGGAGCTGTCGATAGCCAGCGCCGGTTCCAGCATGGACGAGCTGCTGCTCACTCAGAAGAACGACGCCAACAATGCCTTCTGCAAGTTTGTGAAGCGCAACTATGAGGACTGGATGACCGGCAACGAGCACCCGCTGCGCAGCGACGAGGTGTTCAAGACCGCCGTGATGCCGCTGCTTGACGCCGGCGAGAAAGTGTGCTTTGTGGTCATCGACAACTTCCGCCTCGACCAGTGGAAGACCATCAGCCCGCTCATCAACGACTGCTTCAACATCGACAACGAGCAGCTCTACACCACCATCCTGCCCACCGCCACGCAGTATGCCCGCAACTCAATATTCTCAGGCCTCATGCCCGTGGACATTGAGCGCATGTTCCCCGACCTGTGGGTCGACGAGGACAGCGAAGAGGGCAAGAACGTGAACGAGGCTCCCCTCATCCAGACCATCCTGGACCGCTATCGCCGCAAGGTACATTTCTCTTATAACAAGGTCAATGACTCAGCTGCCGGTGAGAAACTGCTCAAGAACTTCGGTTCGCTGGCCAACTATGACCTCAACGTACTGGTGCTCAACTTTGTGGACATGTTGTCGCACGCCCGCACCGAGAGCCGCATGATACGCGAGCTGGCTAACACCGACGGAGCCTACCGCTCGCTCACCGAGTCGTGGTTCCGCAACAGCTATGCCATAGAGCTGTTCCGCCTCATGGCACGCGACGGCTACAAGGTGGTGCTCACCACCGACCACGGCACAGTGCGTGTGAACAATGCCATCAAGGTGATAGGCGAAAAGAGCACTAACACCAACCTGCGCTACAAGCTGGGGCGCAATCTCAACTACAACCCCAAGCAGGTGTTTGAGATCAAGCAGCCACGGCGATTTGGCCTGCCTGCCCCCAATGTGTCAACGACTTATATCTTTGCCACTAACCGGGACTTCTATGCCTACCCCAACAACTACAACTACTATGTGCAGTATTACACTGACACATTCCAGCACGGAGGCATCTCCATGGAAGAGATGCTGGTGCCGCTGGTGACACTGTCGCCCAAGTAAAAACGGCTATGTAACCGATTGCTTAACGGCAGCACACTAATTTCACGACATGCGCTTGCACATGTGGAAACTAGACTTTAACTTTGCAAACAAACAGATTATAAACATTAGAACACCATATTTTTCAACATGAAACTAGACGGACGTAGAGAAAGCACTAACGTAGAAGATCGTCGCGGCATGAGCGGCAAGGCCAAAGCCGGTGTGGGCGGCATAGGCGGTATCATCATCATCCTGCTCATGACATTCTTGAGCGGCGGTGACCTAGGCGACGCCCTGCAGCAAGTGGGCAGCATGACCACCGAACAGCAAGCCACAGGCAACGAAGAAGAACACGAGTTCACTCCCGAGGAGCAAGAGCTCGCCAAGTTCTCTCGCCAAATCCTTGCCGGCACCGAGGACGTGTGGAAGAAGATATTTGAAGAGCAAGGTCTGGGCGAATATGAAAACCCCAAGATGGTGCTCTACACTAACAGCACCAGCACCGCTTGCGGACAGGGCCAGGCACAGATGGGCCCGTTCTACTGCTCAGGCGACCAGACCCTGTACATTGACCTGTCGTTCTTCAGAGACATGCGCAAGCAACTGGGTGCCGACGGCGACTTTGCTTATGCCTACGTCATCGCCCACGAGGTGGGACACCACGTTGAGTATCTGCTGGGCTCTCTCAACAAGGCTCACAGCCAGATGGCACAGATGAACAAGGCCGACGGCAACAAGGTGAGCGTGCGCCTGGAGCTGCTTGCCGACTTCTATGCCGGTGTGTGGGCTCACCACGACAACAAACTCTTTGGCTCGCTCGAGGACGGCGACCTGGAAGAAGCCATCCAGTGTGCACAGGTGATAGGCGACGACTACCTGCAGAAGAAAGCACAGGGATATGACATCCCCGAGAGCTTCACCCACGGCACATCCAAGCAGCGCATGAAGTGGCTCAAGCTGGGTCTCGAAACCGGCGACGTGAGCAAAGGCACCACCTTCCAGCAAAGCGACGCAACCCTGTAAAAAACAATCACCTATACGCCGGACAATCCGGAACCTTCCGGACAATCCGGCTTTTTTAAATAATAACAAGCAACATGGCTACGACTAAACGTAAACCCACACCACGCAAGAAGACACTGCGCATCATCAAGGACGACCCCTGGCTGGCACCATTTGAGGATGCCATCAACGGACGCCACAACGACGCCGTGCGCAAGATTGACGAACTCACCAGCGGCGGCAAGTGCAAGCTCAAGGACTGGGCCAACGCCTACAACTACTATGGCCTGCACCACATGCCCGACGGGCACTGGGTGCTGCGCGAGTGGGCACCCAACGCTACAGCAATATACATGGTGGGCGACTTCAACCAGTGGAGCGACTGCGCACCCTTTGCAATGAAGCGTCTTGAGGACGGCAGCTGGGAACTGACGTTGCCCGCCCATGCGCTCAAGCACGGCGACCTGTACAAGCTCAATGTGCACTGGGACGGCGGCAGCGGCGAGCGCATCCCTGCCTATGCCACACGCGTGGTACAGGACGAGGCCACCAAGATTTTCTCGGCCCAGGTGTGGGCGCCCGACGAGGAATACAAGTTCAAGACTAAGCGATTCAAGCCGCAAGCCTCTCCGCTTCTCATCTATGAGTGCCACATAGGCATGGCTCAGGACCGCGAGGGCGTGGGCACCTACGAGGAATTCCGCACCAACATACTCCCGCGAGTGGCTAAGGCCGGCTACAATGCCATCCAGATCATGGCCATCCAGGAGCACCCTTACTATGGTTCGTTTGGCTATCACGTGTCGAGCTTCTATGCGGCATCGAGCCGCTTTGGCACCCCCGAGGAGCTCATGCACCTCATCGACGACGCACACAGCCGTGGCATTGCCGTGATCATGGACATCGTGCACTCTCACGCCGTTAAGAACGAGATGGAGGGTCTGGGACGCTTTGACGGCAGCATCGACCAGTACTTCTATGGCGACGGCCGCCGCGAGCACCCGGCATGGGACTCGCTGTGCTTTGACTACGGCAAGAACGAGGTGCTCTACTTCCTGCTGAGCAACTGCAGGTTCTGGCTTGACCGATACAAGTTTGACGGTTTCCGCTTTGACGGCGTCACCTCTATGCTCTACTACAGCCACGGCCTGGGACAATCGTTCGGCGGCTATGGCGACTATTACAACGGCGGCCAGGACACTAACGCCATCACTTATCTCACCCTGGCCAACGAGGTGATACACGGCACCAACCCGCGCGCCATCACCATTGCCGAGGAGATGAGCGGCATGCCCGGCCTGGCACGCAAGTTCAAGGACGGCGGCATGGGATTTGACTACCGCATGGCAATGGGTATCCCCGACTTTTGGATCAAGACCATCAAGGAGCGCAAGGACGAGGACTGGAAGCCCGGCGCGATATTCTGGGAACTCACTAACCGCCGTGCCGACGAGAAGACCATCTCTTATGCCGAGAGCCACGACCAGGCGCTCGTGGGCGACAAGACCATCATCTTCCGCCTCATCGACAAGGAGATGTACTGGCACATGATGGACGGCGACGACGACGGCACCGTGGCACGCGGCATGGCTCTGCACAAGATGATACGCCTTGTCACCGCTTCGACCATCAACGGCGGCTACCTCAACTTCATGGGCAACGAGTGGGGACATCCCGAGTGGATAGACTTCCCGCGCGAGGGCAACGGCTGGAGCCACAAGTATGCCCGCCGCCAGTGGGAACTGCTCGACCGTGACGACCTCAAGTACAAGTATCTGGGCAAGTGGGATGCCGACGTGATGAACCTGCTGGCCTCTACCGAGGGCTTTGAGGGCCGCGAGGTGAAGAAACTGTGGGACAAGGACGACGACCAGGTGCTGGCATTCATGCGCGGCGACCTCGTGTTTGTGTTCAACTTCCACCCGTTCAAGTCGTTTGGCGACTATGGCATGCTGGCACCCGAGGGCGAGTATGAGCACGTGCTCGACAGCGACAATGCCTTGTATGGCGGCTATGGCAATGTGGACGACAGCGTCAACCACCTCACTGAGCACGACGAGCTCTATGCCGGCGCCCATCTGGGCTGGCTCAAGCTTTATCTGCCCGCCCGCACGGCTATCGTGCTGCGCAAGAAAGCTTAATCACAGCTTTTGCACCCCATCACACAATCCCCCTGAAAAAGGGCTACCATATACCACAGTGGCGATGCAGCAGTCATGGTCACTGTGGTTTATAATTTTGCATATTTCTACACATAGAGTAATGCTAATGAGTATTTTTGCAATACTTTTGCTTTGTTTTTCATAAAAAATCAGTACCTTTGCACTTCGTTTTTGAGAATTTAGACTACGTTACATATAATTTATGGAAGAATTTCTTAACAGTTTGGGCCAGTGGCTCATCAATGCAAGCGATATCGTGTGCGGATATCCCGAGTTCCTGCTGCTTATAGGCGGCGGACTTTTCCTGTTCATCTACTCAGGCGCGGTTTCTATCACCAAATTCCCTCGTGCCCTGAAAGCGCTGCGCAACAAGCAGGCTCAGGACAGCGGTAAGGAAACCGGACAAATCAGCTCTATACAGGCACTGCTCAGCGCCATTGCGGCTACCGTGGGCATGGGCAACATTGCCGGTGTGGCAATCGCCTTGTCGATAGGCGGTCCCGGCGTCATCTTCTGGATGTGGGTGAGCGCCCTGGTGGGAATGACCACCAAGTTCTTTGAGGGCACGCTCTCAATCATGTACAAGGGCAAAGACACCGCCGGCGAGGTGCAGGGCGGCCCCATGTATATCATCACCGAGGGTCTGGGCAAGAAATGGAAGCCTCTGGCAGTCACATTTGCCATCTTCGGCCTCTTCGGTACATTGTGCTTCACTCAGGCTAACCAGCTGGTAGAGAGTGTTACAACCGTCTTCACCACTCCCATGGGCATCGAGAACACAGCATGGCTGCGATTTGGCATGGGCGTTGTCATCGTGATAGTAGTGGGATTTGTGCTGCTGGGCGGCATCAAGCGCATCGCACAGTTTGCGTCGCGCATCGTCCCCGTGATGGTGGTGCTCTACTTCTTCCTGGTGGCAGTGGTTATGGTCACTAACTATGACAAGATTCCCGGTGTGTTTACTTCAATCTTTGAAGGCGCATTCTCAATGAAGGCGGGCTTTGGAGCATTTGCATTCATCGCTCTCACAGGCGCACGACGCGCGGCATTTGTCAACGAGGCCGGTGTGGGTACGGCATCTATGATGCACGGTGCATCACGCAACAACGACCCCGTGCGCGAGGGTCTCATCGCCATGCTGGCTCCCGCCATCGACTCAGGCTTTGTGTGCACACTCACAGCCATTCCCATCCTCATCGCCGGCAACTATGCCAACGTGGAGGGTGTCAAGGGCCTGTATATCGCGCTCAACTCGTTTGGCGACCTGCTGCCCTACGGCCAGTACCTGCTCATGGCCATAGTGTTCTTCTTTGCATTCAGCACCATGTTCTCTTATTCTTACTACGGACTCAAGTGCACCAACTTCCTGTGGGGAGCCAAGCATGCATTCAAGTACAACTACTTCTATCTGGCTACCATCCTCATCGCGGCAGTGATTCCCCTGGACGCTCTGGTAGCATTCATGGATCTCGCATTTGCCGGCATGGCACTTTGCACCATGATCACGCTCATCGCCCTGTCACCGCGCGTGAAGGCACAGATGAAGGCCTACTTCAAGTAAAACATCACGATTTTACAAGATATAACGCAACAGGAGCAACTCTCAATATCGAGGGTTGCTCCTGTAGTTATTTCATGAGTGTGTGCGGGAGTGTATATCACTCGGCTGCTGTGTCGCCGGCCTTGTCCTCGGCGTCAGGGTCCTGTTCCTTGTCCTGCTGCTGGCTGCGACGCAGTCGCTGCAAATAGGCCAGCTCGTTGACCGCATAGTCGTGGCTGCCGGGACTGTTGAGCAGAGCCTTGAATGTCTCCTCAGCTTCGTCGAGCTGTCCCACATCGATGAGCGCATAGCCCTTGCGACGCAGCAAGAACTCCATGAATGCCTGTACATGCTCAGGCACTTCCTCGTCCTTGTTCTCGTTGATAGAATGCTGCACACTGCCCAGATAGTAGTCTATTGTGGACAGCACACGCACATCCTTGGAGTTGGCTAGCGTGTTGATGAATTCCTGAATGACCTGTATGCGGGGCGACGTTCTCACAATCTCAAGATAGAAGAATGCCTTGTCAAAGTTGCACAGTTCATTGCAGCAGAATCCCAGATGGAAGCACAGGTCCTCAAACAAATCGTGGAAACGGCCTCCGTTGCCTCCGTTCACCATTGAGTCAGCACGCAAGTCCTTGAAGACGTTCTCGAGGTGCAGCAATGCCTCGTAGTAGCGTCCCTGATAGAAATGGCGCATGCCCCAGTAGAAGTTGTAGCCGGTAGAGGGCGATGCGATCATGGACAGGAATTCCTGGTCGTCGGTGAGTTTCTCCTTGTTGCGGCTCTTGATGATGGCATCCTCCCACATGTAGTTGAACTCTTCAATCTTCTTCTCGGGCGACTCACGGTCAACGGCTATCACCACCGAGCTGCCTATGATGCGATTGTGTGCATTAGCCCTGCTGGTGGGCGACGGAACCAGGGTCAGCGACACGCGCACATAGCAGCTGGTGTCATCACAACCCGAGGGCGTCACTGCAAGCGCCAGATATAGAGTCTCCTTGGGCTGGCCGGGGTCGGCATACTCCAGGGTGGCGTTGACACAGGGAGCCTGGTAGCCGGTGGCATCCTCGTTGACCATGGCATGCACGAGGTCAGTGTCGGCAATCTGCCCGGCATCGGTGATGACCTGGGTACCCTGCGCAGTGCTCAGTGCCAGCTGCTTGAATTCTATATCGTCCATACCCATGGCCGTGAACAGCAGTTGCTCAAGCGTGAAGCGCTGGATGTCGGTAGTGCGGTAGATGTGTTCCTCGCCGGGCTGGTGGCTTATCTCCTGCTGGTTGATGAGGAACGCACGGCGCGCCCCTTTTATCGACTCAAGCTCGACATCGCTATTGGCATCCTTGATTCCCGCATCGACATAGTCTATGAACCTGCGCTGATAATAGAAGCAACCGCTCAGGCGATTGACAAACTCCTCAGTGTTGGCACGGTCAGCGATGAAGCTTATGTGAAGGTTGAGCTTGGTCTTGTCTTCGCTGGTAGAGTAAGTGAACTTGAACACTGACACCCCACCGTTATAGTAGTTGCATGCCAAGCGCACCAGCTCCAAATGCTCCACATTCACGTCATAGAACGAGGGAAATGTCACCTGGACAAACCTGTCATTGTCGCGCACGTTAGCCACAAAGTTACCCTTCTGGTACTCAAAGTAGTAGTCGGTAGATTTGTCACCGTCATCGTGACTCACCCGTGCATCCACGTTGTTCTGCTTGAAAAACTCGTCGAGCTCTTGCTTTATTGAATAAGAGTTGGGGTCGTTGTTATTCTTATTAAAAAACATAATCAGGATTAATTCTTGGTTTTTTATAATATTAATGTGTGTTTATTCTCCACATAGTCACACGGGGCAACAATCGTGCCACCATGCCCCGGCGTCACAGTTGTGACAGCAAGCGTGACAGTTGCATGGCAGTGGTCTCAATCTCCTCGACACTCTCAAGCAGTGTGGAGTCAAATGTGAGCTGTGCCTGGCTATAGTGCGGCTCACGCTGCTGCATGTGCTGTTTCACATAGTCAAGTATCTCGTCGTCGGCCATCGAGGCTATGAGCGGGCGCTTGGCCTTTTGCTCTGGCAGCGACAGGCGCGAGGCTATGCGCTGGGCGCTGGTGGTGAGCCAAATGGTCACGCCACGGCTGTTCATCAGCTCCATGTTGCCAGGCTGACACGGTGTGCCACCGCCACATGCCACAATAGCACCTCCGGCCTGGCAGGCCACCTCCTCAAGGCAACGGCGCTCTATCTCGCGAAAACCCGGCTCGCCCACCTGGGCAAAGATTTCTTTCACCGTGGCCTCGCAGCGCTCCTCGATATAGTCGTCCAGGTCAACAAACGGCACATTCATGCACTGGGCCAGCGCCGTGCCCAGCGTTGTCTTGCCGCAACCCATATATCCTAACAAGAAAATCGTATTCATAAGTGCAAATATACGCAAAAATCCAATAATATTTTGTACATTTGCAAAAAAATCATGGCAGGAAACCGCAAGAAATGGTATGTAGTGTGGCGAGGCACCGAGCCCGGAGTGTGTGACTCGTGGGCCGAGTGCGAAGCGCGCGTCAAGGGATTCCCCGACGCACGCTATAAGTCATTTGACAACCAGGAGGATGCCATCATGGCATTTCGCAACGGCGGAGAAGACCCCATGGCACTGCTCAGGGCCATTGCCAAGCACAGCCCGGTGAAGCACATCAACTATGACGCCATCCCTGAGATTGCCAAGGACAGCATCGCCGTGGACGGTGCATGCAGCGGCAACCCCGGCCTCATGGAATATCGAGGCGTGGACGTGATGACAGGAGCCGAGATTTTCCATCAGGGACCCTATCCCGACGGCACCAACAACATAGGCGAGTTTCTCGCCCTGGTGCATGCGCTGGCTTTCTTTGCACAGCGCAACCGCCCCCAGACGGTAATCTACAGCGACAGCCGCACGGCCATGGCCTGGGTGCGCAACCGCAAGTGCAACTCTAAGCTGGAGCGCACTGAGCGCAACGCACACCTCTTTGAACTGGTGGCTAGGGCCGAGCACTGGCTCAACACCCACACGCCCATCAACCGCATCGTCAAGTGGGACACTAAACAGTGGGGAGAGATCCCTGCCGACTTTGGCCGCAAATAACACCGCACCATCCCTCCAAATAAAAAAAACACCCCATAGGTCGCAAGACCCCACATCACCCGCACCGCAATATCACCCCGGTGCGGTTATTTTTTTTCTGCAATTTTTATTTTTTTGGTCTTAGAAAAATCTGCTAAATCTAGTTCGACACACCCAAATGCCACATCAAACCAGAAAAAAAACGCACAATCTCTTCACAAAAATCCAAATCCACAGGGTGCTTTTGCGTAAAAAAGAGGGGAATTTTCGTAAAAAATGGGTATTTTTCACAATTTACGGGTGAACTTTGGGTAAAAAAAGGGAAAAAAAGTATAAAGTGTGAATATTGTCGATTAAGGCTCTTTTCTTTTTTCGCCACGTGCCGTATCATGGAAAAATCCAGATGTAATTTTGCACCAGACAAAACGAAACAACCCGCTCGCCGAGCACACAATATTACAATATTATATGCGACGCGACGAGCACATTGAGAGAAAACAAAAACAAAACTAATAATAAGTTCCACAATCTGGAATTCTAAAAAAAAGAAAGTTATGAAGACCAAGAGTAATTTCATCGCACTGGCAACCATCGCAATGATGGCAACCACAGGAGCCACAGCATACGCAGCTCAGGGCACCACCCACAACAATCCCCTCAGCAAGGAAACAACTGAGAAGTACCTCAAGGAGTATCTGGGTATCTTTAATTATAATAATGGCTGGTATTACACCGGCAAGTACGGCAACAAAACTGTCACTCCCAACGCTCCCACAGGCACACAGCCCGGCGACGTTCTCTTTGTAGAGGTGAACGACAACTGGAAAGGTAGCGAATGGAAAGCATCTCCCAACCACTACAACCAGGTAATGTATGGCGTAAAGTCAATCAACAAGGTAACCCAGAGCACTAAGATCGGCAACGGTGACCTCTATCACTATGACGCCACTACTAACCGCTTCTTCTTCGCCATCCGCACAAGTGACTTGTACACCGGCAGCGAGGCGAGCTGGAGCAGCAACGGAACAACAAGATACCTCACCGACACCAAGTACCCCATGCCCATGCGCTGGTACAACGAGTTCTCGGCTTGCAGCAACACAAGTGTTGACGGTTGGGAACAGCTCAGCGCTGCTTACGATGACTTGAAGGACGGCGACTTCATGCCCGCTCCTCACTCTTGCTCTAACTCTCTTGAGAAGAACCACTTCACTACTCTGTATGGCAAAACTTCAATCGGTCAGACCTACAGCGTGTCGGCAATGCTCTTCGTTCCCACTGGTGCTAAGAGCACAACCAACCAGAAGAACGGTTCATTTGCCAGCGGCAGCATTCCTCAGGTATTCTTCTACATCAACAAGCTCGCCGGCGAGCGCGTCACTAAGACAACCAGCGTGGGCAGCGCCTGCAAGTATGCAGCACAGCTCAACTGGAAGACCTCTATCGACAAAGCACGCGAGAAAGGCATCGACTTCGTGACCTGGAACAGCACCAACGGCGGTATCAAGGAAGAAAGCCACATCTACCGCATGATCGAGGGCGAAGATGAGTTTACTGAGGTATGGGTTGAGAACGGCCTCGTTGACATCAAGAACTACACCGACAACGACCTGCCCAAGCCCAAGGCCAACGGATATGACGTGACTTACTACATCGTAACCAAAGCTATCACCTACAACAAAAGGGGCGAGCGCACCGGCGAAGAAATCGGTAACGCAGTCACTAACCAGGTGACAATCCACATCCCCGGTAGCGAGCAGTTCTTCGACCTTGCAATCACTAACAAGTTCAACAGCAAGTTCGTTCCCGCCAGCAACCACATCCGTGAGAGCTACAACCTCATCACTAACGACATCGCTTCTAAGCCCAACGAGTTCACTCCCGCACTCAGCGACGTGAAGACCGGCGACAAGTTTGAACTCATGCGCCTTGAAGAGACTGCAGGCAACACCGCCATCAACACCCTCGTCATCACCGACATCAACACAACAACAAAGTGGGGCAAAACCACTACAACTTATACTTACACCCTCAACGGCAAGTCGGCTTCTAAGGCATTCACCTCAATGCAGGAGATCCTTGACCTCGCAGCAGGTTACCGCGACGAAGTAAAGGCTACCCCCGGCCGCCAGTATGACGCACGCTACCAGCTTGTTTACACCACTAACGGCGACGAGCTCCGCTCAAACATCGTGACAGCACAGGGCAAGCGCACCGACGTTCAGGTCAAGAAGGTTTACCGCTCAGGCACCCCCGACCCCATCAAGAACGCTGCCGAGGAGCTCTACTCAATGGACATCCGTTTCAAGCCCATCATGAGCGACGACATCGCACACTACCACATCTGGCGCAACTCTGTTGAGAAGGTGGCACGCATCGGCCAGTCAGGCACTTCATTCACCCTCGTGGGTAAAGACGAGAACGGCGACTTCAACATCGACCTCGGCCCCTTGAGCCTCGACGACGACGGCTACATCACCATCCACGTTGACCACGCAATGTACAAGCACGTGTGCGACTACGAGGAAGGTCACGGACACGCTCTTGACGCTAACGACCTCTTCTTCACCGTTGAGGTGTGCACAACCGGTGGTAACACCTATGGCAACTATGACCGTCCCACCGACTTCCAGGGCGACGCTTCAGAGCTCGTGCTCAACACCTACGGCACATTCTACACTGGCGACGCAAGCCGCAGTGGCGAATATTGCGCAGAGATTTCTTGGGACAAGATCAAGAACGAAGAGAACCTCGACGCTGACGACTATGTAGCTTCTGAGCCCGACTACTACACAGTACACCGCTACCGTGTTAACGAAGGTGGAGAATACACATTCGAGCCCATCACCAAGTTCTTCCGCGGACACAACGACCGCTACGACGCAGCAGGCAACCTCATTGAGAAAGGTAACTACGAGCTCGTAGACGAGACAACCGACGGCTCTGCTTACAAGTTCACTCCCGAACTCATCAACCAAGTTCTCACAGAGACTGGCGACCAGTTCTTCTACGTTGTCGACTTCCTTACCGACAAGAGCTTCGTTCCCACTGCAAGCAACATGTTCCCCGCCATCTACTATGTGAAGGCTCACTTTGAATCACCCTTCTCTCAGCAGGCAATCTACTTCGACGCTGACGAAGAGTCACCCGTGCGCAACTACATCGAGAAGAACTCTAACCCCACACGCGCTACTTCACTCGTAGTAACAGGTGTTGAGGATGTAATCAAGAGTGACGTAGTTTCAACAACCTACTACACCCTCCAGGGTGTCAAGATCGACAAGCCCGCCGCAGGCGAGATCGTAGTAGCTCGCAACTACTATGCTGACGGCACTAGCGTGGGCCGAGTAGTAAAAATGAAATAATCCAATAACTGTAAAATAATAACTTTCCAATAGTGTGAATTCCGTAACAAATGGAGGCTATGTTGTGAAACATGGCCTTCGTTTTTTTATATGCCCGAGAGGGAACCCGCCGCTTTAGGCTGACACAGATTAAGCTAACCCTTTTTCCAAAGACCCACGAGTTCACCGAGTGATTGATATTTCAAGTTATGCACTACAAAACTCCACTTAGGTCGCTACCGTTGTTGGCAGTTTGCGATTTTATTGCTACCTTTGCGCCCAGAGTCAACTATGAACATCTTATTAATAAATAGGAGTGACCACCTGGGCGGAGCTGCCATAGCATCGCTCAGACTGCTCAGGGCCCTCAACGAGCAAGGGGCCATGGCCCACATGCTGGTTATTGACAGCAACCAGGCCGACGAGCACGTGGCCACAGTGGGCAGCAAGACGACATGCCGCTACAACTTCCTGGCCGAGCGACTGGGCATTTTCATGCGCAATGGCATGAACCGAAGCACCCTGTTCAAGATTGACAACGCATCACACGGGCTCGACCTCTCCTCTCACCCATGGGCCAAGACGGCCGACGTCATCATCCTCAACTGGATCAACCAGGGTATGATGTCGCTCAAGTCCATCGGCAAGCTGCTCAAGCTGGGCAAGCCGGTGATATGGACCATGCACGACATGTGGAACTGCACCGGTGTGTGCCACCACGCCTATGACTGCCAGGCCTATGAAGCCACATGCCGCAGTTGTCCGCTCACGGGCAAACACGGCAACGACCTCTCCACTGCCACACAGGCAGCCAAGGCACGGCTCTACCAGGCACCCAACCTGCACTTTGCCGCAGTGAGCAACTGGCTCGCACATTGCTGCCAGCGCAGCAGCCTCATGGCAGGCAAGCCGGTGAGCGTGATAGGCAACCCCTTCCCCACCAGCGACTTCACCTGCGGCTATCAGCCGGGCGACCTCAACATTGCCCCCGGCACCACGGTCATCACCATGGGCGCAGCGCGCCTCGACGACCCCGTCAAGGGCTTTGACATCCTCATCGACGCCATGCACCACATAGCGCACAACAAGCCACAGCTGGCCGGCAAAATCCATCTGCTGCTATATGGCAACCTGCGCGACACGTCGCTGCTCGATTGCATCGAGGTGCCGCACACCCATCTGGGATATGTCAACGACGTGCGCCCCATCTACCGCCAGTCGCACATCGTGCTCTCCACATCACGCCACGAGTCATTTGGCTACACACTGCTAGAGGGCATGGCATGCGGATGCATCCCCGTCACCACGGGCGACGGCGGCCAGGTCGACATCGTCAAGCACCTCACTAACGGCTATGTGGCGCAAACCCATGCACAGAGCATCGCCCAGGGCATAGAGTGGGCAGTCGACAACTGCAACATCCCGCGCGAGAAACTTCACGAGTGGGTGGCAGTGCACTTCGACTCGTCAATCATAGCCCAGCAATACCTAAACCTGATAAATAACCTATAGACAACTCACCCACCCTATGTAGCCTCTATGGCTTATATAGCTTATTAAAAACTTATAAAACAATGCAGACAGTACTTTTCCATAGCACAATATTCGGGCCCATCAAGAGCCGCCGACTGGGCGTGTCACTGGGCATCAACCTCATGCCCAACGACGGCAAGATCTGTTCCTTTGACTGCCTCTACTGCGAGGCAGGATTCAATGCACAAGGCCCCGGCAAAGACGGCATCCCCACACGCGAAGCCGTGAAAAAAGGCCTCAAACGCAAACTAGAAGCAATGAAGGCTGCGGGCGAAACGCTCGACGTGATCACCTTCTCAGGCAACGGAGAGCCCACCGTGCACCCACACTTCCTAGAGATTGTGAAAGACGTGATGCGCTTGCGTGACAACTATTTCCCCGAGGCACGGGTGAGCGTGCTCACTAACTCCACCATGTGCGGCCGCCCGGCCGTTGCCGAGGCACTCAAGCTCGTAGACAACAACATCGTCAAGCTCGACTCGGCGCTGGCGGCAACATTCCGCACAGTCAACCGCCCCGCTTCACCCAACTGCCTGCCCGAGGGCGTGATAGAAGACCTCAAGCAGTTTGAGGGACAGTGCATCGTGCAGACCATGATGCTGCGCGGCGACTACGAGGGCAAGCACATCGACAACACCACCGACGACGAAGTCAACGCCCTCATCGAGGCCTACAAGCAGATAAAGCCGCGCGAAGTGATGCTCTACAGCATCGACCGCCAGACACCCGCCCAAGACCTCCAGAAAGTCACCGCCACTGAACTCGAAGCCATCGCCCAGCGCATGCGCGCCGCCGGCTTCACCGTCCAGGTCAACGCCTGATATTTTTTTGTAAAGGTTTAAGAATTTAAGAGTTTAAGAGTTTAAAAGTTTAAAAGTTTAAAAGTTTAAAGGTTTAAAGGTTTAAAGGTTTAATCGTATAATCGTATTATCGTATAACCTCTTAACCCCTTAACCTCTTAACCCATTAACCTTTTAACCCCTTAACCTTTTAACCCATTAACCTCGTCTAGTTCTCCATGACGACTTCAGCCTCGTGTTCTCTTTATCCCTTTGAACCAAAAAAACATCTGCTGCCCTTTTGCAAGGCAGCAGATGTCATTCTTATATAATCTGTTTTATTATGCTGTCAAAGCCTGATTAGAGCTGGGGACCAGCAGCCACGAGAGCCTTACCAGCCTCGTTGGTTGTGTACTTGCCGAAGTTCTTGATGAAACGAGCAGCAAGGTCCTTAGCCTTCTCTTCCCAAGTAGCAACGTCAGCGTAAGTGTCGCGAGGATCGAGGATTGCGGGATTTACGTTGGGCAGTGCAGTGGGAACCTCGAAGTCAAACAGAGGAATCTTCTTGGTCTCAGACTTGAGGATTGAACCGTCGAGGATAGCGTCGATGATACCGCGTGTATCGGGAATTGAGATACGCTTGCCTGTACCGTTCCAACCAGTGTTAACCAGATAAGCCTTAGCGCCGTTAGCTTCCATCTTCTTCACGAGCTCCTCAGCATACTTAGTGGGATGCAGCTCAAGGAATGCCTGACCGAAGCAAGCACTGAATGTGGGAGTGGGCTCAGTGATGCCGCGCTCTGTACCAGCGAGCTTAGCAGTGAAACCGCTCAGGAAGTAGTACTGAGT
>JAKSLZ010000053.1 GCA_024400935.1 Muribaculaceae bacterium | reverse complement strand
GGCGGCTTGGGGACTTGCACCCGTTAGAATACGTTCGTGCTGGGCGAACCAAAATTAAGCCCGGTTGCGTTTTAAATGCAGCCGGGCTGTGATATTAATGATGTGTCTCTTTTAGAGCACCACTTTCACGGTCTTGGCGTTACCGTGTGCGGGACGGGCTGTGACGATGTAGGTGCCGGGGGTGAGGGCGATTGAGCCCTGGCCGGTTACCTGCTCGCTTGCCATGAGGGCAGCGGCAGTGTTGTAGATGAGGAGTGTGGTTGCTCCTGCATCACCTGCAATGTCATAGACTACGGCACCGTTATGCCCGTAAACCTTAACGGCGCCTACTTCTTTTTTTGACAGTCCACTTGTTTTGGGGTTGAAAGTGCCGGTTGCCCATGCACTTGCCATCTTGCCGTTGTCGATTGCCTGTACACCCCACTCATAGTTGGTGTCAGTGTCAGGACAAGCGATGGTATAGCTTGTGGTGTTGAGCTCACCCATGATGTCACCCACTGCGAGGCGGCCATTCTTGAAGTTTGCGGGAACGGTCATGAACACCTTGCCGGTAGCCTTGTCGCGCAAGAAGATGTTGTAGCGCAACGCTGCCTGGGGAGTGATGTCGTCCTTTGAAGCGTCCCATGTGAAGGTCACGCTCTGTGTGGCCTTGTCATACTTAGCGCTGAGGCCTGTAGGCACTGTGGGAGCTGTGTTGGCAGCGATGCCGGTTGTGGCCGAAACGTTGCGGTAGAGAAGCGTTGCGCAACCGCTTGCACACACGCTGCTCTGAGCCCAACCCATGTTCCATGCGTCGAGGAAGCCGTCGTTATCCACGTCCACGAGGTGGTTGTTACCATGGCTCACGCGAGCAAATGACCACTGCTTGCCGAAGGGGTCGCTGTAGTAAGCGCCCACGGGCTCAAATGTCATCTCACCCTTGTTGAGGTAGAGCCAAGTGGTGATTTCGTGTTCCTGTCCGTGACCACCGATGAGGATATCGGCGCGGCCGTCGTTGTTCACGTCGGCAACTGCGGGAGTTGAGCCGTCAACGCCCTCAAAGCCACACTCGCTGTCCTTGAGCATTGCAAAGGTGCGGTCACCGTTGTTGCGGTAGATGAATACCGACTTGGCTGTGCTGCCCTTGTTGCTTGAGAAACCAGTCACGAGGATATCGTTGAAACCGTCGCCATTGAGGTCGGCGGGAACGCATGCGCCGTCATATGAACCGCGGAAGTACTGGGGAGACTCGCTGAAGGTGCCGTCGCCGTTGTTCCAGTAGATGTAGAGAGCGCCTTCATTAGCCTCATAGCCAGCGCTCACGATGTCGAGCAGACCGTCGTTGTCCATGTCGGCCAGGTTGACCGATCCGCGTGCCAAGCCGTGCATAGCCTTCTTGCCGTTGACGGGAAGTTCCACCTTCTTGAAGCCGTTGCCAGCCTCGTTGTGATAGAGATAAGTGACACGGTGGTCGCTCATGAGGCGCTCTGTGCCATAACCGTCCTTAGCCATGTAGTCCTCGCGGCCGGTTACCACGATGTCGGTGTAGCCGTCGCGGTCATAGTCGCCGGTAGCAACCCACTGGCGTGAGCGGCCGCCGTCGGTAGCGTTGTAGATGGGAGCGATGCCCATTGCGCCACCAGCGTTAACCTCTGTGTAAGTGCCGTCGCCGTTGTTGTGGTAGAGCAGAGCCACTACCTCGTCGAGCTGGTCATAGTTCTTGTCGAGCAGACCGGGGTAGAAGAGGTCGAGCTTGCCGTCATTGTCATAGTCGAGAGCCACAGGGCAGCCGTAGTAAACGGGAGTGAACAGGTCAGTGTTGCGCACAAAGTTGCCTGTGCCGTCGTTCTTGTAAAGGAGCGACACGCGGCCTGCGTTGCCCAGCATGTGCTCGTTCCAAGCAGAGTAAACCACGTCGAGGTTGCCGTCGCCGTCAAAGTCGGCCCAAGCCACGTTGTTGCGGTCCTGTGCGTGGAAGAATTCGCCTGTAGTCACGCTGTTCTTGCCACCGCGCTGTGCGGGCTCGGCGGGAACGGGCTTCTCGGCGCGCTGGAACTTGGGGACAACAGCAGTGCCGGGTTGGGGAGTGGGCTTGCGCTCGGGGTTAGCGAGATCGTCATAGTTCTCAGTGTAAGAGAATGCCTCGTCGGTAACAGCCACGAGACCCACGTCCATGAACTGCTGGCCACCGCCCTGCTTGCCGGCGAGGGCAATGAGGTTCCAGCTATTGGGCTTCAAGGTAGCGAGGGCTTCCTTGTTGATGTCCATCATCCAGTAAGAGAATGTGCAGCCTGCGTGTGAGCCTGCCCACACACCGTTGATGTAGAGGTCTACGTCATCGTCGTGGAAGAGTTCGAAGCGCAGCTTGTTGATGTTCTCCTGAGTGATGTCGCCCAGGTAGAACCAGCGGCGCATATAGATCTGGTTAGTGTTCCAGTCGGTCTTAACGAGCTCCTTGTATTCGTTCATGCCGTGGCCAAATGCGCCCAGGCCTTCTTTCCAAGAGCTGTCGTCAAATGTCTTGTCATACCAGTGACCAGGAGCCTGCTCGGTGATGTAGCGCCACTTGTACTGGTGGTCCTTAGCTGTTGAGAGCACTGTTGTGCGCTCCTGGTGACGGTTGGGCAGGTCGATGCACTCAAGGATGCTCTGGCGCAGCTTACCGTAAGCGTCGGCGGGCTTGAGCACGCGACGGTCGTAGGTATAGAAACCGTTCTTCTCAATCTCCACGTCGCTCAGCTGAGTGTAAACTGCAGCGTTGAGGCCCATGGTGTAGAGGTCCTTGATCTCGTCGCCCAGCATAGAGAAGTAAGTTGTGAAGTCCTCGGGACTCTCAACCACGGTGTACTGGAAGTCGCCGCCGGGCCAGATGTGGCCGGGAACGTGCAGGGTGATACCGCCATACTCGCCGCACACTGCAGCACGGTTAGCGTTGTGGGGGCATCCGGGATGGGGATAGCTGTGGGTATCGATGATGTTACCAATCTCGCTGTCGGTCCAACCGCTGGCGCAGCAGATGAGTGAAGCCTTGCCGTAGCGTGAGGGTGACAGCACATTGACGCGCTGGTCAATGATGTTGGTCATGCGGTCAGTGTCAAACTGGCCCCAACCCTCGTTGAACACGATCCAGTGCACGATAGAGGGATGGTTCTTGAGAGCGCTCACGATGTTAGTCCACTCGCGCTCCATATTGGCCTTAGCCTCAGCCTCGTAGCCCTTAACAACGTTGCCGCTGGGCATATCCTGCCACACGAGCATACCCTCGCGGTCGCAGTAGTAGTACCAGCGGTCGGGCTCCACCTTGATGTGCTTGCGAATCATGTTGCAGCCCAGGTCTTTCATCGCCTTGATGTCGAAGAGCAATGCCTCGTCGCAGGGGGCGGTGTGCAGGCCGTCGGGCCAGAAACCTTGATCCAGGGGACCAAGTTCGAAAATCTGCTTGCCGTTGAGGTAGATGCGGGGGATGTTGTTGGCATCCTTCTTCACCTCGATGCGGCGCATACCGCAGTAGCTCTTCACCACGTCGGTAACGGTGCCGCTCTTCTCGAGCTTGATTTCCACATCATAGAGGTAGGGATCCTCGGGCGACCAGGGGTGAACGTCGGCGATGGTAACGCGTGATGTTGCACCGGGCTTGCAACCAGCGAGTGTGCCGGCTACTTTGCCTTCCTTGTCCTTGACGGTAACGGTATAAGTTGCAGCCTCGTCGCTTGCAGTGAGGTTGATGTTAAGCCAGCTGCGGTCGAGTGTGGGCTCGATGTTGAACGACTTTACATAGGCCTGCTTAGACACGGGCTCCAGCCACACTGTCTGCCAGATACCGCTTGAGCATGTGTACCAGCAGATAGAGGGATTCTTGCTCTGCTTGCCTGTGGGCTGACCCTCGTGGCCGGTGTTGTCATAGATATAAACAGCGATATCCTGCTCGGTGCCGCTCTTGAGGGCATCGGTGATATCAAAAGTGAAGGGGTCATAACCACCCTTGTGCTCGCCCACCTGCTTGCCGTTGACATAGACCACGCACTGCCAGTCTACAGCGCCAAAGTTAATGAGCCAGCGGTTGTCCTTGTAGTTGGCGGGCAATGTGAACTTGCGGTGATACCAGTAGCACTGCTCATCGCTCTTCTCCATCACGCCCGAGATGGCGCTCTCGATGGGGAAGGGGACAAGGATAGCCTTGTCATACTCGAATGACGATGAGAACTCCTCACCGACCACGCCCTTGCGCAGATCCCACACGCCATTGAGGTTAATCCAGCTGGCGCGTTCCATCTGTGGACGTGGATACTCCGGGAACACGTTGTTAGGGTCAAGCGTCTCGCTCCACTTGGTCATAGCGGGACCTTGCTTCATCTGCCACGTAGCAGCTGAGGCGCTCATGCAAGTGAGAGCCAAAGCTGCGGCAACGAAAAATTTGGTTAGTTTCATTGTATTTATTTTTTATGATATTATTTCTCGTTACAAAATTAGTAATTAGCGGGCAATAAAAATCGCACAGATGTCGCAAAAAATTGAAATATCCTATACGTGCAAGCGGCGAAAAGAGTATAATCCATGTCGTTGCAGGCCTATAACAATCGTTTTTCCATGGGTACCCCGACACTAGTCAAAACAAAAAAAGCTCCCCCGGCAGTGCCGAGGGAACCATATTTTCAAGTTTTATTAATGCTATTTATTATAGCGGGTAACTATTCAGCAATGGTAAGATCTCGTGCAGAACTCGCGGTTTTTTTTAAATTGAAAATACATTAACAATGAGAGGCTGAAAGCCGACACGCACAAAGCTATGCTTTAGGCACATAACCCCCACCGAAAGGAGTGAAACGACTGCCGGTGGGGGCGTAAAGTGTGATGAAATCGCGGTTGAAGACCGCTACCTCGAAACGTAAAAGGTGGCGGTCTTCAACCGCAGTACAGAGTATCGTTATCCCTGCCCTGCCTTCGCTTGCGCTCAGTTAGGACAGGGTTATGTGCAGAACCAAGGTTCTGCGTGTAGGCTTTCAGCCTAACATCCACACTGTTCTCTCTGTGCGAGATTATCCCCATTGCTGAATAGTTACTTATAGCGGTGATGTCTATTACTTGATTGACTGACCCATTGTGTTGAAGCGAGTCTCACCCTTAACGATGATTACCTGACCGTTCTCAACAATCTTGGTAACCTTAGTGCCGTTAACCTTGATGTCGTTTACACCTGTTACGATGGTCTTATTGGTTGAGGTGGGGTTAGAGTTCTTCTCCTTGTAGTTGCGCAGGTCCCACACTCCTTAAGGTTAATCCAGTCAGGACGCTCCCTCTTCATAGGTTTAGGTTGTTCGACGAAGCCGGGTCATCCAGATTGGAAATATCAGCTCTCTACAGAGCCAAAAACGTGCGTGGGGGAAGGCTATTATTTTTGAAACCAGACGTATTAACACTAATTAATAATTATAAATGAATAATAAATGTGGATTGTTGTATCTTTGTAAATTAATAAACTATATTGTCTAATTAGACTTTGGAATTTACGTATAAAATACACTATTAACATCTCTATGAAACGAAGAATTTATACGCTTTTATTGGTAGTCTTTGCCACAGTGAGCACTGCTATGGCCTACGACTTCATGGAAAGAGGTTTGGCCTACAACATCAACAGTGATGGCGAAACGGTATATGTCACTTACACGGGTCCCGAAAACCCGTCTAAGTATATTACCCTCGATGAAGCCAACAAGTACACCTACAATTATGGTGACTGGGGTAGTGACCTGAGAGATGTCATTATCCCCGAAATGGTGACTCACGACGGCAAGACCTATAAGGTCACAGCCATCGGTTCGGGTGCATTCTGTTATTGCAGCAATATCACCGGTGAACTTTCTGTAGGTGAATACGTCAAGACCATTGGTGCCCATGCTTTCAAGTATTGCACCGGCATGAGAGGCAATTTATGCTTTCCCTCAGGACTTGAGGCTATTAATGCCTACGCATTCTATCACGCAGGTTTCAATGGCGTATTGGATTTCTGTGATCAGATCATTAATATCGGCAATTACGCATTCACCGAGTGTAAGGTATCGGGAAATATAGAATTGGATGATCATGATATCGGTATCAGGTCTTTCCAGGGCACCAATATCAGCAGAGTGTATGTCATGTCAGGATTGAAAAAGATTCCCGACTACTGTTTCAAGGATTGTAAAAAACTCTACCTTGTGGACATATACAAAGGCAGTAGTTTGAATACGATTGGTTACATGGCTTTTTCCGGCTGCACCAGACTGTCTTCGATTGAGTGTCCCAACGATCTTACAACCCTCGACAATTATGCGTTCAGCGAGTCGTCACTTTCTACGTTTGTGGCTAATAGCAAACTCACCAAGATTGCCCACGGCACCTTCTACGATTGCCAGTATTTGAAGACAGTGGAACTTCCCGAGGTCACTACCATAGCGGATAAGGCATTCTATAACTGTAACAGTTTGTCCAGCATCACGATGGACAAAGTCACATCGATAGGTGAAGAAGCATTCTCTAAATGTAGGTTTTATAGCGTCAATATGCCCAAGGTGCAGACTATTGCCGACAAAGCCTTCATGGGAAGCAGTCTCCTGAACTCAGTCAAAATGGCCTCTGTGAAGACCATCGGCGATCGTGCATTCATGGACACCAGTGTAGAAGATATAGCTCTGGGCTCGAGCATCACCTCTATTGGATATGATGCTTTCTCGGGACACAGAATAAAGAAAATCTCAATAAACGCCAGGACTCCGCCCACAATCAACGTGTCATCGTTCCCCAACTATGATGGCGTTGAGGTCACCGGCTCCTATGTCTCTAACTACAAGACTGCCAACGTGTGGTCTCGTTTCTTCAATACCTTCGGAGGGAGCGACAAGTTGGTGTACAGGGTTAACGGAAGTGATGCGACGTTGACCTATGACAATTATGCCACTGAAAACAACTACAAGGACCTGCCCAGTGGATATGAAATTGTAATTCCCGAGCAGGTAACCCTCAACGGTAAGCAGTATCGCGTCACTGCGGTTGACGATTATGCATTCTATAAGGCTAAAAACCTGAAATATATCTATTTGCCCAACACTGTAACTAAGATAGGTAAATATGCATTCAGATACTGTGGAAATATGTCCTTTTTCGCTTTTGCCAACGACCCCATCGCCAATATGACTGTGGGTGAGTATGCCTTTGCCGATTGCGGTCTCACGGTCATGCCCGAGATTCCCGAGCGCCTGACTGCCTTGCCAAATGGTATGTTTGCTGGTGACAGCGCAATGGGGGGCGAGATTGTCATTCCCGGGCATATCACCAAGATGGGCGCATTTGTGTTTAGAGATTGTCCCATCAGCAAGGCCACTTGGAATGCGACTGCCATCACTACTATCCCCGGCGGTACATTCAGCGGCTGTACCAAACTAGCAACATTCAATTGCCCCAGTTATATCACGGGCATTGATTATGAAGCATTCTATGGTTGCGAATCCCTCAAGAAATTCACGCTGCCATCACGCCTCACCAGCATAGGAGACAAGGCATTTGCCTATAGTGGTTTCAGCGGCGACCTCTCTTTGCCCAGCACCCTGAATACTATGGGTGAGGGTGCGTTCATGAATTGTAAAGGCATCACAAGCCTCTACATCCCCATGACCATCAAGAAGATAAATAGTTATACATTCAGCGGCTGCGAGAACCTTTCAGGCTCACTGCGCTTGCCCGGCTCTATCACCTCGATAGGCAATCAGGCATTCATGAACACCGGTTTCACTGGACGCCTTACTATCCCGGCGTCGGTTACTACAATCAAAGCCGAGGCATTCAAGGGTTGTGCTGGCCTCTCTGGAGATCTTGAGTTGTTGTCTAACGTCACAAGCCTCGACACATGTGCATTCAAGGGCTGCAAGGGCTTCAGCGGACTCTACATTGAGACCACGGCTGCGATGCCCGCCGGTATCTTTGCCGAGTGCACAGGCCTCAAGAGCGTGACCAACGTCACCGCAACTCCCAGTGCGATGAGCGAGACTGCATTCAGCAACTACAACATCCCGCTGTATGTTACCGATGGCAAGGTTGACGCCTTCAAGAACAGCGACTGGAAACTGTTCAATCGCATCCTGGTTGAGGGCTCGGTTGTTCCAGGCGACATTAACAATGACGGACAGATTGATGTTGCCGACATCAACGCATGTATCAACATTATCCTGGGCCGGCAATCTTACGAAGAAGCTGCCGACGTTAATGGCGATGGCGAAGTTGACGTTGCCGACATGAATGCAATCATCAACATCATCTTGCAAAAAGAATAAATTAGCTCTCACAGAAATCACAGAACACACACAAAAGGTTCAAGACACAGAACTTTCTGTGGATTAAAAAAAAATGTGATTTCGGTGGATTCTGTGAGAGAAATAAAAAATAGGTATTTACAATAAAGCTCTAATTATATAACACAATCATTTATACCACGTATGAAACAAAGAATTTATGCGCTTATGCTTGTGGCTGCTTCAGTGAGCACAGCCATGGCTTATGACTTTATGGTTGATGGCCTGGCCTACAGCATTAACAGTGACAATACCAGCACTGTGCGTGTGACTTACACCAGTACAAGTAACTGCGGTAATAAGTACGCCAGTCAGAGCGAAGCTATTGCAGCCGGTGAATCAAACTATGGTAACTGGGGTGAGGGTATGCACGATCTCGTTATCCCTTCATCAGTAACTTACAACGATAAGACCTACACCGTGACCCAGATTGGTAGTGGTGCGTTTTCTTATTGTACAGGTATCACAGGTAAACTGGTTATTCCCTTTAGCGTGACCTCAATCGGTAATTATGCGTTCCGTGGTTGCAAGGGTTTTGATGGTACCCTTCAGATGTCAGCCTACATTACCTCAATTGGCCAGTATGCGTTTCAAAATTGCTCGGGATTTCATGGAGAACTTAGGCTGCCCAGTCAGTTAGAGACCTTGGGCGGTCGTGCGTTCCAAAATTGCTCGGGCTTCGGTACTCTTATTATGAGTGACTTTGTCACAACAGTGGGTAGTTATGCTTTTGCTAACTGTTCGGGAATCAAGAATGCCGTTCATGTGAGCAATAAGATAACTACAATTAATGATTATGTGTTCTCGGGCTGTAGCTCAATTGGCAAGATTGAACTCCCCAGCACCTTAACACAGATTGGTAAGTATAGTTTCGCTAACACCTCGAGTTTGCATGAGTTTACAATGCCAGCCTCACTCACCACAATCAGTGGAAGTGCATTTGCAGGTTCAGGTATCGAAACCCTTACTTTTAATAACAAGTTGACATCGCTTGCGTCAACCGCGTTTAGGGAGTGCAATAATCTTGAGACAGTAACTCTGGGCACTAATATAACTGCAATCGCTGCTGAGCAATTTAAGGATTTGCCAAAACTTGCTAATATTAACCTTATTAACATCAAGACTATCGGTAATAATGCATTTGATGGCTGTAAATCGTTGCAAGAAGTTGAAATAGATAAGTGTACAACAATCGGAGCTGCTGCTTTTAGGGGTACAGCTTTAAAAGAAGCTATCTTTAAAGTGGTGACAAGTTTGGGAGAATATGCATTCTCTGAAACTCCCATTGAAATTATCTACATGAACTGTAGTACTCCTCCTACGGTTTACGAAAACACGTTTGACAATTTTTATATTAGTCTTATTGTCAACGATAGTTACAGATCTAAGTATGCGAGCCACAGCGTTTGGAAGAAATTCCTCAATACAAGTATGGGCCCCGACAATATCATCTACACTATGAACGATGATAAAAAGACATGTTATGTAACCTATGCCAAGTATGACATGGATAGTAATTATCAAAATGTATCGGGCACAGTTACAATTCCCGAGTCGGTCAACCTGAACGGAAACAGATGCACCGTGACAAGCGTTGGCAAATATGCATTTGCTATGGCGAAAAATATAGAAAAGGTAGTACTGCCCTCTACAGTGACCTCGATAGAAGAGGATGCATTCTCGGGTAGTTCTATCAAGGGTCAGCTCTCACTGCCGTCATCAATAACAAGTATTGGAGATAGAGCTTTTAAAAATTGTACAGGTCTCACTGGTACCGTTACCGTTCCAACCAATGCAACAACCTTAGGGTCTTGGATATTCTCTGGTTGTACAGGAATCACGGGTTATAAACTGAACAGTAATCCCCAAATTCCTAATGGATTGTTCTCTAACTGCGTTGGCCTCAAGTCTATAACTATTCCTCGTACTGTTACTAAAATTGGTAGTTTTGCATTCGAAGGATGTAGTGGTGCTACAGGCGAGCTGGTAATTCCGTCAACTGTTACTTCAATTGGTCATGGTGCATTTGAGTACTGTTCAGGTCTCACAGGTGAACTGGATATCCCGGGAAGTGTAACATTTGTGGGCGAAAGAGGATTCATTGGTTGTTCAGGTTTCAGTGGTCTCTATATTGGCGGACCGCTCACAACAATTTATAATAGTACATTCAAGGACTGTACTGGCATGAAGGGTACGCTCCACATTCCCGAGACTGTTACTGGTATTAGCGGCGAGGCATTCAAGAACACTGGTTTCACAGGCCGTCTTGAAATCCCCAACAAGGTTACAGAAATCTATTTGGAAGCATTTAGCGGCTGTAAGGGCTTTACCGGCGAACTCATTCTGCCCAAGAATATTACACACCTCGCCGATAGTGTATTCCAGAACTGTTCAGGCTTGACTTCGCTCTACATCGAGACCTCTGCTTCCATCCCCGCAAATATATTTAAGGGCTGTACCGGCCTGCGCAGCGTGACCAATGTAAATGCTACTCCCCAGGCGATGAACGAGGCTGCGTTCAGCAACTACAACATCCCCCTGTTTGTAAACGAGGGTAAGGAGGACACTTACAAGGCCAGCGACTGGAAGTTGTTTAGAACTATCGTGAAGATTGGCACTGATGTGGGTGTTCCTGGCGATGTTAACGACGACGGCGTGGTAGACATCAGCGATGTGAATATCCTCATTGGCATCATGCTGGGCAAAGACTCGGCAAGCAAGTACGCTGGCCGTGCCGATGTGACCGGCGAAGGAACTGTCGACATTGCCGACATGAACGCAATCATCAACATCATCTTGCAAAAAGAATAAATTAGCTCTCACAGAAAGCACAGAACACACAAAAGATGTCGTGGACAGCCCAGGAAGTAGACGAGCGTCTCAAGGGTATCATGGCCAGCATACACGAGCAGTGCTGCAAGTATGGCACGAATCCTGATGGAACAGTCAACTATGTAAAGGGTGCTAATGTGGCAGGTTTCATGAAGGTGGCACGAGCCATGATGGCGCAAGGCGTGTTGTAATCACGGGTTTATTATAATATTGAGAGAGGACAATACCGATATTGCCCTCTCTCTCGTTTGTATAGGATTTTTATTTGTTAATTATTTCTTGTACACGCACTTGCCTTCAAAATAGGTACTTAACACCTTTGTGTTGTGCAATTCGCTGGGCTTAGCCTTGAGCAAATCGTGGTCAGTTACAAAATTACAACACCTATACCAAATAAAATAGACCAAATGTCGCATTTTTGTGCTACAAACGTGGCAAAAGTCACAACCGGGCAATTATTAACGGGTTGTGACCTGTTGCAAGTGTAAGGCAAAAGCACTATCTTTGTACCAGATATAATTTATTTCTCCACAATGAAGAAGATACTTGTTTTATCATTTGCTGCCGTCATCGCCTGCATGCTTGTCAGCTGCCAGCGATACCCCTTCTTGTCTTATTACATCCAGGTACAGAACGACCAGGGCATCAACATGCTCGACACCACCAGTGGCCCCGGCAAAATCAACGTCAACGACCTGTGGTTTGAAGTGATTGCGGGCAACATGCGCGATTCGCTCAAGGTCACTTCCGACGAAGATGCATCTAGCGACGTCATTGCCGCCAGCGACACCGACTCTTTGACCGAAGATATTGACTCTGTGGTAGTCGATTCCATAGCACAGACCGAGCTCGTCCAGAGAGTTTTCCCGTTTGAGTTCAACGTCAAGTTCAACAACTACAGCCGGCCACACCTCTTTGTGTCTACAAGCGTGGGCATAGGCACCAAGCTCGAGGACTGCCCTGTGTTTATAATCCACTGGACCGACGGCAAGCCCGACTCACTGCAAATCGACAACCACAATGGCACAATGGGCAGCCCCAAGTATTATGTAAACGGCAAAAAGGTCAAAGACCAAGACCAGTTCATCACCATCAAAAAATAACCCCCAGGGGAACATTGATGATGCTATCGTGTGCTCACGACTCACCGATTTACAAGACAACAACACACCAATGGGGATTATCTCACGGATTTCACGGATTAATCATATGATTATTTATTTTTTTAGATTAAAATCTGCGTGATCTGCGAGATCTGCGCGAGATAGTCCCCGGTGGTGTATAGTTCTGTTATTCTGAGTTCTGTACGAGATAGACCTATTGCTGAGTGGTTGCGCACATTGCAAATAATTTTGACAATTGAAAAAAAAGTTGTACCTTTGCACCCGCTTTAAGAAACACAGTGGACAAATTTGGCTGCTTGCAACCACTTGAAAAAATGCTAAAACTGCGATAACCATCACATTATCCATCTATCGATTTTAGCATTTTCCACTTTTACATAACCCTTGCCGCAACCGCAATGCGGCACAATTAAAAGAATGGAAAATGAATTATTTATTCACATCTGAATCAGTAAGTGAAGGGCATCCCGACAAAGTTGCCGATCAAATCAGTGACGCTATCCTCGACCAGTATCTGGCTGGCGACAAGAACTCTAAGGTAGCATGCGAAACCCTCGTTACAACCGGCCAGGTAGTTGTTGCCGGTGAGGTAAAGAGCACATCTAACTTCAACCTCATCGACACAGTGCGCGAGGTAATCACCGGCATTGGCTACAACCGCAGCGAGCTCAAGTTTGACGGCGAGTCGTGCGGCATCCTCAACGCTCTGCACGCTCAGTCACCCGACATCAACCGCGGTGTGGAACGTGCCGTTGAAGAGGAGCAAGGCGCTGGCGACCAGGGCATGATGTTCGGTTATGCATGCACTGAGACACCTAACTACATGCCCCTCACCCTCGACCTCTCGCACATGCTGCTGCGCGAGCTCCAGGACATACGCAAAACCACTGACCTGATGCCCTATCTGCGCCCCGACGCTAAGAGCCAGGTGACTGTGGAATATGACAGCGAGACCAACCAGCCCGTGCGCATCCACACCATCGTCATCAGCACCCAGCACGATGACTTCGTGGCTCCCGAGAACGACACCTGCGAGGCTCAGCTCAAGGCCGACGAGCAGATGCTGGCCAAGATTCGTGAGGACGTGGCAACCATCCTCATCCCCCGCGTTAAGGCTATGCTGCCCGCCGAGGTTCAGGCACTCTTTGACGACAAGCTCATCCTGCACGTCAACCCCACAGGCAAGTTTGTCATTGGCGGTCCTCACGGCGACACAGGTCTCACAGGCCGCAAGATCATCGTTGACACTTACGGCGGACGCGGTGCACACGGCGGCGGTGCCTTCAGCGGCAAGGATCCCAGCAAGGTTGACCGCAGCGCGGCATACGCAGCACGCCACATCGCCAAGAATGCAGTGGCAGCCGGCGTGGCACGCGAGATGCTCGTCCAGGTGAGCTATGCAATCGGTGTGGCTAAGCCCATCAGCCTCTATGTCAACACTTATGGCACAGCCAAGGTCGACAAGACCGATGCCGAGATTGCCGAGGTACTGAACCGCGCCTTCGACATGCGCCCCGCGGCTATCGAAAAACGCCTCAAGCTGCGCAACCCCATCTATCAGGAGACTGCTGCACTGGGCCACATGGGCCGCGAATGCAAGGTTGTGACCAAGCACTTCGGTCCCGAGAAAACTCCCGTTGAGGTGGAACTCTTCACCTGGGAGAAACTCGACTATGTTGACACTCTGAAGAAGGAATTCAACCTCTAACCCGGATCTGCCGGATAGACCGGCAATTCCGGCACTTCCGGTCTATCCGGAACAGCCGGCAAAGAACTAAAAAAACCAATGATTGCATCTATCATCCTCATACTCATCCTTGTAGCCGTGGGACTGCCACTGTGGCTCCACGACCGCAAGAATCATAGCGATGAGGAACCGGCAGCAATCATCCCCGACGAGCAGGAGTCGTGCAGCGACGACTGCTGCACTACTAATGAGGTGTGCCCGTCGCAAACCCTCTTGGAAGGTCTGGGCAAAGCCGCTGTGTACTACGAGGACGAGCACCTGGACCGCTATGCCGGACGGCCGTCAGACCAGTACACCGAGGACGAAATCGAGGAGTTTCGCGACGTGCTCTACACCCTCATCCCTGCCGATCGCATGGGCTGGTGCAAGTCACTCAAAAAGCGTGGCATAGCCATGCCCGCCCCCATCCACGACGAGTTCCTGATGCTCGTCAACGAATAACCCCAACACAGGGGGAAACACAATAGCTCCGGAAGTTACAACAAAGAACTCCCGGAGCTATTTTTTCTCGTCTAAATCAAAGCATCAATTGTGTCGCTTAGGGGAACAACGACAATCATAATCACAATAAGGGAAATCGGTGTCATCACCAGACATGCATATATCACATGTACTACACAAATATACAGGTTTACCTTTGTAATAGTATTTACGTGTCTTTGTGTTATAGCATCTGTGAGTATTTAAATTTCCTCTGTTGTAATCCGAAGGAACTACACACATGTCGCATTCGCATCTGTGCGACTTGGATGACTTCTTGGCTTTTGAGCCATTGGCTGCTGAGGCTGCGAGGCCTATGCCACACACAGCTACCATCAGCATACATAAAACTGCAATAACTTTTTTCATAATGTTTTTATTTTTAAAGTTAATGTGAATAATCTGCCACAAAGATAAGCATAAATTCACAAATAAACTATTTTCTTTTTTCAGGACACTAATTATTTTAATAATTTTTATTTCAGTAACTACGGTTGAATACCGCCACCTCGAAACATACAAGGTAGCGGTCTTCAACCGCGATTTTGTCACACTTCACACCCCCCACCGGCAGTCGTTTCACTCCTTTCGGTGGGGGTTATGTGCCCAAAGCGCAGCTTTGTGCGTGTCGGCTTTCAGCCTCTCGTTGTCAATATCTTTATATTTTTTAAAAAAAATCCGTGAGATCAGCGAGATCTGCGCGGGGTGTTACATTGCATTGCTGTGTAGTTAATTCTTTCAGCCCTAAAAGTTCCACGAGATCTGCACGAGATAATCCCCATTTCTGAATAGGTACCAAAACGTAATGCGGCTAGCGTTTTTTCTTGCCGTGTGCAATAAAAATTGTAACTTTGCGTTATATTATAGATTAAAGACGTCTTTTAATGAAAAAATTGTACCGACTAGCCCCGCTGTTCATGATTGCGACGGTGATATTGCTTCAGGCGTGCAGCGCCAAGAAGAATACCGCCGGCTCGCGCTTTTGGCAGTCGCTAAACACCAGGTACAATGTCTATTACCATGGCAAAACAAACTACGACGAGCAGATAAAAGTGCTCGAAGATGAGTATCAGGACGACTACTCGCAGATGCTCTTTGTGCATCCCGCCGAGGCCAAGGCCAACCCTAAGGCTCCGCAACCGGGCGGCAGCTTTGACCGCACCATCGAGAAGATGCAAAAGGCCATCGCCCTGCACTCTATCAAGAAAAAACCCAAGAAAAAGGCCGGCAAGGGGGCTGACCCCAAGTACAAGGAATGGATGAAACGCGAGGAGTATAACCCGTTCCTGCACAACGCATGGTACCTGCTGGCCAAGAGCGAGTACATGAAGGGTGACTTCCTCAATGCAGCAGCCACATTCCGCTACATCTCACGCCATTTCACATGGAAAGAAGACCTGGCCCTGGAGGCCCAGGTGTGGGAGGCGCTGTGCTACTGCGCGATGGGATGGACCAACGAGGCCGACAACGTGCTGGCACACATCCACATCGACAGGATTGACAACAGCCGCATACGCTCGCTGGCCAACCTGGCATTTGCCGACTATTACATCAAGGACCGCAAGAACGAGCAGGCCATCCCCTATCTGGAACGCGCCGCACGTGGAGCCAAGGGCTCGCAGAAGGTGCGCCTGCACTTCCTGCTGGGACAGCTCTATGAAGAAGCCGGCAACAACACCATGGCCTACCAGGCTTACAAGAAGGCGGGCAGCAGCAACAGCAGCACTTACCGCACCAAGTTCAACGCCCGCATCAAGCAGAGCGCCGTGTTCACCGGCTACAACGTGAGCAGCGAGGTCAAGGCCCTGCGCAATATGGCACGCTTTGACCGCAACAAGGAGTATCTGGACCAGATCTACTACGCGATAGGCAACCTGTATCTGTCGCGACAGGACACCGTGCACGCCATCGAGAACTACATCAAGGCGGCCGAGAAGAGCACCCGCAACGGCGTGGACAAGGCCATCAGCCAGCTCACCCTGGGCGGCATCTACTTTGCCCAGCACAAGTATGACAAAGCACAGCCCTGTTACTCTGAGGCTATACCCCTCATCAACGAGACATACCCCAACTACAAGGAGCTCAAGCAGCGCAGCGACGTGCTCGACGAACTCGCAGTGTACTCACAGAACGTGACCCTGCAAGACTCGCTGCTCACCCTGTCTAAGATGCCCCTTGAAGAGCAAAAGAAGGTAATCAAGAAGATCATTGACGAGCTCAAGAAGAAAGAGAAGGAGGAAGCCGACGCCGCCAAGCGCGAGGAATACATGGCGCAACAAGCGGCACAAGGCAACAACATGCAGCAAAAGGGCAACCAGCCCACTACCTACCAGATCAACAACGACAACTCGTGGTACTTCTATAACACAGCCACCAAGAACGCCGGCAAGACACAGTTCCAGCAAACGTGGGGCAACCGCAAGCTCGAGGACAACTGGCGCCGCCGCAACAAGAACACCTTCTCGCTGGGCGATGAATCAGACACTGATGCATCATCTAACCCCAGCGACAGCACTGCCGTTAACCCCAACGACAGCACCAAGATGGACAAGGAGGCACAAAAGCGCTCTGAAGACCCGCACTACGAGGAATATTACCTCAAGCAGATTCCCAAGACCGAGGAACAGATACAGGCAGCCCACGACATCATCGTCGAGGGCCTCTACAACATGGGCGTGATTCTCAAGGACAAGCTCGAGGATGCCGACGCTGCCGAGTTCCAGTTTGAAGAGCTCCTGCGCCGCTACCCCGACAACATCTACCGCCTCGACTCTTATTACAACATGTACCTCATGTACATGCGCTACGGACAGCTCGCTAAGGCCAGTGTGTGCCGCGACACCATCCTCACCAGCTTTGCCGACTCTAAGTATGGCCAGGCTATGCAAGACCCCAACTACCTTGACAACCTCAAGAACATGGAGGTGGAGCAGGAATTAATGTATGAGCAGGCCTACAACGACTATCTGGCAAACAACAACGATGCCGTGCACGGGGCTTATGCACAGATGATGAGCAAATACCCGCTCTCTAAGATCATGCCCAAGTTCATGTTCATCGACGCTCTGAGCTATGTCACCCAGAAGAACTACGACAAGTTCAAGGAAACCCTCAAGGACATGCTCCAGCGCTACCCCGAGACCGACATCACCCCGGTGGCTTCGGGCATGGTTAAGCAGCTCAACTCGGGACGCAAGCTCTCGGGCGGCTCTACTAACACCCGAGGCATGATATGGAGCACACGACTGGGCAACGACACCACTCCGGCCGACCTTGAGCGCAAGTTCACCCCGTTCAAGGAAGACCACGACAAGCCACACGTGTTCATCCTGCTCTACCCCACCGACTCAGTGAGCTCACGACTGCTGCTCTATGAGGTGGCACGCCACAACTTCAACTCATTCGTTGTCAAGGACTATGACCTGGAGCAGATGACATTCGGTCACTTGGGACTGCTCGTTGTCAAGGGCTTTGCTAACTATGACGAGGTGGTACATTACCGCACCGTATATGAAAACGACAAGGACAAGGTTATCCCCGAAGGACTGCACCAGGTGCTCATCAGCGAGGGCAACTTCCAGCTCCTGCTCAACGAGGGACGCTCGTTTGAGGACTACTTCAATTACCTCGAGAGCAAGAACGATCATGACGTTGAGTCTAAGGTTCCCGAACTGATAGAGGCCCGCAAGCAAGCAGGCGACTCAGTCACTGACGACGGCAAGTTCTTCATCCACAAGATTGTAGTGGGCGACAACCTGAGCAAGCTCGCCGAGACCTATGGTGTGAGCGTCGCCGACATCAAGAAGGCCAACAACCTCACCAGCGACAACATACAGCTCGACCAGAACATTAAGATTCCTGTAGTGGACGACAGCGACAAGAAGGCCGCCGCACAGGCCCAGAAGAAGGAAGAAGAGGCTAAGAAAGCACAGGCTGCGGCCAGCGGCTACATCGAGCACGTGGTCAAGAGCGGTGACAACCTGAGCAAACTCGCCACCACCTATGGCGTGAGCGTGGCCGACATCAAGAAGGCCAACAACCTCACCGGCGATAACATACAGCTGGGACAGAAACTCAAGATTCCTGCTAAGGACAACGTTGATGCCGAGGCTCAGAAGGAAGAAGCTGCCAAGAAGGCTGCCGAAGCTGAGGCTAAGAAGAAAGAGGCCGAGGCCAAGAAAGCCGCTGAGGCTGAGGCTAAGAAGAAAGAAGAGGAAGCTAAGAGAGCACAGGCTGCGGCCAGCGGCTACATCGAGCATGTGGTCAAGAGCGGCGACAAC
>JAKSLZ010000052.1 GCA_024400935.1 Muribaculaceae bacterium | reverse complement strand
TTCATTTCTTTCCAGGGCATAAAAAAAGCGCAGGACCTGTATTTACCCGTCCTACGTTCCAAGGCCCTGAGACTGCCCATTACTGTCAGAACGAGCAACTAAGACCCCACGCGGATATGATATAACTATACACTTGTCATGAGTGGATACAATCATCCCGCTCACGCAATAAAGTGCATGCCTATATAACATACCTATGGGCATCTATTGTTGCATTGTTCCTTGACAGTAACTCAAAGTTTCTCAGGCTTCTGGAACGTCAAGAACAAAGCGCAATAAACGCCTTCTTTAATACTGGAATCCCCACGCCCATACCGCAACTCTATGCGACAATCCCGGCACACATAATGCCATCCGCGTGAAGACACTGCAAATTTAAGGTAATTTTCTTAAAGTCACAATAGTTTAGTGGTGTTTTTTTTAATAAATGGTACTCCCGGCAATACCGGATATGCCGGCAACTCCGGAAATGCCGAAATTACCGGGAATGCCGGTGTTCTCTTTTTTCTCTAAAAAAACACCCATTTATTTTGTATTGTTGAGAATAATTCTTAAATTTGTTGATTATAAAGCATATAGATATGAGTCCTAAAGATGTAATCCTCAATAGATACAATGACGGTGTTCCCAGTGTTTTGAGAAAGGCTACCGTGTACACCGACTTGCATTTCTATCGCAAGAGCGATGTCTTGGTGCAACTGACCAAAACCTTCTGCGAGCGTTTTTTGCCACGGTATGGTGACCGCACGGTCGACCAGATGGTGCAAGCTGCGCGTTCCATAAAACAGAACATCGCCGAGGGACTGACCGATGGACAGACTTCACTCGAAGTTGAAATCAAACTCCTGGGCATCGCCCGGGGAAGCAACCAGGAACTGCTCGAGGATTATATGGACTATATCAAACAACACAACCTCGTGGAATGGGCAACGGGTAACAAAACGCGTTTTGATAGCCTGCGCACATTTTGCAAAGAGCACAGCGATGAAAGTGACTACCGTCCTTTCTACGGACGATGGAACAACGAGGAGATGGCTAATGTAGCTATATGCCTGTGTCACATGGTAGATAGAGCCATGAAATCATTCCTCGAGAAACGCGACAGGGAATTTGTGGAACAGGGAGGCATACGCGAGCGAATGACCGCCGCCCGACTCGACCACCGCGGCACTCAGAAACAAATCATTGAACAACAACAAGCCGAAATCAACACTCTAAAAGCCCAAATAGCATCCTTGAAACAAGAGCTAGAAGCACTCAAAGCCACGCAAAAATAAGGCACCAGCCAAGCCAGATAAACCCGGGTAAGCCGGAAAGCCCGGAATAGCCGGGAATGCCGGCCGTTCCGTGACGGGGGCTCTTGTGGGCCGGCATGTACTAGGTTATGTCGTGGCCGGTGTAGAGGTGGTAGTACTTGCCGCGCTGCGACAACAGCTGGTCATGGGTGCCGCTCTCGATGATGCGGCCGTGGTCAAGGACTATAATGCAGTCGGCATTGCGCACGGTGCTCAAGCGGTGGGCAATGACAAAGGTGGTGCGGCCCTTCATCAAGGAATCCATGCCACGCTGCACCATGGTCTCGGTGCGGGTGTCGATCGACGAGGTTGCTTCGTCAAGAATGAGTACGGGCAGGTCGGCCACTGCGGCACGGGCAATGGCAAGAAGCTGGCGCTCGCCCTGGCTCAGGTTGCTTCCTCCACCTGTGAGCACGGTGTGGTAGCCGTCGCTCAGGCGACGAATAAAGTTGTCGGCATTTGCCAACTTGGCAGCCTCTATGCAGTCTTGGTCGGTAGCATCAAGGCGACCGTAGCGTATATTGTCGAGCACCGTACCCGTGAACAGGTTGGTCTCCTGAAGCACCATGCCGAGCGAACGACGCAAATGGGATTTCTTAATGTCGGCAATATCAATGCCATCGCATGTTATGCGCCCCGACTGGATGTCATAGAAGCGGTTGATGAGGTTAGTGATAGTGGTTTTGCCGGCACCGGTACCACCCACAAAGGCTATCTTCTGGTCGGGCATAGCGCTGATGGTCACATCATGAAGCACCTGTTTGCCCGGCACATAGCCAAAGTCTACTCCCTCAAACTCGATGCCACCGTCTACTCTGACAAACCTGGGCTTGCCTCCCTGCGGGGCAGGTATGTGCCACGCCCACAGCCCGGTGCGCTGTATCACGGGCAGTAGCAGTGTCTCGTCATCGTCCTGCACGGCATTCACCAGTTCGACAGTTCCGCAGTCTTGTTCCGGTTCCTCGTCGAGCAACTCAAACACACGCTCAGCACCCACTGCTGCATTGAGCACGCTGTTGACCTGCTGGCTCACGTTAGCAATGGGACGCGAGAAACTCTTGTTGAGGGTGAGGAACGCCACCAGTGTGCCCAGCGACAGGTCGACGTGCGCGCTGAGTACCAGTGTGGCCCCGATGACGCCTATGAGCACATAGCTCAGCTGACCCAGGTTGCCATTGACGGGCATCACGATGTTGGCTATGCGGTTAGCGTTATAGGTGCTGTCGCGCAGCTGCTCGTTGAGTCGCTCAAAGTCCTCGATTGCCTTGTCCTCGTGACAGAACACCTTAACGACCTTTTGCCCTGACATCATCTCCTCGATGTAGCCGTTTACCTCGGCCAGTTTCTTCTGCTGAGCCTTAAAATGCGACCGCGACCGCTTGCTCAGCTGGGTAGTTGCCATGGCCATGATCAGCGCCATTGCCAGGGCAACTATAGCCAAGGGCACATTGAGCATGAGCATGCTGGCAAAGGTCACGGATAGAGTTATGAGCGAGTTGAGCACCTGAGGCAGACTCTGATTGATCATTTGTCGCAAAGTGTCAACATCGTTGGTATATCGCGACATGATGTCGCCATGCTGATGTGTATCGAAGTAAGATACCGGCAATGACTGCATGTGCCAGAACATGCGTGTCCTCAAGCCATACATTGTGCCTTGAGTCACATTGATCATGAGGCGGCTGTGCAGATAAGAGCACAAGGCTCCCACAATCAGAATCACGGCAAGCACGGTGAGCGTGTGGGCCAGCGGAGCAAACGACGGATTGCTCTGCTGGGTCATGGGCACGATATAGTCATCGATGAGCGTGCGAGTAAACAGCGTTGAGGCAAGCGTGGTCAATGATGTGACTATGATGCATGCCAGCACAGCTAGGCACGAGAATTTATATTGTGCCAGCACCATGTGCACGAGTCTCATGAGCACTCCTCGTCGGTTAGCGGTTTTCATTGTGCACCCTCCTTTCTCGCCTTGCCGGCGTCAAAGTCGGCGGCAGCGTCGTTTTGCAAAGCATGAATTTCTTTATATATCTGATTGCTCTTCAGCAAGTTCTCATGAGTGTCCCATCCACTCATGCGACCGTTGTTCAGCACCAGTATCCGTTCGCAGTCCTGTATACTGCTGATGCGCTGGCTGATGATGATTTTTGTTACTCCGGGCAGCTGTAGGGCAAATGCCTGCCGTATGCGCCTGTCGGTATCGTTGTCGCATGCACTGGTTGAATCATCCAGCACAATGACCAGCGGTTTCTTGAGCAATGCCCGCGCTATGCACAGGCGCTGCCGCTGTCCGCCCGAGAGGTTTGCCCCACCCTGTTCCAGATAGGTGTCATAGCCCTGCGGCATCTGCTCTATAAACTCATGGGCACATGCGGTGCTGCATGCCTCCCGGCATTCATCCAGTGTGGCATCGGGATTGCCCCATCTCAGGTTTTCTATCACAGTGCCCGAGAACAGCACATTCTTTTGCAGCACCACGGCCACATTGTTGCGCAACGTTGTCAAGTCAATCTTCCTCACATCCCTGCCGCCTATCCTTACCGATCCGCGCGACACGTCATACAGGCGGCTCAGCAGGTTTATCATCGATGACTTGCCGCTACCCGTACCGCCTATTATGCCCACCGTCTGCCCGGCCTTGATGTGGAGGTCTATGCCATGCAGGGCATACTCGCCGCTACCGCCTTTATAGGCAAAGCTCACGTTGTCAAAGTCTATGCTAGAATCATTTATCTGAGCCTCGGCATTTGAGGGGTTGGTTATGTCAGGTACTTCATCGATGATCTCGGCCACTCGCCTGCCGCTGGCTGCACTCATCGTGATCTGCACAAATATCATGCTAAGCATCATCAGCGACATGAATATGGTCATCACATAAGTAAACAGCGACGTGAGCTGGCCTGTGGTGAGTTGTCCGCCAACCACAAATTGTGCACCAAACCACGATATAGCAATGATGCTACCATACACCACCAGATTCATTACCGGGTGGTTAATGGCCATGAGGCTCTCGGCCTTGACATACAGTTTGCGCAACTGGGCCGCCGCAAGTTCAAACTTATCATACTCATGGTCCTCGCGCACAAATGCCTTGACCACCCTGATGGCAGTCACGTTTTCCTGCACACTGGTGTTGAGCACGTCATATTGCATGAACACTCGGGCAAACACCTTTGAGACCGCCTTAATTATGAAAAACAACACAAGCGACAAGAACGCTGCAGCCACAATGAAAATCAGGCTCATTTGTCCGCTGATGACAAAGCACATGATGATGCTCGACACCATGTTGAGCGGAGCACGCACCGAGATGCGGAGCAGCATCTGGAAAGCATTCTGCAGGTTGGTCACATCAGTGGTCATGCGGGTCACCAGGCCACCGGTGCTGTACTTGTCAATGTCACTGAAGGCAAAGCGCTGGATGTTGCGGTACATGGCACTGCGCACGTTACATGCAAAACCCGACGACGCATAGGCCGAGAACCGCCCGGCCGTGATGCCCAGCAGCAGACTCATGAGCGCCATGCCCAGCATGATGGCTCCATACTTGTACACATTGCCCAAGTGAGCGGCATTGATGCCGTCGTCGATGAGTGATGCCGTGACATAAGGGATGAGCACGTCAAGAGCAACCTCAAGCATGATGAAAACCGGAGTGAGGACGGCGGCAGTCTTATACTGCCCTATCTGTTTGTACAATGTCTTAAACATAGTTTCCCTGAATTAAACCGCAAAGGACAATTTGTATCTAAATATCATCATAATCATCCTTATAGCATATTTTTAATGCAAATTTACACAAAAAATTATTACCTTTGTAGCATAACACTGAAAATTCGCATCACATGATACGCAACATACTACTCACTGCGGCTTGCCTCATTGTGGCAACTACAGCCCAGGCACAAGAGCCGCAAGACACTCGCACTAAAATCATCGACCCCAATGTGCGCACCCTCAAGGTGGCACCGTTGAGCAATGCCTACATGCCGCCCGTGATAGTCATGGGCAGTGTCGACAAGATCAACGTGGACTTTGACTACATGGACTTTGACGAGCACTATCTGCGCTACAGCGTCAAGCACTGTAATGCCAACTGGCAGCCCTCGGAACTGGTCGAAAGCGAATATGTGGACGGTTTCAACTATGGCGACATCACCGACTATGACCACAGCCAGGCCACATTCGTGCAATATTGCCACTACAACTTCGCCTTGCCCAACGAAGACTTCAAGCTCACCAAGAGCGGCAACTACCTGCTCACCGTCTACGAGCAGGACGACCCCGACAACGTTCTGTTCCAGACGCGCTTCTCAGTGTGCGAGCACCTTGTCGACGTCATGGCTACCGCCACATCCAACACCGACATGGACTACAACAACGAGCACCAGCAGGTGGCTGTGGAAGTGAGCTACAAGATGGGAGCAATAAGCGACCCCTACAATGACCTGAAACTGGTTGTCAGCCAGAACACCCGCACCGACAACGAGCGCATCATCACCAAGCCCATGATGGTAGAGATGGGCAAGGTGACCTATGACCACAACCAGCAGCTGGTATTCACCGCAGGCAACGAGTACCGGCGCATCGAGACAGTAAACACCAAGGGATACAACCTGGGCAATGTGAAAATACAGTACTTTGAGCCCTACTATCACGCCCAGCTGCCCGTGGACCTGCCCCGCAACAACAAGCAATATCTGTATGACCAAACCCAATTTGGCCACTTCACGGTGCGCAACAGCGAGAGCGACAACGGCGCCACCGAGGCCGACTACTGCGTCACACACTTTGTGCTCAATACTGGCAGACCACTCACCGGCGGCACCCTTTTTCTCGACGGAGAGTTCACACAGGGACTTCCCGCTAACGTGACCGCAATGAGATATGACGCGGCAACAGGCTGTTATGTCAACGACCTGCTGCTCAAGCAAGGAGCCTACAACTACCAGTACCTGTGGGTGCCCGACGGCACTTACACCGGGCTCACTTCACCCATCGAGGGCGACAAGTACCAGACCGTTAACCGCTACTCGGTCAAGGTCTACAGCCGTGCCATGGGCGAGCGCTATGACCGCCTCGTGGGCTATGACACAGCCTACTCTGGCCGATAACTTTTAAGGAGGACAGCCACAAGGCTTGCTTCGCTCCTTCCTTCATTTCAAAGGTCTTCGCATAATCGCCCCCTGCATAATTGATAAAACCCACCTTTTTCAAGATAAAAACTTTATTGGCACGCAAATTGCATGTTTTTGTTCAAAAAATATTGTGATTTGCGTGTTTTTTTGCAAAAAATCTGTATCTTTGTAAGAAATAAATCAACAGACGAATTATTAACCATAAAAAATTTGTTATATTATGACAACTGCAATTGTACTGGTAGTGGTAGTAGTCCTCGCACTCATCGTGATGGGAATGTATAACGGACTTGTAAGAGGCCGCAACAACGTGGAGGAAGCCTTCTCTACAATGGACGTTTATCTCAAGAAGCGTCACGACATGATCCCCAACCTCGTGGCAACTGTAAAGGCCTATGCTAAGCATGAAGCCGAGACTCTTGAGAAAGTAGTGATGGCACGCAAGGAAGGCGGCACTCTGGCCGAGAAGATTGAGGCCGAGAAGGAAATCAGCGCTAACCTGCGCAACATCATGGTGCGCCTCGAGGCTTATCCCGAGCTTAAGGCTAACACTAACTTCCTTGAGCTTCAGCGCCAGCTCACAGGCATCGAGGGCGACATCGAGAAAAGCCGCCGCTACTACAACGGCACAGCCCGCGAGCAGAACAACCGCGTGCAGACCGTTCCCACAAACATCATCGCAAGCATGTTTGGATTCACCAAGGTGCCTTACTTCCAGGTTGACGACGCTTCTGAGCGCCAGAATGTTGACGTAGCTTCGGCCTTTGGCGTTTAATACACCGTAATAGCATGAATAACAAGCGATATTTATCATTTGTCGCCATAGTCGTCCTGGCCTTCTCTTGGGCCAGGGCCGACAGGGGCGGCTACACGCTGCGACACACCACAATCGATGCCGTGGTGCACGAGAACAACAAGTGGGACATCACCGAGACCCTGGTGGTTGATTTCGACGAGCCTCGCCACGGTATCTACAAGTATGTGCCGTCGCGTTTCTTTTATGCAGTTCCCGACAAAGACGGAGGGTTCATAGAGAACGTTTACAAAAACATCATCAAGGATGTCAGTGTTGACGGTTATAACTATTCAGTCGAAGAAGATGAAACCAAGGCCGAGAACACCATCATCAAGATAGGCAGCGGCAGCAGTTTTGTCGAAGGAATTCAGGTCTACAAGATACACTACACCATCCAGTATCTGGACGATAGGTGCAGCACCGAGGATTTCTTGTGCCACACCCTGTGGGGCGACGGATGGAACACCGTGGCCGACACGCTCGACTTCAACGTCAAGTTTGACAAACCGCTCCCGGCCAACACCAAACTGAACCTTTACAGCGGCCCACGCGGAAGCACCGAGAATGCTGACTCGGTTGCCTATACACTCAACGGCAGCACCATCACGGGGCATGTGACCAATCTGGGCGCAAACCACGCAATCACAATCTCGGCCAAGCTGCCCCAGGGATTCTGGAAAGCCGAGAGCAAGAACAAGGCGATGCTGTATTTAATGTTGCTCATCACAATAGCGGCAGCCGTGATGTACCTCAGAGACATCTTCAAGAACAAGCAGCGCAAACCCGTGCGCACCGTCTCGTTCTATCCCCCAGAAGGAATGAGCAGCGCCGAGGTGGGCAAGATCATTGACGACAGCACTGACCCCGAGGACCTGGCTTCGCTCATCCCATGGTTTGCTCACAAGGGATTCATCACCATAACCGAAGTTCCCGGCGAGAAGGGGTTATTCGGTCAAAAAACCGACCTCAAGCTGACCAAGGTGTGTCCTCTCATGCCCGATGCCCCATCCTATCAGACACGATTCATGAACGCCATCTTCGGCTCTAAATCCACTGTTTACCTGAGCCTGCTGGGCGACCGCCACGTTGAGATGGAGCTTGCCACCCATGCACTCGACAGCAAGTTCAAAGGCGAGAACCAGCTCACCGACATTACTTATGGCATACTGTGGTGGCTCCTCATGCTGGTAGCAGCAGTGGGCGTGTACTGGACCAGCCACGTCACTGACATGTTTAACGAAGATTTGGCTTTACTGGGTGCATTCACCGGTGCCGGCGCTTCGCTGGTTATAGCATTAGTTCGCGGTTACGGTGCTTATCGTCGCCATATCAGGTCTACGGCAGCCAAGGCAATCGAACACTTCATTTGCCTGGCACTGTTTGGCGCAGCCATGTTCTTTAGCACTCAGTTATTTAACGAGGCAGATCTTTGCTACCCCATTATCTACTTTTATGCCGGTACAGCTATCCTGTGCGCTCTCAGTTACATGATAGACCGTTCTATCATCGACACTGACTACCGCATCGACCTCATGGGACAGCTCCTGGGCCTGCGCGACTTCATCAAGACCGCTGAGCATGCCCGTCTCAAGATGCTTGTAGACGAGAACCCGCAGTACTTCTACGACATCCTGCCCTATGCCATGGTGTTTGGCCTGAGCGACAAGTGGTCAGAGCAGTTCAAGAACATCAAGTTTGACAACCCGTCGTGGTATTACAGCTCACGCCCTGAAACGATGATGTCGCCCTACATGATGTCGCACGCCATCTCATCGACCGTGTGCCATTCTATCAAGGACGCCGTGGCAAGCGCAAGCGTCGACCCCACCTCTTCATCATCGTCAGGAGGATTCTCGGGTGGCGGCAGCTCGTTCTCGGGCGGCGGCGGTGGCGGCGGTGGCGGCGGCAGCTGGTAACCGCACAACTCATCTAACAAGTCTCGCATGTACTGACATGCGAGACTTGTCCTCTAATGACAATGCTACAACATCACCTTTATTCAATGAAGAAATACTTTATCTCATTACTTTTACTTGCAATCACTGCAATTGCTGCTCGTGCCGACGAGGGCGGCTACACGTTGCCATATGTCATGGTCGACGCCACCGTGCACGAGAACAACACGTGGGAAGTGATGGAGGGGCTCATGGTAGACTTTTCCGAGCCACGTCACGGCATTTACAAGTACATCCCCTCCAAGTTTTTCTACGGTTTCACCATGCCTGACGGCAAACGCAAGGAATTTGTCTACAAAAACACAATCAACGTGCTTGACGTCAAGGACCGCCTCTACTCTGTTGAAGAAGACGAAACCAAGGCCGAGAACACGATCATCCAGATAGGTGACCCCGACAAGACGGTTAAGGGCCGCCAGTCATATATCATCGAGTATGACATCAAGTACTTCCACGACCGTTTTGACGGTGAGGACTTCCTGTGCCACACGGTGTGGGGCTCGGGATGGAACACTCTGGTGGACACTCTGGATTTCGAGATCAAATTTGACAAGCCATTCCCCAAAGGGTTTGCACAGGCACTGCACATCTACAGCGGCCATCGCGGGGCTACAACCAACGACGACAGCGTGGCCATCAACGTGGACGAGAAAAACCACAAAATCTCCGGTCGCGTGTTCAACTTGCCGGCCGGCCATGCCATCACCCTCTCGGCCAAGCTGCCCGAAGGTTACTGGAACATACCACCCAAGGATTTCGACCCCATCAAGCGTAACATCTTGACACTGTGCGTGGTGACAGCGATATTCCTGCTGGTGATATTCCTGCGCCGCGGCCGCAAGCCTGTGGAGGTCGTTTCGTTCTATCCTCCCAACGGCATCAGCAGTGCCATGGTGGGCAAAATCATTGACGACACCACTGACACTATCGACATGGCTTCGCTCATCCCGTGGTTTGCACACAGAGGATTCATCAAGATTACCGAGATACGCAACAAAGACGACAAAACAGACAGCAACGTCGACCTGAAGTTGGAGAAGAAAACACCATTGATGCCCGATGCTCCTGATTATCAGCAAAAGTTCATGCATGCAATCTTTGACGACAAGAAGTCGGTCAAACTGAGCGAACTGGGCGACCGTCACGTTGAGATGGCCGCTGCGTTCAAGGCCTTGGACAATGAATTCACTGGCCGAACCAAGCTCACCAGCACCAGCAAGTGGGCGATATTCCTGTGGGTCCTCATGCTTTTCATTACCGCAATGATTGCCGGAGCATGTTCCCTGATGACTGATTTCTCTGAGGATGATGCCATGGTGGCACTGTTCACCGGATGTGTGCCTCCGTTTTTTGTGGGACTCACTCGCCTGTTGACGGCAGCTAAACTGTCGTTCCAAGGCAACTACTTCAGGACCTCAGGCATCATCGCCACAGTGGTTTCATCGGCCCTGGGTGGCGCATTGTTCTGGTATCTCACTGATATGGACACTATGTGCTTCCCCGTATATGTCTTCCTGATACTGTTTATCGTAATGGGACTGCTCAGTTATCTTGTCAACTTTGTAGTGAGCGACACTGACTATCGCGTGAGCCTCCTGGGCGAGCTCAAAGGCCTGCGCCGTTTCATTGAGACAGCCGAGCAACAACGCCTCAAGGCACTCGTCGACGATGATCCCAGCTATTTCTATGACATCCTCCCGTTTGCCATCGTGATGGGACTGAGCGACAAGTGGGTAGAACAATTTGCCAACATCAGGATTGACAACCCCGACTGGTACAGTAGCAGTAGCCATTCATTCCATTCAATGACAGCACCTATGGTTGCGTCAACCATTGCACGCAGCGTCTCCACTTCGATTGCCTCGGCAGTGCAGGCGGCAAGCGTCGACCCCACTTCTTCGTCATCATCAGGCGGTTACTCGGGCGGCGGCAGCTCGTTCTCGGGCGGCGGTGGCGGCGGCGGTGGCGGCGGCAGCTGGTAATCCACGCGTTAACCCCTACGACACAAGTCCCGCACACAATTATCCATCCTGCGGGACTTGTCGTCACAAGACAACAATACAAGATATATCATCAATGAAAAAATATCTCATTTCGCTCGTTTTACTCATCATGTCCTCGCTAGCAGCTAGAGCCGACGAGGGCGGATACACATTGGACCACGTAATAGTCCAGGCCCAAATCTCTGAGGACAACACTTGGGACATGTCAGAGTCCCTCTATGTCAACTTCACCGAGCCTCGCCACGGCATCTACAGGTATATCCCCACTGCATTCTCCTACTACTTCCCCGGCCCCAACGGGACTGACGTGGAGTACAAGTACCGCACGATGGTAGACAGCATCGACGTAGTGCCCCATCACTTTGAGGTCGATAATGACAACACCAAGGCATTCAACAAAATCATCCAGATAGGCGATCCTAAAGAAAGGGTCACGGGATTGCAAAAGTACTTCATCCATTACAGGTTGCGTTACCTCAGCGACCAGTACAAGGGCGAGGACTTCCTGTGCCACACCCTCTGGGGAACAGGTTGGAACACTCAGGTCGACACCCTCTCGGCTATTCTGGAATTTAAAGGTGGCATCCCCCAGGGACTGAAGGAGAAGCTGCACATCTACAGCGGCAGTCTGGGCACAAAGACCAACGCCGACAGCGTTCTCGTTGAGATCGACGAGGAGAATAAAGCGATCTACATCCTTGCCTATAACCTGCCGGCCAATCACGCTATCACCCTCTCGGCCAAGCTGCCCGAGGGCACCTGGAAAGTGCACGAGAAGAACACCACACCCTTCTATGCGTGGATGGCGGTCGCCGGCGTGCTGGGCATCGTGCTGATACTGAGTTATATTAAAAATGCAGGCAAGAACTTCACACGCATCGTTTCGTTTCACCCACCGGCAGACATGACCAGTGCCGAGGTAGGCAAGGTGATGGACGACTGCGTTGACAGCCGTGACCTGGCATCGCTCATCCCGCTAATGGCCCATCGACGTTACCTGGACATCAAAGAAATTCAAATGCAAGGCTATCACTTGCCCACGCTGGAGTTATCCATCAAGGCACCACTCACCCCCAACGAACCCTACTACATGCAGCAATTTCTGGAAGCTCTTTTCAAGGACAAGGACGAAGATACCGTGCGGCTCGACAATCTGGACAACCGCGGATATGCTTTCCAGAAAGTAAGTAACAGCATCAACGAGATGTATGAGGGAGAATATGCGCTCACACGCACCAGCACACTGGCGGTGTGGCTGTGGCGCATCATGGTGCTGGCACTTGCAATAGCCGTGGGCTTTGCCAGTCAATCCGACCACTTCGACTCCACGTTCTTTGGTTACACACTGCTCACCAGTTGCGCAGGAATGTACTACCTGGGGCACCGTCGCCGCAAGGAGGCCAGCGACACATGGTCATGGACCACTAAGCACAAAGTCATTGACTTCCTAAAGTGGACGGCAATAGGTGGATTTGTCATTGCTGTGAACATCAACATGATAAACGACGGACTCATGGCAGTAGACACTAACCACATCATCCTGGCGCTTGCGGCTGCGGGCTTCATCAGTTACTTCACCAACAGATGTGTGTCCAGCACCCCATACCGCAACGAGCTCATGGGCCAGCTGCAGGGCTTGCGCACCTTCATCGAGACCGCCGAGCAAGACCGCCTCAAGATGCTCGTCGACGAGGACCCGCAGTATTTCTACGAGATACTCCCCTATGCCATTGCATTCGGCCTCAGCGACAAGTGGGTGTCACAGTTTGAGCACATCGCCATCGAGCAACCCGAATGGTACTGCTCGGCGGGCAACATGACTGACTTCACTACAAGCACCATGATGCTCGACTACTTCACCCGCAACGCCAGCGACTCAATAAGGGAATCAGTGGCAGCGGTCACAGCCTCCAGCAGTTCGAGCTCAGACTCATTGTTCAGCGGCTTGTTCTCGGGCGGCGGCAGCTCGTTCTCCGGTGGTGGAGGCGGCGGTGGAGGCGGCGGCAGCTGGTAACACCCACCATTAAACTAACGGCACACTAGTGCAGTCTAAGAAATATTAAAGTGTGACTAATAATATTAATATACATTTTTCTATGAAACTAAGATTTTTAACAGCCATTACGGCTATGGCGGCGCTTGCCCTTAGCGTTAGCGCAGCAGGGAAAACAATTACCGTAAAGAATGCCCATGACTTCATCAAGGCACTGGGGCCCGACCGCACTATCGTGATAGCGGCCAATAAACCGCTTAACATCACCGACGAGCTCGAGAAGATGATCAACAGCGGCGAGATTCAGCAAGGTCCCACCTACTACGGGATGGACCAGGTAGGCACTGTGCAGAGCACACTCACTTACTGCTCGCAGTTTGACGGCAACGGCCTGCAGCTGCGCAGTTGCGACAACCTCACCATCAAGGGCAAAGGCAAAAACGCCACTCTGCTGGCAAGTCCGCGTTATGTAAACGTGATGGAATTTATCCATTGCGACAACATCAAGTTGGAAAACTTGACCATGGGCCACACCGAGGGCGGCTACTGCGACAAGGGCGTAGTGGAGTTTGACGGTTGCCAGGGCGTGACAATCGACGACAGCGATTTCTTTGGTTGCGGAACCGAGGGCTTTGTCTTTGAAGACTGCCGCAACGTCACAGTCAATCGCTCTTGTGTGCACGACTGCACCTATCACACCATGCACATCAAGGACTGCACCCAGGTGCGTTTCAACGATTGCATCTTCCGCGACAACCGCGAGTTCAGCCAGATCAATGTAAGCGACACTGAGCGTCTTTTCTTCACCGGTTGTGTGTTTGACAACCTGCAAGGCGCGTTCTTCAACTCTGACAGCCACCACTACTTCTTCAGCTGCACCTTCCGCAACTGCCAGTTGACCGCTCCTGAAAAAGAGTGGGCACCGGTGGACAAGGCTATCGTGGCCTACGGCAAGAATGCCGGCGGCAACATGCCTCTCATAGCAGGAGCGCCCAAACCCGCCATCAAGCCGGGTCTGTACACCGATGGCGGCAGCATCTACCGTGTCACACAGGCTGACCCTTACCGCTATGCGTTCATCTCTACCGAAGAAAATGGCGATGCATTTGCTGTTGACTGCGTGTCGGCAACCGAGAACAAATACATGACCGCCCCCTATCTCCCCTACGAGAACAAGCACGGTCACTACGACACTGAAGTCAAGACCATCGACGGAAAAACTCTGGTGTGCATCTATAACGATGCCCACGAGATCATCAAGTCGTTCGTCTTCCTCAAGAAAAAATAATTGAGCCTCGAGAGCGGCGACCCGCGCTATGCAGTGCAGATGCGCGACGACTGAGCACTGATTTATGAAATATAAAGACGAGACATCAAAAATCTCGTCTTTTTCTTTGCCTGATTTGCAACTATTATAAGTTTTTTTTAATTTTGCATAACGGATTAAAACAAACGATATTATGAGACGAATTGCTTTAGGCATAGCGGCAATCTGCCTGTCATCTTTCTTGTCCCACGGTAACAACTGCGATGTGACCGGCGACGGGATTACCGATGTGAGCGACGCAAATGCCATAGTTAACAGCATACTCGGACGCAACGCCCTTAGTGAGGCGACCGATGTGGACGGCAACGAGACTACCGACATAAGCGACCTCAACCAAGCGATTAACCACATCCTGGGTTCGCATTACAGCCCCAGCACGAGGCAACTTGTAGCAAAAATGAAAAACTGCTATTCCAAGGCAGGATATGCATGGGTGGGCGAGATGCTGAGCGACAACACCGAGGACAATACCACAAATCCCAAGTTTGACGGCCGTTACGTTCTTTCATATTATCCTGAAAGACACGACCTGACAGCATACTTCCCTACCGACGACCAGCTCTATCGCTGGGAGGCTGTTTCAAAGAGGGACGGAGTGGACTCTCCCTTATTTATGTGGCAAGGCAACTACGAGGCAATCACCGCCTGTAACGAGGTGCTCGAGAGCATCGAAGAAATGGAGCTGGCTGGCATCAGCGCTAATGATCGCGCCGCCATAGCAGCGCTAAAGGGCGAAGCACTCGTGTCGCGCGCCTGGCACCACTGGCAGCTGTGCAACATGTTCTGCATGCCATACGGAGGCCCTGTTAAAAGCAAAGACATAGCAGGCATACCCTATCTCACAACAAGCCACTTGCAAGACGCCACGATGACCGGCAAGGAGAGTCTGCAGGACGTGTATACACTCATAGAGAACGACCTCACTGCGGGACTCCCGCTCCTTGACAACAGCATACATGCTGACCCCAAATACCACTTCGGCAAGCAATCGGGCAACGCATTTGCAAGTCGCTTCTATCTTTACAAGAGAGAGTATGACAAGGTTGTAGAATACTGTAACGCTGCCTTTGCCGACGAAGACCCGTACTCATTGCTTGAGGACATGTGGCATGACAGGGAATACTATGACCAGGCTGACTCAATTTGGAGTAATGCATGGAAATTACTTGATAAAGAACTCATTGACTCTGTTACTTATGGCCAAATAGTGGATTCTATAGCTCTTGATTTTCTGAATCACCATAGCGGCCCAAGCCGAAAAGGCGTGTGGATGATATCAGTTCCACAGACCGAAATGGTGCAGAACTATAGAATTAGCGGGAAATATGCAATGAACCGTGAATCAAATGTCACGCACACCAGAGGTCCTGCTTGGGATAAATGCCTATATTCTTCACAAACCACCACCTGGATACTACCTACATTTAACGGCCTCGGTAAAACAGTAAAAGGAAACAGTTTGTATGGAAGTTATTTTTTGGGCAACTGCAATGACTGGGTTGATAACGAGAGTGGATGCAGGCATAGCCTGAGAGCAGAATTCACAGCCGACCAGACTCTGCTCAACCGCGCCGAAGCATACATATACTTAGGCAAACTGGACCTTGCCTTTGCCGACCTTAAGGCATGGTGCGACAACCTGTGCTTAAATCCTGCTGCAACACATGACAACCGCGTAATACCCCTCACATTAGAAGGCATGACAAAGTTCTACAATACTGCATTAGACAAGTATGCACGCAACGTGGATAACGAGGTGACAATATTTTATCAAGACAGCATTTACAGCGGCCTTGCCAAGCCCATCCGCATAGACGATATTTGCCCCAGCGACAAGTACCAGGTGACCGACGAAGCAATGCCCTATCTGCAATGCGTGCAGCACTTTGCCCGCATCGAGACCATGCACACTGGGCAACGATGGTTTGACATCAAGCGATTGGGACTTGAGATAAGACGCCGGTGTGGCAAGGAGAATGAAGAGATTCGCCTCGAGAGCGGCGACCCGCGCTATGCAGTGCAGATGCGCGACGACTGAGCACTGATTTATGAAATATAAAGACGAGACATCAAAAATCTCGTCTTTTTCTTTGCCCTACTTATTTATAATTACTAACTTTGCAAGATAAAGGATAATAAATCTTATAAACTAAAATAAACTATGAACAAAATCGTTGCTAAAGAACAATTCTCGGCCAACGTGACCAAGCTGGTAGTGGAAGCGCCTCTCATCGCTAAGGCACGCCGCGCCGGCCACTTCGTGATTGTTCGCTGCGGAGAAAACGGCGAACGCATTCCATTGACCATTGCCGACAGCGACCCCGTTGCCGGAACCATTACCCTTGTTATCCAGGCTGTGGGCGAATCAACCCGCAAGATCACATCGCTCGAGCCGGGCGACGCGCTCACCGACGTCGTTGGTCCCCTGGGACAAGCCACCAAGATTGAAAACTACGGTACAGTGCTGTGCTGTGGCGGCGGTGTGGGCGTTGCTCCCCTGCTGCCCATCATCCGTGCGATGAAGGAAGCCGGCAACCGCGTCATCAGCGTGCTCGCAGGCCGCAGCAAGGACCTCATCATCCTTGAGGACGAGGTGCGTGCATCGAGCGACGACGTTATCATCATGACCGACGACGGCAGCTACGGCAAGCAAGGTCTTGTCACTGCAGGTGTCGAGGAGGTTATCCAGCGTGAGAAGGTGGACCGCTGCGTCACCATAGGTCCCGCAATCATGATGAAGTTCGTGTCACTGCTCACTAAGAAATATGAAGTGCCCACCGAGGCTTCGCTCAACGCTATCATGGTAGACGGCACCGGCATGTGCGGTGCTTGCCGTGTCAACGTGGGCGGCAAGTCACGCTTCGTGTGCGTCGAGGGTCCTGAGTTTGACGCTCACCAGATCGACTTCGACGAGCTCATGATGCGCCTCAAGGGATATTAATTAACTCCTATAACCCCTAAATAGCCTATATAGCCCATATAGCCTATATAGCTTATATAAACTTATAAAATAATCATCACTATGAACGATATAAACGAAGCACGCAACGAGCAATGGCGCGTAGACCTGCGTGCAACAATGCCACCCAAAGAGCGCACAGCTATCGAGCGCGTTGAAATGCCTCAGCTCGATCCCGCTTATCGCATCACCTGCAACGAGGAGGTCAACCAGGGCATCTCTAAAGAACAGGCTATGCGCGAGGCACAGCGCTGCCTCGACTGCAACAACCCGCAGTGCGTCACTGGCTGCCCCGTGAGCATCAATATTCCCGGGTTCATCAAGAACATCGAGCGCGGCAACTTTGAAGAGGCTGCTGCAACCATCAAGCAGACCAGTTCGCTGCCCGCAGTGTGCGGCCGCGTGTGCCCGCAGGAGAAGCAGTGCGAAAGCAAGTGCATCCACCTCAAGATGAAACACCAGGCCGTAGCCATCGGTTACCTGGAGCGCTTCACTGCCGACTGGCAGCGCACTGAGGGCGCTAAGCAGGCTCCCGTCAAGGCAGAACCTAACGGCATCAAGGTTGCCGTTATCGGTAGCGGTCCCTCGGGACTCTCGTTTGCTGGCGATATGGCTAAGCGTGGATATGATGTAACCGTTTTCGAGGCACTCCACGAGATTGGCGGCGTGCTCAAGTATGGTATCCCCGAGTTCCGTCTGCCCAACGACATCGTTGACTTTGAAATCGACGGACTGCGTGCATTAGGCGTAAAGTTTGAGAAGAACTGCCTCGTGGGCCGCACCATCACCTACGACGACCTGCACGAGATGGGCTTCAAGGGCGTCTTTGTGGGCTCAGGCGCTGGTTTCCCTCGCTTCATGAACATCCCCGGCGAACAGCTCAACGGCGTAATGTCGTCTAACGAATACCTCACCCGCATCAACCTGATGAAGGCTGGCCGTGGCGGCGACACTCCTGTGCTGCATGGCAAGACCATCGCCGTTGTGGGTGGCGGTAACACTGCTATGGACTCTACCCGCACAGCTCTGCGCATGGGCGCTGAGCGCGTTATCCTGGTTTATCGCCGTGGCGAGGACGAAATGCCTGCACGCCGTGAGGAGATAGGCCACGCTAAGGAAGAGGGCGTTGAGTTCATGACCCTGCACAACCCCATCGAGTACCTGGGCGACGAGAAGGGCCGCGTAACTGCCATGAAGGTGCAGCGCATGGAACTGGGCGAACCCGACGCATCGGGCCGCCGTTCACCCGTGCCCGTTGAGGGTGCCGTTGAGGAAATCCCCGTTGACGTTGTCATCGTTGCCGTGGGCGTATCGCCCAACCA
>JAKSLZ010000051.1 GCA_024400935.1 Muribaculaceae bacterium | reverse complement strand
TGAGACATGGCGTGGTGGTTACAACTACTCTTACATGACTGTTAACGACATGAACAGCGACGGTTACAACTACGATGCTATTTATGTTCCCACCGATGCTGAGCTTGAGGCTGGTGCATTCCGTTTCGTTTCTGAGAACGACAGAACTCGCTTCATGGACTTCCTCCACAACAACAAGAGCCTTAGCCAGTTCCAAGGCAAGTATGCTGAGGGCTACAGCGTTTACTCTCCCTGGGTACACCGCGTAGACTTCGCTTACAAGCACGACTTCAACTTCAAGGTTGGTTCAACCAAGCAGACCGTCCAGCTGGGCTTCGACATCAAGAACCTCCTGAACCTCTTCAACTCAAGCTGGGGCGTAAGCAAGGTTCTGAACCCTGCTATTGGTTCAGACGCTCGCATCCTCAAGTATGAAGGTGTTGACGCCGACGGTGTTGCAACATTCTCTACTATCAAGGCCATCAATGGCGACACTAAGCTCTTCCTGCCCAACCACGCTATTGGTCAGTGCTGGAACATGGGTCTCAGTGTTAAGTATATCTTCAACTAATTCAATAGTCAATTACAACTATGAACTATAAATTTTTATTTACAGCGTTTGTCGCTCTCATGAGCATGGTTCTCGTGAGTTGTAACGACGAAGAAGCTACTTACCTGAGTGAGATCCGCGTGTCTCAGTCTTACGTAGCTCTTCCCGAGAATGGTAAAGAGACAGCTACTATCGAAATCACTGCTACCGACAGCTGGGAATTCTACGATTCAGACGATGCCAAGGATGCCTACAAGATCCCCAGTTGGCTCGAGATTACTCCCAAGTCAGGTGCTGCTGGTACAAGCAAGATCACTTTCAAGGCTGGTGAAAACAAAGGTGGCCGCAACTGCCAACTCAAAATCAAATGTGCTGGCAAGGAACAGATTATCAACGTTATCCAGGGTGTAAAGGCAGTTGAAAACGCAACTTGTGCTCAGGTTATCGCTGGTGACGACGGCAAGACTTTCCGCGTGACTGGTACTTGTACAGGTATCTATAACACAACTTACGGTAACTGGTATCTTACTGACGAGACTGGTACAATCACTATCTACGGTACACTCGACAAGAACGGTCAGACTAAGAACTTCGCAAGCCTCGGCATCGAAGTAGGTGACGTTGTTACCGTTGAAGGTCCCAAGACTACTTATGGCACTCCTCCCAATGAAGTTCATGAGCTCGTTGACGTAACCGTTATCAAGATTGAGAAGTCTCTCATCAAGGTTCTTGACACTGATCCCGCCGACGCTACTGCTCCCGTTGAGGGTGGTGAGGTTAAGTTCAACCTCGATTGCAAGGGTAACGGCGTGAGCGTTGTTATCCCCGACGAGGTTAAGGATTGGCTCTCTATGGTTAGCGTAACCAGCGGTGCTAACCCCGTTGTAGTCTTCAAGGTAGCTCCCAACCCTGCAGGTGACCGTCAGGTCGACGTTACCTTCAAGACAACTGATGCAAACGGTAAGGAGTACACAGCAGTTGCTACCGTTTACCAGAAGGGTGCTATCGTTGACAGCAATATCGCTGACTTCCTCGCTGCCGAGGTTGGCAACACCCAGTATCGTCTCTCGGGTGTCGTAGTAGGCATTACCGACGCTGCTAAGGGTCGCTTCACTATTCGTGACTACTCAGGCGAGGTATATGTTTACAACGCAGCTGAATTCGACGCTAAGGTTGGTGACATTGTTACTGTAGAAGGTAAGCGCGCTGCTTTCAACGGAACTGCCCAGGTAGGTTCAGGCGTAGTGTTGAACACTATCCCCGTTACCAAGGTTAGTCTCGCTGAGTTCCTCACCAAGGAAGACAATAAGGATGTTTACTACATGGTAACCGGTACAATCGACGAGATTGCTAACGCTACCTATGGCAACCTCTACCTGAAGGACGGTGACACTCGCGTATATGTTTACGGTACATATCCCGGCTGGGGTGCTACTGGCGACTTCCGCAAGAACCTCATCGAGAAACTCGGTCTCGAGGTTGGCGATGAGCTCACAGTAATCGGTTCTAAGACCACTTACAATGGTACTCCCCAGGTTAACAACGGTATCTACTTCGGACACGTGAAGTAATTAAACCGAGTTAAATAATAAACAGGGGTTGTTTCTCGTTAAAAGAGAAACAACCCCTTGTTTTTTTTCATTGTGCTGGTATTGACGGCATTTCCGGCACATCCGGGATGGAGTTTAAAACATTTATTATGATGAAGCAGTTATTTTCTATTGTTATTTTTCTTGCAGCGGCGGTTAGCGCTATGGCGGCCGGTCGCGACAGTTACACGGTGATTGTGTCGCTCGATGGGTTCCGCTGGGACTATATTGACACTTACGACACACATTTCCTGAGCGTGATGGGACGCAACGGTGTGCGTGCTGTGATGACACCCTCGTTCCCCAGCAAGACGTTCCCCAACCACTACACGCTTGCCACAGGTCTTGTGCCTGATCATCACGGTATCATCGCCAACCAGTTTAAGGTGGCTAAGAGCGGCCGCATTTTCTCGCTGGGCAACGATGTGGCTCGCGACGGCAAGAAGTATGGCGGTGACCCGCTGTGGCTCACAGCCAAGCATCAGGGCATGACTAGTGCCACTGTTTACTGGGTGGGCAGCGATGTGGCTGTGCAGGGCGACCATGCCAACTACTGGAGGGACTATAACCAGAAACCCTTGCTCACGCCCGACGAACGCGTCAAAGAGGTGATAAAACTGCTCAAGAAGCCCGAGGACAAGCGTCCGCACCTGGTGATGGCCTACTTTGAGCAGCCCGACTCGCATGGGCACAAGTATGGCCCCATCTCACGCCCCACACGCCGTGCCATGGAGTATATGGACTCGCTGATGTGTGAACTATATAAGGGCCTCATGGAGTTGCCCATCGCCGACAACATCAACTTCATCGTAACCGGTGACCACGGCATGACCTACCTGAGCCCCGAGCGCGTTGTACCCATCAAGAAGTATATCAAGAGCTCTTGGGTAGACAACATTTGCAATGATTTCCCCACGTTGCTCTATTGCAAGAAACCCGAGTATGTGGACTCGTGCATCAATGCCCTTAAGAATGTGGACCACCTGCGGGTGTGGCGCAAGGGAGAGTGTCCTGAGTATCTACAGTATGGCAACAACGAGAACATGGGCGACGTGATAGTGCTGCCCGACCTGGGGTGGAAGTTCACCGACGGCATCGTAGCGCTCAACAGCGGCAGCCACGGCTTTGACCACACCTACAGCGACATGTGGGTGGCATTCCAGGCCATAGGCCCCGACTTCAAGCATGGCTACCAGCGCAAGGAAACCTTCCGCAACGTGTGCATCTACCCACTGGTGTGCCACCTGCTGGGCCTCACCCCCTCGCCCAACGACGGCTCCCTGGACGAAGTGCGCGACCTCCTCAAGTAACTCAACTATTAGCACCAGTGTGCCCGGGTTTTTTAAGCCGGGTGATAAATCAAAACCGCGGCAGGGCTCAAATGGCCTTGTCGCGGTTGCTAATATTTTATTTCAGGAGCTTGTGGGTGGCTTTGATGCACTTGCGGCGGTCGCGGGTGGTTAGCTCTTTGGTGCCGAAGTGGGTGCCTCCGCGCTGCACGTTGGCCACGATCTTGATGCCCGAGTAACCTAGGATCTCGCGTAGGGCGTTGACCACACCGCGCGTTTGGCGAAAGACTATATTCCACGGCCATGCTGTGGTACAGGTGCTCACCACCACGGCACGCTTGCCCTTCATGAGCGGGGCAGGGAAGTAGCGGGTGTCTTCCATCATGCCGTAGACCATGCGGTCAAACATGAGCTTGAGCTGGCCCGGAAGGTTGCCCCAGTAGCACGGTGCTCCCACGATGAGCCTGTCGGCCTCTTGCAGCATGCCTAGGACACGCTGGGCATCGTCCTGAGGCAGAACACACTCCCCGCGCTTGCGGCACGCCATGCAGCCCGTGCAGGGCTTTATGGCAAGGTCGTTGACGTTGATGCACTCCACTTGTGCATCGGCTTGCTCGGCCTCTTTCTTCATGATGTCGAGCATCTGTGATATGAGTCCGTGGCGTCGCGGACTGGCGTTGATAATAAGAACCTTCATGACGTTATAATTCTGTTTTGTGCAAAGTTAATGTTTTAATCCCGGTTTTGTTGGGAAAAAACAGACTTTTGTCATAAAAAAATACATCCGCTCCATGAAAAATGGTGCGGATGTCGTAAAAAGGGGTTACTTAACTTTCGAGATGGTCATCTTGACACGTCCAGGCATTCCGTAGTTGTCTTTCCTGGACATGAGGAAATCAAGCATGCGATGGGTGCTCTTGCCCATGCGGTCCTTGATAACCCACTTGCCATTGATTTGGGGTGCACGATCACAAGTCACCATGATCGTGTCATTCATCTTAAAACCGGCGGCAAAGAGATCGGGGGAAGCGGCTACCCATCTGATTTGCCTTGTGTCCAGTTTTGCAGGGTCGATGCGGTCACCGCTAGCAACTTTCCATGAGAGTTTTCCTCCCGGATAATAGTAGGTTCCCGTAACATCGAATGTTTGTCCCATCGCGCTAAGTCCCATCACTGCAATTGCAGTTAAGAGTAGATGTTTCATAAGCGTTTTTGGTTGGTTTTGCGCTGCAAAGGTACGAATAATTTTTGTAATATCCTAATTTTGACCCAAATAACTAAATTTTGCCCCATTTAAAAGTGCGAAAACGATTGCACACACATTGTCACGATTGTCAATTTTGCAGCAACAAAACCGGCAAAATGTCCTCAGGGGGACTGTCTCTCTGAGGACATTTCTCGACTGGTCACGCATAAAAAATCCCCACCCCTTGCGAGGTGAGGATTATTGTGGATTTCAGTGTCGGTTATCAAAGATTGACCAGTGTAACAGCTGCGCGGAAGTAGCCCTTGTTAGCCTCGGGATTCCACATTGCACCTACAGTTACGGGAAGAGGATAGTTCTTGATCTTGAGCTTGTAGGTAACGTTGAGACGCAAGTCAACAACGCTGAACTTGTGAGTGCCGTAGAAGTGGCCGTCAATGCCGTCTTCGGGATTGAGAGCGAAGGCTGCACCAACCGAAGGATTCACATTCCACTTCTCGCTGTCATAAGCGTTAACCGACGCGTTGATGAATGTAGAGTACAGGTTGTGGTCGCCTGTAACACCACGGTCACGGCCTGCGATAACGGTGTTCCATGACAGGGTCACGGGAACCTTTGAGCAAGTAGCGAAGTTATAAGCCACGCCAGCGTCAATGAAGTGTGAGGTCTCGTTGGGCTTGTAGTTGAAAATCTTGTGGTTGCCGGGAGCACCGTCGCTGAAGTTGTAGATGTCCCAAACCGAAGCTGTGAAGCCCTTGTTGGTATAGCTCATGTAGTAGTCAAACTCCTTGTAGTCGCCGTTGAACATGCCACCGCCCCACAGACCTACGCGGAAATGGTCGGCATTGTCGCTCACGCTCAGGTCAGCGTTGTAAGTGAGGCCGTTAGATACCTCGATACCACGCCACAGGTGTGAAGTCTCGAGACCTGCGCTTGCATGCAGGTTGTCCTCGGCAAATGCTGTTGTCGCCAATGCGGCAACGGCCAGCGATAAAATATATTTCTTCATGTTGTAATCAATTGAATAGCTATTAGTGAAACAATTATTGAGCATAGCAGCATGCCATTGCGCCGAAGAGCATAGCTGCGCAAGCAGCGCCTGCGATGGGAGCAACAACGGGAATCCAGCTGTAGCCCCAGTCGCTACCGCCCTTGCCGGGGATGGGGAGAACGGCGTGAGCAACGCGGGGAGCGAGGTCACGGGCAGCGTTCATGGCATAACCTGTGGTTGCACCGAGTGACATACCGATAGCGGTGATGACCCAAGTGATGCCCACGAGACCTACCTGACCGCCAAAGTTGGCCATAACGAGGATGGCAAACATGAGCATGAATGTAGCAACGAACTCGCCGAAGAAGTTGTTCCAAGTGTTGCGGATAGCGGGAGCTGTGCAGAATACGCCCAGCTTAGTGCCCTGGTCTTCAGTAGCCTTGAAGTGGTCGATGTAGAACAGGTAAACTAACACTGCACCCATGAAACCGCCCAGCATCTGAGCAACGATGTAACCGGGAACGAGAGCCCAGCTAAACTTGCCAGCAAGTGCAAGGCCGATAGAAACTGCGGGATTGAGGTGACCGCCTGAAGGACCTGCGATGAGCGCACCCATCATTACTGCGAGACCCCAACCGAGGGCGATAACTACCCAACCTGCATTCTGGGCCTTTGACTTGTTTAATGAGCATGCACAGCACACACCGTCACCGAAGAGAACTAACACCAATGTTCCGAAGAACTCAAGAATATAATTTTCCATAAAGTTGTTTTTTAAAATGATTAATATTATAAGCTATATAGTCTATAAAGGCTATTTAGGCTATAAATAAATAATGAGTTGATTACTTTGTGAGGGTGCGACCTATTGCATCGGCCCAGCCCTTCTTGGCTGCCTTGAGGGCCTCGTCCTCGGGCTTGGGAGTGAATTTCTTCTCCTCCTGCCACTGGTGCTTAACCTCGTCGAGGTCTTTCCAGAAACCTACTGCGAGACCTGCCAGATAAGCAGCGCCAAGGGCAGTGGTCTCAGTCACCTTGGGACGGATAACGTCGATGCCCAGGAGGTCAGCCTGATACTGCATGAGCAGGTTGTTGCGTGATGCACCACCGTCAACCTTGAGCTCGGTGAGGGGAGTGCCCAGGTCCTTGCACATTGCGTTAGCGATGTCATAGGTCTGGAATGCGATGCCGTCGAGAGCAGCACGTGCGATGTGGGCTGCAGTGGTGCCGCGAGTGATACCTACCATGGTGCCGCGAGCATACTGGTCCCAGTAGGGAGCAGCGAGACCGGTGAGAGCGGGAACGAAGTAAACACCGCCTGCATCGGGCACGCTTGCGGCGAGAGCTTCAACCTCGCTTGAACTCTTGATGATGCCCAGACCGTCGCGCAGCCATTGAACAACAGAGCCGCCCACGTAGATTGAACCCTCGAGAGCGTAGTCAACGCGGTCGCCTATCTTCCAAGCGATAGTGGTGAGCAGGTTGTTTTTAGAAACAACGGGCTTGTCACCGGTGTTGAGCATAACGAAGCAGCCTGTGCCGTAAGTGTTCTTGATGGCACCGGGTTCAACGCACATCTGGCCGAAGAGAGCTGCCTGCTGGTCGCCGGCAACACCGCTGATAGGTACCTCGTGAGCAAAGATGGTAGTCTTAGTGTGACCAAACACTTCGCTGCTTGCCTTAACCTCGGGCATCATGCACGCAGGGATATTGAGGAGCTCGAGCAGTTCTTCGTCCCACTTGAGGTCCTTAATATTGAACACCATTGTGCGTGAAGCGTTGGTCACGTCAGTTGCGTGTACCTCGCCACGGGTGAGGTTCCAGATGAGCCATGTGTCTACATTACCGAAGCGCAGTTCGCCTCTCTCAGCGCGCTCGCGAGCGCCTTCCACGTTGTCAAGGATCCATTTGATCTTAGTGCCGCTGAAGTAAGCATCGATGATGAGACCTGTCTTCTCGCGAATCTTGTCTACAAGGCCTTGCTCCTTGAGAGAGTCGCAGTACTCGGCGGTGCGGCGATCCTGCCAAACGATAGCATTGTAAACGGGTTCGCCAGTAGCTGCGTCCCACACGATGGTTGTCTCACGCTGGTTAGTGATGCCGATACCGGCAAGGTCCTTGCCGTTGATACCCAGGGTGGTAATAGCTTCGGCGATAACCGATGCCTGAGATGACCAAATCTCCTTGGGGTCATGCTCCACCCAACCTGGCTTGGGGAAATGCTGGGTGAATTCCTTTTGTGCAACTGAACACATTTGGCCGTCATGGTCAAAAACAATCGCACGACTGCTGGTTGTTCCTTGGTCTAGTGATAAAATGTACTTAGACATACTTTTTGTAAAGTTTTTTAAGTTAATAATGAAGGTTATTGTATATATTGAATATATATGTATATTCTATGTATGGAAACTAAATATTATACTCTTTGCTTACAAAGTTAATATTTAAATGTGACAATATTGTTACAAATCGCTTTGAAAATACTGTGTGCGGTAGTTAAAATACTTTAAAACACAGGTGGGTGCGGTTAACTTTGGGCACTCTACTGTTTCTAAATGACAAAGGCTACTATGATGAACATCTTTAAACGACATATCGCCAAGGCAGCAGTTACCTTTGACCAGGTGCTTGCCGCTTATGAGAAGCCGTTATACTGGCACATACGCCGCATGGTGGTGTCGCACGACGACGCACAGGACGTGTTGCAGGAGACGTTCATCAAGATATATCGTGGCCTGGGCATGCTCAACAATGCTGAGGCGTTGAAGGGATGGGTTTACCGCATAGCCACTAACGAGTGCCTGCGTCACCTGGGCCGTAGACGTGAACAAGCGCTGTCGACGATTGCCGACGGGGAATTGCTCCTCAATGACCTTATGGAGTCGACCCATGTGGACTATGACAAGGAGATGGAGGTAAAGTTCCAGCAGGCAATACTCACCCTGAGCGATCACCAGCGTGTGGTGTTCAACCTGAGGTACTATGACGAGTTGCCTTATGAAGAAATAAGCCATGTGACGGGCAGCACGGTCGAGTCGCTCAAGGTGACCTACCACAAGGCAAAGGAGAAAGTAAAAAAAATCATGACAGAATAATTAATATATATAATATGTGTAACGATATAGACAAACTGGGCAAGCAGATGCCATACACCGTCCCTGAGGGATTTTTCCCCTCAATGGAACAGAGCATCAGGCAAGCCGTAGAGAAAGACCGTCAGAAGCGACGCAGGGCACTAATGGCCAAGTGGAGCATAAGCGTAGCCGCTGCCGCAGTGGCGGGTGTGATAGCCATGGTGGCGCTCAAGCCGGTGCCCACGAGTGGGGTAGTGAACCATGATGTCATGGCCAGCAACAACGTGGCTAACGACTCTACAGAGGTGTACATGAGCGATGAGCTGCTCGACGAATGGATCACCTTGAGCGAGAACGACGAATTTATTAATTGTGAAAACGAAATAGAAAATATAACATACTAAATTTTTATGACTATGAAAAGAACAGCTTTATTTACAGTGATGATGACCATCATGATGGCGCTCAGTTTCAGCGCTAACGCACAGCAGAACGACGGCAAGCAGGAAGGCCGCCGACAGTTTAACCCCGAGCAGGCTATCCAGCATCGTGCCCAGAGCATTGCCAATAAGCTCAATCTGGATGATGCCACCACGGCCAAGTTCATGGACACCTACAAGGCTTATCTCAAGGAGATGCACGGTGTATATGCCAAGTATGGCCAGGGCATGGGCGGCAAGAAAAAGGACGAGGGTAAGACCGACGCACAGGTAGAACAGGACATCAAGAACCAGTTTGCCATGAGCCGTGCCATCATCGACGTGCGCGAGAAGTATTACACAAAGTTCCGCGCATTCCTCAATCCCCGCCAAATCAAGGTTGTGTATGCCCAGGAGCGCGACAATGCCCACCGCATGAAGGGTGAGAAAGAGCGTCGTGGCCAGGGTGGACCCCGGGGCGGACAAGGCGGACGTGGCGCACATGGTCCCAACAACGGTCAGCCTGCCGGCCGCAATGGTTAAGTTTCTAAAAGGTGAATCCCGCTTGCCGGGCCTATACACAGCGATAGGCCCGGCAAGTTTTTGTTGGGCACGTCATTGTTGCATTGACCCAAAAATAATCGTCGGGTGTAGAATGTAATATATAAATTAGGTGACTTTGTGAAAAAAATGCTAATTTTGTAGTCGCAAACCTTTTAATAGTGATTCTTATGAATTTTAAAGCTATAGCATTGACATTTGTTGTGACCCTCGCCGTGGGAATCGCCGTAGGGACTTCGCTGGTTTCTTGCGACCGCACAACTCGTCTCAGCGCCGATGAAAAGACCATCAACCTGGAAATGGATGGAGGCAAAGGCACCGTGGGCCTGCATACCGACAACAAGGAACTCCACTTTGTGGTTGACCATGCTCCCTCGTGGGTGAGTGTGAGCATTGCCGACTCCACTCTCACTTATACCGCGGGCACTAACGATACCCAGGCGGTGCGTGAGGACTCGGTGGTTATAAAGTGCGACAACCGGTCAGTGAGCATCAAGTTTGTCCAGGCTGTGCGTGCAACATATCTCAGTGTTGAACCTGAAAGCGTAACTTTGCCCAAGGAAGGCGGCACAAGCACAGTGTCGGTGCACAGTGACGGCTGCGTGCAGGTGGACTGCCCTGAGGGCATTACAGCCACACTGTCGGGCGACGTACTCTCCATAGACGCACCCAACAATAACGGAAACGCTAAGAGCTATAGCGTCAACCTCATTGCCGATGAGTTTACCTCGACAGTAAAAGTGACCGTCAAGGGCAATGTGTGCTCACGCTGCAAGGGCAAGGGATCGATAACATGTCCCGAGTGTAGGGGCCAGGGTATCATATGCTCTTATACCGAGTATAACGAGTGGACCGGAGAATATGAGTGTGCCGACTATGTTGACTGCTGGAACTGTGGCTCGGGCAGCATGTTTGGCCGCGTCGTGTGTCCCAGCTGCCATGGCACCGGCCATTAATGCCAGCTAGTGTAAAAACGTAGCGCTACGAGAATACAGGGTTAAGATTAGCGCTATTGACGATAACGGGCAGCCTAGCAACCTCGTGCAACAGCACGCAGGGGCAAGGCTGCTCGTCGCTTAAATGGTATGGCTACGGCTTACCCCTCCAGAGTGATGTCGTAACTATACACAAATGGGGATTATCTCGCGCAGATCTCACGGATCTCGCCGATTTTAATCTGAAAAATAATTAATCATATGATTTTATCCGAGATCCGCGCGGGGATTATGCAAAAAAGGAGTATTGGTGAATAGTTACAGTGATGTCAGTATTGTGCTAAATACCTGTTACATGCACCGGCTAGAGCGCGGTGATATTTTGTCAATAGAAAAAATTAATGTATCTTTGTGACCGCGTCTATTGTAGGCGTGGCTTTTTATTTTATATATAATGACTTTACAACAACTCAAATATGTGGTGGCGGTGAACAAGTACCGCAACTTTGCCAAGGCAGCCGATGCCTGCTCGGTGACGCAGCCCACGCTGAGCGCGATGCTACAGAAACTTGAAAACGAACTGGATGTGCGTCTGTTTGACCGCACGAGCAAGAATGTGGCGCCCACCACTGCCGGCATCAAAGTGATACAGCTTGCCGAGAAAACTCTGGCAAGCGCAGCACGCATCCACAATGTGGTTGATGAGCGCAAGGGCAGTGCGTCAGGAGAATTGAGGTTATCTATAGGCCCCACTATAGCTCCTTATATATTGCCCGACTTTATCTCAAAATACACGCGTCAGTATCCTAACGTGCAGTTGCTCATCAAGGACATGAAGGTGTCGAGCGTGCTCAACGCGTTGCTCGATGGTAGCATAGATGCCGGAATAGGTATTGCCGGCAATTCGCGCAAAGGCATCAAGGAAATACCACTTTACACTGAATCCATCGAGGTCTACACCTCAATTAAGCATCCCGAGGATGTGGGTAATCGTTTTCGATGGGTAATGAAGGAAGCCCTGAGTTTGCGAGAAAATGCCTTTACCTATATGCCCGACGACAGCAAGAGCCACATTTATGAGGCAACGACCGTGGAGCAACTCATTCGTCTTGTGGATCTGGAGGGTGGCACAACCATGATTCCGCACATGCACTTGCGTTATCTAACGCCTGAGCAACGACGCAACGTCGTTACCCTCAGACCCGAACAAGTGTCGCAGCGCAAGATTTCTCTGTATGTGAGGACCAACTATGACCGCGAGTTCATGCTTGCCAGCATCACCGGTGTATTAAAGCAGGTAATTCCCGCCAGCATGATAGATGAGAATTTCTGAAAAATACAATGGACCGATGTGGCATGCGTTGTGGAGAGTGCCGCAAAACGTGCAGTGGTATAAAAAAGAAATTTAATATCCTATATAGGAACACCTTGGAACTTTAGGCAAATATTATACAGTTATTTTTGCTACACTGTAAGATTTATTCGTAACTTTGTGAGTTGTATAGAACATCACTGTACACACTTTTTTTTTAGAGTTGCGAATGGTATAAGTGTGCACTCTGGATTTTCAGGTAAATAATCAGATTACTCAAATTTTTTAAAATGAGGAGATTTTCGTTCTTTGTGTCTATGCTCATTGCCTTTGTGGTAGTGGCTCACGCTGTGGGGTTCCCCATGCAGGTGAAGGGTCATGTCCTGGGCTTCCAACCCGTTCAGCATGGCATGTCGCATGAGGTAAAAACAGTGTTGAAGGCTTCAGCCAATGGTGGCAAGAACCTTCTTGCAAAGAAAGTTGTAGCTAAGGAGACTTTCAGTGGTACAGAGCTACAAACCCCTCCCGGAGGCCTTGAGACCGAGTTCTACTCTGTTAAGGGTTACACTGAGATTGCCAACTGGGGCGACGGCGACTACTCTCCCCTCGTGGCTATCGACGGCAACACAATGTGGGTGAAGAACCTCGTGTGGTATGCTACCGACGTGTGGGTAAAGGGTACCATCACTGGCGACCAGGTTGTGTTTGAGAAAGGTCAGTACATGGGCGCCGGAACAGGTGCTTGGAGCACTCCGTTTGAACACACTTACCTTGCAGCTTGGGACGGCAACAACAACATCGTTGACCTCACGTTTGACTATGATGCCGATGCCAAGAAACTGTATCTAAACCACTTTTCATTTGGCGGCGCTTGCGGTCCTGAAGGAGAGCCCGTAGAACAAGTTGACGGCGACGACGAGTGGAACACTCACGGCTGGACACTCAAGGGTACTGGCACAGCAGGTCCCAAGACCAGCGGCGGCGATGATCCCCAGCCCGAAGGTGACGACCATCCCACTAGCGCCGACGGTACTCCCGTTCCCGTTAATTACGATCTAACCAGCGAGGAAGGCCTTGCTCCCTTCACCATCGTTGATGCCAATAACGACGGCATTACCTGGAAGTGGGCTGGCGGCAGCAACTGCGTGTGGTACTACTGCAGCGAGAAGAGCAACGCTAACGACTGGCTGATCACTCCCGCTGTCCTCCTCGAGGCTGGTAAGACCTATCAGATGGTTGTCAACACCTCTTGCCAGGTTCGTGCTTGTCCTGAGCGCATGGAGCTCGCTTACGGCGTTGCTGCAACCGCTCCTGCGATGAAGAAGAACATCCTTAAGCCCCTTGATGTTAATTTCAACACTGCTACTGACGTAGAGAGCAACCTGTTCACCATCAAGGAAACGGGCGACTACTACTTGGGCGTGCACTGCATCAGCGACAAGGACATGTACGCACTGCGCGTCTTTAACATCAGTGTGGTTGAAGTCGAGGTGGGTGGCATACCTGCTCCTGCCCAGAACCTCCACGTTCAGCCCAACGCAACGGGTGAGCTCAAGGCTGAGGTTTCTTTCGACCTGCCCACAACTTTCTCTAACGACGATCCCATTACCGCAGAGACTACCCTCAGCTACGCAGTTACACGCAACGGCGAGGAAATCAAGACTGGCACAGGCGCTGCTGGCGCTCATGTGCAGTTCATGGACTACGTTGACGAGAGCGCTCGCTACAACTATAGCGTTGTAGTGCGCAACGGTGAGTTCGCAAGCCAGCCCGCGGAATACGCTGTCAACATCGGCGTTGACATTCCCGGCAAGCCCAGTAACCTCAAGCACGAGTTCCTCAATCCCGGCATGCGTTTTACTTGGGATCCCGTGGCCAACGTGGGCGAAGGTGGCGGTTATGTAGATCCTTCAAAGTGTACTTATAGATTATATACACTCTATGAGAATGGCGGCCAGCTTTATCGTGACGTTCTGCTCAATGACCCCACAACACCCAATGCCACTAACTGCACATTCCTCGGGAATGACTTTGAGGTGGGCGAGCAATATCGTCAATACTACTCAGTATTCGCTACCAACGAGGCTGGCGAGGGCAAAGCTGCTATCAACTCATTCCTTGCTGGTGAAAAATATACCCTCCCCGTTACCGAAGGCTTTGCCGAGGCAAGGCCCCACTACTTCTGGGATTTCATGGCCGAGAATCCAGATGAAGTTGCAGTTGAAATCGTTCACGATGATTCTTCCGATAATGACAACTACTGCTATCAGATTCAAAACTGGTATGACTGCAACTACGTGATTATGAGCAGCGGCAAGATTAGCCTTGAAGGTGCAGTAGCTCCCAAACTATCATTTGATGCTCGCTCCCTTGGCTACGACACTGTCGGCATCCTCGTGATGGGCTACAAGGCCGACGGCACTGGAGAGGTACTCGCACAGAAGGTACTCGCACAGGAGGTTCCCTCTTCTTCTTTCGAGCACTTCGAAATCGACCTCAAGAACTATCTCGAGACCGACTGCCTCTACCTTGAGTTCTACAGCATATTTGATAACGCAGGCACAATGAGGATAGACAACATCTCCATCTACGATAGGGACATCCCCGGCGACGTCAATGATGACGGGGCGGTAGACGTTTTCGACATCAACTGCCTAGTGGATGTGGTACTGGGGGCAACACCTGCAAGCGAGTATAACGGACGTGCCGACGTCAACAAAGATGGAAAAATTGACATTCTGGACATCAACACACTAGTCCTGAAAATAATTAACGAAGACTGATTTGTATATCCTGCACATTACAATAATAGAGGCACCCGCGGGTGCCTCTTGTTTTTTCAAATTGGCCGGTCACGGGCAGCAGGTAGGATGACACCCCCGTGTCGTTTATAGCGACCGCAGGACGTTGTAACACAGTAGCTTGCCCCAAATCATGCTCGTTCCGAGCATACGGACGACACGGGGGTGTCGTCCATACATTATTGACTGTGAAAGGGCAAAGGGCATTTTGCGACACCTTCGCTGTTGATTCATGCTTTATGACACAGCTTTTTTGAGGATGTGGTGCCGGTTTTACTTTACCTCGGTGATTGACTCGATGCCGTCGCGGTTCATAGCCACACGGTAGCGGCGTAGCGACACGTTGTCCTCAAATGAGAACTGCAGCACGATGTTGATGTAGTACAGTTTGTCGCACATGATGGTGCTCACTGTGCCGTCATCGTTCATTACCTGACGTGCTTCCTGCGGGTTGTCCATCTTGCGCAGCAGTGTGTCGACGTTGAAACGGATGATGTCGTTGATGCCCACGGTCTCGTAAGGCGTCATGCCGTTGAGCTTCTCGCGGTTGATGTGCACGGCCATGCGGTAGAGCAGTATCTTCTCATCGCTCACGCGGTTCTCGGCCTCCATGAGGCGTTTAGAGTAACGCACACGTTTTACATCGGCAGGCAGTTTCTTGCGTGAGATGAAGTCCATACCTTCCTTGATTGTGCCTATGCGCTCGTCTTTGATTAGGATTTCGGCCTTGTTGTCAAAGAACTTGCTGCCTATGCGGTGGGCAAAGTAGTAGCGTGACAATTCCTTGATGCGGTCCTTGATCATGTAGCTTATCACCAGCACGATGAAGAAGGGTAGGGTGAAGTTGCCAAACTTTTGCTGGAAGTGGAAACTCACCACTGTGGCAAACATCATGGCTAGGCCGGCGGCGATGCCCAGATAGAGCTGCTCGACAAACTTGCCGTCCTTCTTCTTGGGAACATCGAGGAACAAGTCGCTGTCGACATATTTCTTGAGCACGCGGTGGCGGTACACCACGTCGCGGTTGCCCTTGGGGTCGTCGGCCTTGAGATTGGCATATCCGCGCGACTCGCGATAGTCATTTTCGCTTGTGATGCAGTGTTGCAGCACTTCCTTGGCTTTGTCCAGTGTTTTGCTGTTGCGCTTGAGCACAAAGTCGAGTAATGCGAGTCCATAGTACTGCAGCATGTTGCTCATGTACTCGTCGCCATAGCGGTAGTAGCTCATCATCTCGTCAGTTACCGTGGGCTGGTTGATGATGTCGCGCAGCTTGCGGTATTCGTTGAGCACCGATGTGTACTCGTTGACATAGTTAGTGCACAGCGTCAAGATGTCGGCATCGTTGTGCTTTCCTGACATGATGAAACTGCATGCATCTCGTGCCGCACTATGGGTGATGGCCGCAAACATCTTGATCTGATACTCATAATCCCTGGTAGCTGTGCGTGTGGGCGACGATGAGATTGTGGTGAATGCGTTAGACAGTCTTATCAGCGGCAATGCCTCACCGGCCACGATGTCGCGCAGCAGGAACTTGGGAGTGATGAGCCTGATGTTTGACTTGATGTCCTGATAGAACTGGCTCTTGGGGTAGGTCTCCTTGTTGATGTCGAGGCTGTAAGGCACAAAGAACCACATGAAAGCCGAGAAGTCATTCTCCTTGAGCTTCCTGCGTGTGACAAAACTCGTCTTGAACTCAATCGAGTGTTTGTCGTGTATTCTAGTGTCTACCTCAATCATTTTGTGTTGTAAAAGTTTAATTGGTTGGAGACCTAGGAGATCTCGGAGGTCTCGGAGACCTCTCATCTCTTATCTCTTAATCAGAAACCAGGAGTGATGCCCATCCAGTTGTATACTGTAGCGCCCCACACGAGGAGTAGCAGCCACGAGAATACCATCATGAAGATGCCGAACTTGAATGCATCGGTCATGCTATAGTGGTTAGTGTTGTAAAGCAGTGCGGCAGGCTTGCTGTTGAAGGGCAATACATACACGTGGTTGATGAGTGCTGTCATGGGCAGCGACAGAGACATGGGTGGCAGGTTGAAACGCTTCTCTACACCCAGGGCGATGGGAATGAACACCATGGCGCGGATGGTCTTTGACTCGAAGATGAGAGCCGAGAACATCATGATGCCGGTGAAGATCACATATAGTGTCCAGAACGACGTGTCGTTGCCTATGCCCATTGAGTTGAAAGTGGCGTTGACCATGGTGCTGGGCAGGTCGGTTGCGTTGAGGCCGCTACCCAGGGTGTAAGCACCAGCCGAGAAGAGCATGAGGTGCCAGGGGATGTCCACGTCGTTCCACTTCACTACTCCCACACCGGGAAGAAGGGCAAGGATGGCACCGATGAGTGCTACCATTGTTTCGTCGATATCGTGGAAAGTACCCTTGGTGGTCCACAGGACGAGCACGAGCATGAAGATAGCTACTGACTTCCACTCCTCGAAGGTCATCTTGCCCATGGCGTCAAGCTCCTTGCGCAGGCGGTCAAGACCTCCGGCAATCTGCGGTACTTGCTCCTCTTTCTTCACGGGGAAGAATATATACATGCCGGCAAAGACGCCTACGATGAGGATGATGAGGCTCATGGGGGTGATGGCTGCCAGCCAGTCTACATAGCCAAAACTGCTACCCTCGAAAAAGCCGAGGATGAGCGATATAGCGAGCAGGTTGGCACCGGCACCGGTAAGGAACGATGTGGCACCGATGTTTACCTGAAACAGGTTCTGAATTACGAGGTTGCGGCCAAAGTTGTTGCGGTCACCATTAGAGGCACCGTAGATGGCACACACAACCATGAAGATGGGCAACAGGATGGTTGCCTTTACTGTCGTTGCGCTGATGAATGCTGAGAGAATCAAGTTGATGATGAGGAAACTCCACAGCACGCCCTTGGCGCTCTTACCAAACTTGATAACGAAGGCTAGGGCCATGCGCTTGGCAAACTGGGTCTTCACCAGCATGCTTGCCAGTACAAATGACAGGATATTCAGCCACATCACAGGATGGCCCAGCTGGTTGAGGGCCGTCTTTTGTGCTGTCACTCCAAACACCACTGTGGCAAGGATGATGAGGAGCGATGTGAGGTAATTAGGGATGGCCTCGGTGAGCCACAGGATGATGCCGGCGGCAAATATTGCCAGCATGGCATAGTTGGCCCTGATAAAGGCGTCGGGACCTATCTCGTCAAGGCGTTTCTGGGCAGCCTCGGCCAGGCCTGTGGTGTCAAGGCCGTCAATGAAACCGAAAGAACAAACCCAATAAATCAGCACAAAGGTGAGAAGGGCGATGGGTGCGCCCAGTCGTGCAAGCCACTTCTCGAAGTTGGATTTCTCCATCTTGGGGAGCTTCTCGACGCGATAATTACTCATGTCTAGCGGGTCAAACTGCGCTGTAACGGTTTTCTTGTTCTCTTCCATTTGCTAAAAAAGTGATTTATTGGGTTTGTTGATATTAAGTAGCAATTATTTCCAGTTCTTGTAGGGGTTCTTCATGAGCATTGAGTTGAAGTACTTGGGATCGCCAGTTACTTCCTCGCCCAGCCATGCGGGCTTGTCAAATGCCTCGTTCTCGTCGCTGAGCTCAACCTCGGCTACTGTGAGACCGTCGTTGTCGCCATAGAACTCGTCAACCTCAAATGTGTGCTCGCCGGCCTTAACCAGGTAGCGGGTCTTGTCGATTACACCGGGTTCAGCGAGCTCGAGCAGTGAGCGCACTTCCTCAACGGGAATTTCCTTTTCCCACTCAAAGCGAGAAGCGCCGCTAGCGTTGCCAATACCCTTAACTGTGATGAAACCCTTGTCGCCCTTTACGCGCACGCGAACTGTGCGCTCGGGAACTGAGCAAAGATAACCCTGAGTGATGCGAGTCTCCTTGAAAGCCTCAGCCTTGAAGTCACCCTTTACGAGAAACTTTCTTTCAATTTCTTGTGCCATGATAAAATTCAATGTGTTTTTTAAAGTTGCGGGATGCTGTGACACCCCGCAACTGTATTGTTAAAAAATGAGATTAGTTAGCAAGTTCCTTATCGCTCATGCCGATGACGCGCTTGATAGCCTGCAGGTAGTTGATGTTCTCAACGCCCTCGAGAC
>JAKSLZ010000050.1 GCA_024400935.1 Muribaculaceae bacterium | reverse complement strand
TGCCGCAAGGTACGCTACGCCAAACCCCGGTTTGGCTAATAACCCCGTACGTGCGCAAGGAGCGCAGCGACTGGAGAACGTGCGGGGTCAGGACAATGGGGCGAAGCCCTACCGCTCTCCTCGATAGAGGGTTTAAAACACAATCATAATGGTAATTAAGTTGCTTACGTTTTCAGAGGTTCTCCCATCGAGGCATGGACTTCATCGGCTATGTAAAACTTAAGCTGGAGGTGACAGCCCTCTCCCCCAGCCTTTTTCTACCGAGCCCCAAATAGCCACCACGCATATAAGCACAAAAAAAAGAATGACGATGCAATCACTGCAGCGCCATCCTCCTTCACATTATTTATTATGTGCCCTAGGAAAAAATGATAATACAAAGTTAATGCTTTTTTACAACAAAACAATACATAATCACAACAAAATGCACAAAACTATGATTTACGGTAGCTCTTTTGTAACCATATGCCACATTAACACTCATTAACACAGGTGTGCCGATTCTCGTCATGAAACCACAATAACTTTGCGTCAAAATCAAAAGGCAAGATTATGGAACACAACAAAAGACCGTCGCTAGAAGAATGCTTCAACATCATCGACAAAGCCATTGACAGTGAAGCAAAACAGCTTATAATCAACACCGACCCCGACGAGGTACCTTACACATTCCACTTCACGCTGGGGATGTGGATTCGCAACGAAATCATCACACGGTATGACTTGCGGGCCGAGGACCTGTTTATAGTAAAAGACGCCATCGACAGCCTGCTGCTCAACAACCCCGATGCCATGTCGGGGCAAATCATCCTGCACTACCAGCAACACCTCATCTCGCAACTCTCATAAACCGTAACTAATACCACAACACACACAACATAACGCACCAGTTAATTCGGGCAATTAATTTTGATGCGATTGCCCCGCAAATAAACACGATTTTTGGTGGTGGTTTCAGGGATTTTTTGTAATTTTGTAACGATATACAGACGTGACGCGGCCCAAAGCATCGGGTTGCGTGCACATTGTGTTGATAATTAACGTAATACTAATTAATAATAGGTTAACTTATTTCTAAGAATTCTTATGAGTAAAGAAAAGAAATTCATGACCTGTGATGGTAACCAGGCTGCTGCGCACATCAGTTACATGTTTACTGAGGTGGCTGCCATCTACCCCATCACTCCGTCATCGACTATGGCCGAGCACGTTGACGAATGGGCTGCGGCTGGTCGCAAAAACATCTTTGGTGAAACAGTTCTCGTACAGGAAATGCAGAGCGAGGGTGGCGCAGCTGGCGCTGTTCACGGTTCGCTGCAGGCTGGTGCGCTCACCACAACCTACACTGCTTCGCAGGGTCTGTTGCTGATGATCCCCAACATGTACAAGATTGCAGGTGAGCTGCTCCCCGGCGTGTTCCACGTGTCTGCCCGTACGCTCGCTAGCCACACACTGTGTATCTTTGGTGACCACCAGGATGTAATGGCAACTCGTCAAACCGGTTTCGCTATGCTGGCCGAGGGTTCAGTACAGGAGGTTATGGACCTCGCTGCTGTTGCTCACCTCGCAGCTATCAAGGGCCGCGTTCCCTTCGTGAACTTCTTCGACGGTTTCCGCACTTCACACGAGATCCAGAAGGTTGAGGCAATGGACATGGAAGACCTGCGTCCGCTGCTCGACCAGGAGGCTCTTGCTGACTTCCGCAAGCGCGCCATGAACCCCGACGCTCCCGTTACCCGTGGTACTGCTGAGAATCCCGACGTATTCTTCCAGCACCGCGAGTCTTGCAACGACTACTATACTGCAGTTCCCGCTATCGTTGAGGACTACATGAAGAAGATCAACGAGATCACTGGCCGCCAGTATGGTCTGTTTGACTACTACGGAGCTAAAGACGCTGAGCGCGTGATCATCGCTATGGGCTCAGTTACAGAGGCTATCCGCGAGGCTATCGACTACCTCACCGAGAAGGGTGAAAAGGTGGGTCTCGTTGCTGTGCATCTGTATCGTCCCTTCTCAGCTAAGCACTTCCTGGCTGCTGTTCCCAGCACCGCTAAGCGCATCGCTGTTCTGGACCGCACTAAGGAGCCCGGCGCTAACGGCGAGCCCCTGTACCTCGACGTTAAGGACTGCTTCTACGGCGTGGAGAACGCTCCCGTTATCGTAGGCGGCCGTTACGGTCTCGGTTCTAAGGACACTACTCCCGCCCAGGTACTCGCAGTTTACGAGAACCTCGCTCTGCCCATGCCCAAGAACCAGTTCACTATCGGTATCGAGGACGACGTTACATTCAGCTCACTTCCCCAGAAGGAAGAGGTTGCTATGGGCGGCGCTGGCATGTTCCAGGCTAAGTTCTATGGTCTGGGTGCCGACGGTACTGTAGGTGCTAACAAGAACTCAGTAAAGATCATCGGTGAGAACACCGACAAGTATTGCCAGGCTTACTTCTCTTATGACTCAAAGAAGAGTGGCGGTTTCACTTGCTCACACCTCCGTTTCGGTGACGAGCCCATCCGCTCTACTTATCTGGTGACTACACCCAACTTTGTAGCATGCCACGTTCAGGCTTACCTGCACATGTATGACGTGACCCGCGGCCTGCAGAAGAACGGTACATTCCTCTTGAACACCGTATGGGAAGGCGAGCAGCTCGCTAAGAACCTCCCCAATAATGTGAAGAAGTACTTCGCTGAGAACAACATCACCGTTTATTATATCGACGCAACTAAGATTGCACAGGAGATTGGTCTGGGCAACCGCACCAACACTATCCTCCAGAGCGCATTCTTCCGCATCACCGAGGTTATCCCCGTTGACCTGGCTGTAGAGCAGATGAAGAAGTTCATCGTTAAGTCTTATGGCAAGAAGGGCGAGGACGTTGTCAACAAGAACTATCAGGCTGTTGACCGCGGTGGCGAGTTCAAGAAGCTCGACGTAGATCCCGCATGGGCAAGCCTCACAGTTGAGAATGCTGTTAGCGACGACGCTCCCGCATTCGTTAACGAGGTTGTACGTCCCATCAACGCACAGAACGGCGACCTCCTTCCCGTTTCGGCATTCAAGGGCCGCGAGGATGGTACTTGGGATCCCGGTACTGCAGCTTATGAGAAGCGCGGCGTAGCTGCTTTCGTTCCCGTATGGAAGGCTGAAAACTGTATCCAGTGTAACAAGTGTGCCTACGTTTGTCCTCACGCTGCTATCCGTCCCTTCCTCATGGACGAGGCCGAGGCTGCTGCTTCTCCCTTCAAGGCTGAAGACAAGCTCAAAGCTATCGGCAAGGGTCTCGAAGGCCTCGCATTCGTTCAGGCTGTTGACGTGCTCGACTGTCTGGGTTGCGGCAACTGTGCTGACGTATGTCCCGGCAAGAAGGGCGTGAAGGCTCTCGAGATGGTTCCCCTCATGGGCCACGAAGAGGACCAGAAGCTCTGGGATTATGCAGTTAAGAACGTGACAAGCAAGCAGAACCTCATCGACACTAAGCTCAATGTCAAGAACTCACAGTTCGCTACTCCTCTGTTTGAGTTCTCAGGCGCTTGCTCAGGCTGTGGTGAGACTCCTTACCTCAAGCTCATCTCTCAGCTCTTCGGTGACCGCGAGATGGTTGCTAACGCAACTGGTTGTAGCTCAATCTACTCAGCATCAGTTCCCTCAACTCCCTATCGCACTAACGAGAAGGGTCATGGTCCCGCTTGGGCTAACTCTCTGTTTGAGGACTTCTGCGAGTTCGGTCTGGGTATGACTATCGCTGACGAGAAGATGCGTGCACGCGTGACAGGCTTCGTTGAGGAGGCTGTTGCTGCCGAGGGCGTAGCTCCCGAGGTTAAGGCACTCTACACCGAGTGGCTCGAGAACAAGAACGACGGTGCTAAGAGCCGCGAGCTCGCCGACAAGATCATGGCTGCTATTGAGCACAGCGACAACGCTGCTGACCTCAAGGTTAAGTCACTTGGCCAGTACCTGGTTAAGCGCAGCCAGTGGATCGTTGGTGGTGACGGTGCAAGCTATGACATCGGTTTCGGTGGTCTCGACCACGTTATCGCATCAGGCAAGAACGTCAACATCCTCGTTATCGACACTGAGGTTTACTCTAACACCGGTGGCCAGGCATCTAAGGCAACTCCTATCGGTGCTATCGCTAAGTTTGCCGCTGCAGGTAAGCGCATCCGCAAGAAAGACCTTGGTCTCATCGCTTCTACTTATGGCTATGTTTACGTAGCTCAGGTGGCTATGGGCGCCGACAACGCACAGTGCCTCAAGGCTATCCGCGAGGCTGAGGCTTACGACGGTCCTTCAGTAATCATCGCTTACGCTCCCTGTATCAACCATGGTCTCAAGGTGGGTATGGGCAAGTCTCAGGCCGAGGAGGCTAAGGCTGTAGCATGCGGTTACTGGCACCTGTGGCGTTACAACCCCATGCTGGAGGCTGAGGGCAAGAACCCCTTCACTCTCGACAGCAAGGAGCCCAACTGGGAAGGCTTCAATGACTTCCTCAAGGGTGAGGTACGCTACGCTTCAGTGATGAAGCAGTATCCCGAGGAGGCTGAACAGCTCTTCGCTGCAGCTAAGGAGAACGCTCAGTGGCGTTACAACAACTACCGCCGTCTGGCTCGCCAGCAGTGGGGTGTTGAACCCGAAGAGTAACATAACAGGACGGGGCACCTGGCGAGTCCATCTTGCCGGGCTGTCCTCTCCCATTGCATATCAGCAATAGCTGAACATCCATTTATAAACTGGGCTTTCGCAAAGAAAAAGAAGGCCCAGTTTTGTTTTTTATATAAAAATAATTAACTTTGTACACATTATATTAATAGTACCCCAAATGATGACCGATAACGACCAACACGCAATGCTCAAAGAAGCCATCGAAACATCTCTCAAACGTAAGATGGTAACCCCGCGCGACTTCGGATTCTTGCGCAACGCCATATACGACCGTCTCAATATCCTGCTGAGCACTACAACGCTAAAGCGTTTTTGGGGCTACATAGAATGTGTCACACCCAGCCAATACACACTCAACTCCCTGGCACAGTTCCTGGGATATAGCGACTACAAGGCATTCGTCAATTCTAGCCCTTTGCAGGATGACTGCTTGTCAAGCAGTCTAGTCCTGTCACGGCACATCCATGTATCTGAGGCACTCAATCCGGGCGACATCATCAAGCTTGAATGGTACCCTAACCGCCTGTGCACAGTGCGCTACACCGGCAACAACGCCTTTGTGGTTGTCAGCGCTGAAGTAACTAAACTCAAAACCGGCAACACATTCACCTGCACACACATATCGAGGGCGAACCACTGTACCTGAGCAACCTCGTCCAGGGAGACCAAAAGCCCGTAGCCTACATTTGTGGACACCACGGCGGCATCCACTACCAGGTCATACCCCACGATGATAACGATTAATCCCAGAAAGTGCATTAGGGCATGGATAAGATTTTAGATTATCATTGTGACAGGATTTGGGCTATATAGAACGAGCATAGGGGTTCCTATGTGAGCGAAAGATAGCCCTAATCATGCCCATGAGAAGCAAAATATTGCCATTTGCTCCTAATGCACTTTCTGGGTTAATCTTCACCCTTTTATAGTAACTCTACAACAATGGTATTTTGGGTAATATCCCCGCGCAGATCACACGGATCTCATGGATTAATCATATTATTATTTATTTTTTTAATCAAAATCTGCTGAACTCGCAAAATAACTAAAAGAAATTATAAGAAATTTTTACTTCGTGTTCTTTTTTTGACTAAAAGAACATAAAAGACACGAATTTAATTTTAATTTCTTTTAATTTCTGTCAGTTGTAAGCATGTTTTTGTCCATTGAACCCCATAGGTGTATAGTTACAACTGAATAAGAAATTATTCAAATTATTTTAATTTCTCTCAGTTATTATTAAATCAGAGTAATCTGTGAGATTTCCGCGCGGGGAGTCCTCAAAAAAAGTTATTGTCGAATAGTTACCTTTTTAGAACAAGGACCAAAATGGACCAACAATAAGTGAATAACATGTGCTAACTTTGTGCCATGTTATTGAACAAGGACCTCATCGAGTGTAAAATCCTTCGCGACAAAGTTGAGAAAAAAGCAAGGCTCAAACCTCACACCCCTAAGGAATTTAATCAACTCGCTGACAAAATACATAGAATCACATCCGACCGCCTGAGCGCCACCACACTCAAGCGATTTTGGGGTTACCTGCGCAACGAGAGTCCCATGTGCAGCTGCTATACGCTGTCTGTACTGTCGCGTTACGTGGGATTTGATTCATGGCAAAGTTTTACCAATCAAATCAATGCCATCCATAACAATGCCACGCCCGACATTCTCTCCTACATTAAAGAACTGGACAAACGCATCGCAGCTTTAGAGCAAACACTGAATAGCAAGAAATAACATCCTCCTTCTCATCCCGCAAGCCATCCTCCTTCACAGCAAAAACCCCTCCTTCACGCCTCGCGAACCATCCTCCTTCACAGCCACAAATCAGGCCCAGACGAAAAATGCAAGGGGATAGTGCGGAAAAAGCAAAAGTAATTTAAAAAAAGTGCCGCAAGGTACGCTACGCAAAACTGGCGCTTGGCTATTAACCCCATACGTGCGAAAGGTGCGAAGCGACTGTATAACGTGCGAGGATAGAACAATGGCTCTCCTCAATAGAGGTTTTATATCGACATAATATTTTTAGATTCAGGAAAACGTCAGCCTTCTTCGCATCAATCATACGCACCAATACTGACAAAACAACATCTATTTTTCTGAAAAAAAACACTCCTTTGCAAAAAGGACTAAAAAGGACCAATCGCTTCCCACCACTTTTTCATAAATTTGTAACAGAATTAAAAACATATCAGAAAAAATTAATATTAACTCTAAATTCTTTTTATGTCAACACCCGAATTTACCAAAAACGAGAAAAGCTTTCTTAGAGCTATCGGTAAAATGATTAGTAGAGCCGACTACTTTTGGGAAGAATTCCCTGCAAGCTATGAACCATATTTCATCGAAACCAGAGGTGTAGATGCTTATACTATTGAAGCTTATATCGCACTTGACAGCGACGACAAACCAGTAGCTAAATGCCTTACCCCTGAAGGACAGGAGTTTTTTAATTCACGTCCATCATTTTTTGATAGCTTCATGGGGTTCATGAGTTCTCCTGTATCAAAGAAAAAAAAGACTTCACAGAACAAACATACCGAAAAGAAAGCATCGCAGCATCATGAGCATCACCAGCATCATGGGCATCATGAGCATCACCAGCATCATGAGCATCATGACCACCACCAGCACCATGAGCATCATGACCACCACAGTCATCATGCATCTGTTGACGCATCGGCAAACAAACCCTCCGTTTCAACCCCAGCCAAACAGACTCCTCCTGCAATGACTGCTACTCCAACCAAGAAGACTCCGCCACCAATGACAACAGCCTCTAAACATCCCGGACAATCTTCTATCTCATCTGCGGTTTCTAAGAGTACACCTCCTCCCATGACAGGGGCCACTGTCAAGAAGACACCTCCGGCAATGCCTTCTCGACCCACTCCTCCGTCGTCTCGCCCCATACCACCATCATCTACTCGTACTGCAACACCTCCGCCATCATCTAGGCCAAGACCTTCAAGCTCTAGCAGTTCTCATTCCTCTAGCAGTAGCTCACATTCTAGCAGTAGCTCACGTTCTTCTAGCAGTTCTCGTTCTTTTAGCTCTAGCAGTTCACGCACTAAATCTAGAGGTGGAGGATTTGGATTTGGCAAGAAACGTAGATAATCTATTTCTTTAAGAGATAACAGTAAATGAAGCAATTTTGTAAATCACTGGCCAATAACCACATCTTTGAACTGTTCATTATTGGCATCATCCTGGTCAATTCAATCCTGATAGGTGTAGAGACTAGCGTCACTAACAACGCCATCAAGTTGACCCAGCAGATTATCCTGTACATATTCACCTTTGAGATTCTAGTGCGCTTTATCGCCGCCGACAGCATCAAGAAGTTCTTTTCTGACGGCTGGAACGTCTTTGACTTCACGCTGGTGGTCATAGGCTACATCCCCGAGACTATGTTTGCCAACGCCAGCATGGTCATGGCACTGCGAGTGCTGCGTGTGTTCCGTATCCTGCGCCTGCTGCGCACCGCCAAGGAGGTGAAGCTCATCGTGGCTGTGCTCATCAAGTCAATGACTTCGATGTTCTACAACCTCATCCTGTTCCTCATCTTTGTGTACCTGTATGCAATCGTGGGCGTTTCAATGTTCCGCCTCCCCGATCCCGCTACGCTCAACCCCGAGCAGAAGGCCAAGTATGAGCAGTTGATGGAAGTGGCTCCCCACTCGCCCAGCAACTCGCCCGACCCCTACGGCAACATAGGCGAGGCCATCTTCACTCTGTTCCGCTCGCTCACCGGTGAGGACTGGACCGACCTGCGCTACAACAGCATCACAGCTTCAGAGATGGGCCTCATCCAGGTCAACTCGGCAGTGATCACCACTTATCACGTGAGCTGGTTCTGCATCGCAGCATTCTTGCTCCTCAACTTGGTAACCGGTGCCGTTATCAACAACTATCAGGTTGCTATTGATGAGCAGAAGGAAGAGAAAGAGAAAAAAGAAGATAATAACAATTAATACATTTTAAAAATTATGGAATATTACTATTCATTAAATGGACAACAATTAGGTCCCATCGACGAGTCTCAGCTCGTAGCTGCAGGTGTAACTTTTGATACCCCTGTATGGTGTGAAACAATGGAAGCATGGGCTCCTGCTGGCGAAGTACCTGCCCTTGCAGCAATGTTCCCAGCTCAAGATCCCACACCTGTACAGACTGCATATTCTGCACCTGCAAATGATGCAAAATGGTTCTTTGAAGTTGAGAGTGCAAACGAAATGCACGATGCACAACAGATAGGTCCTATCACCCTTGAGCAAATTACCCAAATGAAGGAATTTGAAGAAGACAAAAAAGTGTGGTGTGAGGGCATGCCCACTTGGGTAGAAATCAAATATGTCCCTGACTTTAAGGAAGCTCTTAAGGAGAAGAAGAAAAAAGATAGGAAAAAATTTCTGATTTATGCCATATTATGTTTGTTGGCATTGATGTTTGTTGCCGCAATGAAATAATAAGATCTAATTTAGCAAAGAGGCTGTGCCATAATTAATTTTTATGGCACAGTTTCTTTTTTGGTTTTGGGGTTATTTGAGGGCGAAGGAGAGGCGGGCGGCGGTGGGAGTGAAAGAGAGATCCTGGAGGGCGATTTTCTCCAACGGCTCGCGCAGGGCGGGGATGTCGTGGAGGCGGATGATGGCGCGGCCCTTGTCGGGCAAATCCACCATCTTTACATGATGAAACTGCGGGAAAAGCATCTGAGCACCGGCAACGAGGAGTTCTATGCCTTTGCCGGCATCATAGGTGAGATGCAGCAGGCCATCATCAAATTTTTCGACTTTAACACGTGCAACCACATGCTTGCTCAACTCATGGCCAAACACTTTGCCCAAGGCAACGTCACACTCGGCTATAACACTTTTGTTGTCATTATACGACAACTCCATGTCAAGATTGGCATGCTGCTTAGCTAGCACCACAATCTCATCGTAAGAAACCTCTAGTACCATATCTTCTCAAATTTAGTTACTCATTATTCGCGGCCACACTTTTATTAACCGACTGCACACTTATCAATAATGCAAAAACAATGCCAAACGAAATGTCCCTCCCCTATTGACACAATGAGTTATTTTTAGTAACTTTGCACACATGAAAAAGGTAATGGACTTTATCGTCAAAGCCAACTTAAAGCGCGGCGACAATTACAGCCTGCTAAAGCTGGCGCCAGTCAAAGGCAATATGCCACAAGTCAAGCCCGGACAGTTTGTCCAGGTAGAAGTACCTAACTCCAAAAGCACCTATCTGAGGCGCCCCATTTCCATCAATTATGCTGACTCACACGAGCTGTGGCTGCTGGTGCGTCGTGCCGGTGCTGGCACTGCATCACTGTGCAATGCACCTGAGAGCTCAGTGCTGAGCGTGGTGCTGCCCCTGGGCAACGGTTTCACTACCGACGTCAAGGGCACAGCATTGCTCATAGGCGGCGGTGTGGGCACAGCCCCGCTGCTCATGCTGGGATCAAGGCTCGCGGCTCATGGGGTTGACGTGCATTTCCTGCTGGGAGCGCGCTCTATGGGCGACCTGCTGCAGCTGGACCTGTTCAGGCAGACTGCCGAGGTGCACGTGGCCACCGAGGACGGTTCGCTGGGCCACAAGGGCCTTGTGACCACCCACCCCGTGCTGCGCAACGAGAACATCACCCACATAGCATGCTGCGGCCCCATGCCCATGATGAAGGCTGTGGCAGCCATAGCACGCGAGCGAGGCATCAACTGCGAGGTATCGCTCGAGAACATGATGGCATGCGGCCTGGGCGCTTGCCTGTGCTGCGTAGAAGACACTAAGGACGAAGGCAACGTGTGCGTGTGCACCGAGGGGCCTGTATTCAACATAAATCGACTCAAATGGTAGACTTAAGCGTAAAAATAGGGTCACTCACCCTCAAGAACCCCGTGATGACCGCCTCGGGGACATTTGGCTACGGCGAGGAATTTGCCGACTTCATCGACCTCTCTCGCCTGGGCGGCATCATCGTCAAGGGCACAACGCTCAACCCCCGCCAGGGCAATCCTTACCCCCGCATGGCAGAGACTCCCAGCGGCATGCTCAACGCCGTGGGACTGCAGAACAAAGGCGTGGAATACTTTGCCAGCAACATCTACCCCCGCATCAAGGACCTGGACACACGCGTCATCGTGAATGTGTCAGGCGCCAGCATCGACGACTATGTGGGCGTGTGCGAGCGTCTGCAGGGTCTCGATAAGGTTGCAGCCATCGAGGTGAACATCTCATGCCCCAACGTCAAGCAGGGAGGCATGTCGTTTGGCACCACATGCGATGGTTGCGAGAGCGTCGTGAGCGCCGTGCGCAAGGCCTGGGACCGCACAATGATTGTGAAACTCACCCCCAACGTGACCGACATCACCGAGATAGCACGCGCAGCCGAGGCTGCCGGAGCCGATGCTGTATCGCTCACCAATACCTTCCTGGGCATGGCCATCGACGTGGAGCGCCAGCGCCCATGCCTGTCGACAATCACCGGAGGCCTCTCAGGAGCCTGCATCAGACCCATAGCGGTGCGCATGGTGTGGCAGGTGGCCAACGCCGTCAAGGTGCCCGTAGTGGGCCTGGGAGGCATCATGAACGGCCGCGACGCCGTGGAGTTCATGCTTGCAGGCGCAACAGCGGTGCAGATAGGCACAGCCAATTTTATCGACCCGCAAGTCACCGTAAAAGCCGTGGAATATATCGAGGACTACATGAAACGCCATGGCATTACCAGCTGTGCCGAGCTCACAGGCGCAATGAAAGTCTAAAAAAAAACAACCTACCAGCCTATAAAGGCTATCCAGGCTATAAAGGCTATAAAAGCTAAAAACGGCTGCCTCAATGCGAGTGCAGCCGTTTCTACATATAATAATAGTTTAGAATAACCTGTTACGTCAGCTCTGGGGAACGAAGTTTTCAAAACGCCCGTCGCTATAGAGCACCATAATGCTCACCACACGACGATCACCGGTAGCCGCCGAACCACGTTGCGAACCGCCTTTAGAAGCCGCTGTGGTTCTTGCTAGACTCTGAAACACATCGGCCATGGCATTTTGTGACATGGGGGCAAACGCACGCTGCTGCCCATGAAAATCATCCCTCTCACCTCCTCCAAAATTGATGGTGGTTTGACGATTTTGATTTTGCGCATCTTTATTAGGAGAGCTGAATTCTATCGCATTCTCGCCAGGTTGAGCAGCCGAAACATTGGCAGAGTTGTTCGCATTTGGAACAAACATATCGCCGTCGCCAAACATGAGCCACATGACATTCAACATAGGATAAGCGGCATGGATCTTAGCAATGAGTTCATCGCTCACTTTCTTATTGCGGCCATTTAGAAGCTGCGACAGAGTGGGGCGCGGTATGCCACAATTATCGGCAAATAACGAATTGCTGATTCCGTTTTCCTGTAGAAAAATTTTTAGACGAGAAACTATATCCATATCTCAAATAAATAAAATAATCAAACTCGAAGCTAACAGTAAACGACCACACCAAAACCAGATCGTAATTCATCCAATCGATAAAATCAAAAATTATATCAAAACTAGAATGAATCGTGTTTACAAAACATCATACAAATTTTCATGTATTTTATAGTGTATCTAGCGCAGTAAACTACAAACGCATTCAAAGAGCCTAAAAACACAGAAATTTAGATGTACAAATGAAAACACACTGTTAACATCAACAAATTTTGCAATTGCAAATTTAAAACACATTATTGAAATATGCAAATTTAAAACAATAAATCTTCAAATTTACAATTGCAATACACTAAACATCTAACTCAGCACACCAATTAAAAATGCAAATAACAGTATTAAAGTAGTACTTTATACTATATATGTATTTTACTAGTTTTTAGTGTTTTATAAATAATAATACCTCATTAATGCCGCCCAATCCCGTTTTTCACCGATTTTATTACAGCAACACTTTATATATTTTTCATATAATATTAATTATAAGATAGTTACAAGCATTGTAAATAAGTGTAAACGTTATTTTTAAGGTTTTTGTAAACTATAGAAACGGGAATTTACTATTTACAGATGTTATGTGGTTCTTAAAACACTTGATTGTGATTGCAATTTTGCATTTTACACCTCTCAACCGCCCTATTCAAAGTCAAACCGAGTGTTTTGATTTGCAATTTATGAAGGCAAACGACCGATGGTAAACTTACCATTTTTTGTCGCAACCAGGCTCAACTCGATTTCCTTGACTCATTTATATGATTTTAGTACAATTTATGCGCCATAAAAATCTGACGCAATCTAGAGAATTGTAAAAACAACATTATATACTACATATCAACGATTTAACCCCAAAATCCCACATTCTTGCATTTCGCCAGAAAAATCACAAAAAAGGCCATGAACCGATGGTTCATGACCCTTATTCTAGCTGTCACTTGCGTGACTTATATTATTTATATCTCTATTTAGCCCCCATTACAGTCCTTGAAATATCTAACTGAACAAAATATCGTGACAAAAATTCAAAGCGGGAATTTTCAGGGACACATCTGCCCCACTCTCACCGTCACTTGAGCTCGTCTTTCAGGAAGCGGGCAGTGATCGATTTGCGGCTTCGAGCCACCTTTTCGGGAGTACCGGTAGCAACAACCTGTCCTCCACCCCGCCCTCCTTCGGGTCCCATGTCGATGATATAGTCGGCACATTTTATCACATCGAGATTGTGTTCTATGACCAACACGGTATTTCCCTTTTGGACCAATTTATTGAGTACTCCCAAAAGCACCTTAATATCTTCAAAGTGGAGACCGGTTGTGGGTTCGTCGAGGATGTAAACAGTGCGTCCTGTTTCTTTTTTTGCCAGCTCAGCAGCCAGCTTCACTCGCTGGCTCTCACCACCCGAGAGAGTGCTCGAGGGCTGCCCCAGCTTGATGTAACCCAGGCCCACATCCTGCAGAACCTTTATCTTGCCCAGAATTGAAGGAATGGCCTCAAAAAATTCCACAGCTTGGTTTATTGTCATGTCAAGGACATCAGCGATAGACTTGCCTTTGAACTTAACTTCCAGAGTCTCACGGTTATAGCGTTTTCCGGCACATTCCTCACACGGAACCAGTACATCAGGTAAGAAATTCATTTCCACCGTTTTATACCCATTTCCCTTGCACACGTCACAACGGCCGTTTCCGGTATTGAACGAGAAGCGTCCGGGACGATAGGCCCTTATCTTAGATTCAGGTAGTCCTACAAAGAGATTTCGGATGTCGGCAAACACTCCTGTATATGTAGCGGGGTTAGAGCGCGGCGTGCGTCCCAGCGGCGACTGGTCTACGGTCACAACCTTGTCAATGTTCTCCAGGCCCTCAATTGCATCATAAGGCAGAGGCTCGGCCAGTGAGCGATAAAAGTGCTTGCTGAGGATGGGCTGCAGCGTGCCATTGATGAGGCTTGACTTGCCGCTGCCGCTCACGCCAGTGATACAGGTCAAGGTTCCCAAGGGAATGTCGACTGAAACATTCTTGAGATTGTTGCCACGGCATCCCTTCAACGAAATGATGTTGCCGTTGCCCTTGCGGCGCTTGGGCACCTCGATGCTCGCCGTGCCGTTGAGGTAGTCGGCAGTTATGGTGTGCTGTCCCAGCATTTCCTGAGGCGTGCCGGCAAAGACGACGTTGCCTCCTCGCCTACCCGCCTTGGGACCGATGTCCACCACATAGTCGGCCTCGAGCATTATCTCCTTGTCGTGCTCTACGACGATAACAGTGTTGCCCTCGTCGCGCAACTGCTTGAGCGAGTCGATGAGGCGCTGGTTGTCGCGCTGGTGGAGTCCTATGCTAGGCTCGTCAAGGATATAAAGCACATTGACGAGCTGAGAGCCTATCTGCGTGGCAAGTCGTATGCGCTGGCTCTCGCCACCCGACAACGTTGCCGAGGCACGGTTGAGCGACACATAGTCAAGTCCCACGTCGAGCAAAAAGTTGAGTCGGCCCGTAATCTCCTTGACAATCTCGCTGGCAATCTTCCACTTGGTGTCGTCCAGGTGGTTGTGGAGGTCGGCAATCCAGTCGCGCAGTTCCAGGATATCCATCGACGAGAGCTGGGCAATGTTTTTGTCATGCAGCTTGAAGTGAAGGGCCTCACGGTTGAGACGAGCCCCCTCGCAGTGCGGGCACACCGTGCGCGAGTAGAACTGCCCCGCCCACTTCTGTGCCTGCGACGAAGCGTTCTCGTCCTGCTGCATCTCGATATATTTTACCAACCCGTCAAAGGTGAGAAAATAGTTGCTCGTTGCGTCGGTTTCGGTTTTGATGTTCAGGCGCTCGTCGGTGCCGTTCATTATATCGTCAAGGCATTCTTCAGACAGCTCGCTCAGCGGCGTGTCAAGCGCATAGCCGTGACGCTCGCATATTGCCTGGATTTGCCAGAAGATGAGCGAATTCTTGTACTTGCCCAGCGGCAATATACCGCCAGCCTTGATGCTGAGGGTCATGTCGGGCATGATCTTCTCGCGGTCTATAACATTGACATAGCCCAGTCCCTTGCACTTGGGGCAAGCGCCCAGGGGCGAATTGAACGAGAAGTTGTGGGGTGCCGGCTCCTGATAGGACAATCCTGTGACGGGGTCCATCAGCGACTTGCTGTAGTAGCCCAGTTCCAGAGTCTCGGCATCAAGCACCATCAGCTGCCCGTTTCCCTGCTTGAAAGCCAGGTTCACGGTCTCAAGCAGTCGATGCTCGTCCTTGCGGGCCACCTTGAGGCGGTCAATCACCAGCTCGATGCTGTGGTTGTGATAGCGGTCCAGCTTCATGCCGAAGGTGATCTCGCGCAGCTCACCGTCAACCCGCACATTCAGATATCCTTTCTTGCGCAAGTTCTCAAACAGATCCTTGTAATGTCCCTTGCGGTTCTTGACCAATGGAGCCAGGATGTAAATCTTGCGGTTGTCATATTTTGACAAAATAAGGTTCAGAATCTTATCAACCGTATATTTCACCATTTTCTCTCCCGAAGCATAAGAGTAAGCGTCGGCAGCGCGAGCGTAGAGCAAACGCAGGTAGTCATACACTTCGGTCGTGGTGCCCACGGTGCTTCGGGGATTCTTGTTGGTGGTTTTCTGGCTTATCGAAATAACGGGGTTCAGTCCTGTGATTTTGTCCACATTGGGACGCTCAAGCACCCCAAGCATGTTGCGGGCATAAGACGAGAACGTCTCCAGATAACGTCGCTGCCCCTCGGCAAAGATTGTGTCGAATGCCAGCGACGACTTGCCGCTGCCACTCAGTCCGGTTATCACCGTGAGCGCATAGTGCGGTATGTCCACGTCGATGTTCTTCAAGTTGTGCACCCTGGCACCCAGCACACTCACACAATCTGTTTCTTTGCCGTTTAGCTTCATCTATTTAGTCTTTTATATTTCTAAGTTTTGCGCAAGGCATGCAAGCAATCCTCGCAAGCCTTGCCGCACATTTGTCATCAATCGACAACCCAAGCCTCGCTGTAAGCCTTCAGTTGCTTGCTGCTCAGGTACTGGTCTTCTTTTTTGGGAATGTTGACCTTGTAAGTCTTGCCGTTGCGGTTGAGCAGACGGTTACTGCGTATCCAGGGGTTGGCATCACGCAGCTGGGCATAAGAGATGCCATGCTGTTTGGCCCAGTCAACCCAGCTCGACACGCTTGTCTTAACCTCTTCCACGTCATAGTCCATGGGCTGATAGAGCTGACTGGTGCGCATGCAATAGCCATATTGCCTGGGATTCTCCATGATGAGCTTGTAAGCGATGATGCGGAACATGTAGCGCGACGTCTCGCTCACAAGCTGCAGGTCAAACGAAGTGCTCTGCCCCTGCTTGGTCAATTCACCCGAGATGCGACCGCCGCCGGCATTATATGAGGCGCAGGCAGTGGCCCAGTCGCCATATTTGTCGCGGGCGCGTTTCAAGAACTTGCAGGCAGCGATAGTCTCCTTCACCGGATCGCATCGCTCATCAACGTCGTCGTTGACTTCCAGCCCATACTCCCTGGCGGTAGCGGGCATAAACTGCCACAGCCCCACAGCTCCGGCCGGCGACTTGATGGCGGGGTCCATCGTGCTCTCAGTGACCGCAAGATACAGCAAGTCGAGCGACACACCCTGCTCCTTAAGGATGGGGGCCAGTATGGGGAAATACTTGTTGGCGCGCTTGAAGCACAGGAGCATCTGCGAGTGGCCATAGGCTATGCCCGTGAGCTCACGGTCCAGACGCTCGGCCATGTCAACACGGTCAAACGAGATCGTGTCGCCGGCAAAGACCACAGTCGAGGGTATGTCAGGGTTAACTACTACAGGAAATTCCGGGGCATATCGCCGGGACACGCCTTCATTGCCTGCGCGCCTGCCTGGGACTTGAGCCGCAGCTGTCACTGCGGTAGCCGCAACAGCCGTCACGGCCATCGTTTTCATCAACGTATTCATGCTATATCTTGTTTTATGTGTTTGTCAAAAAGAGACAATCTACCTCTCGCGATCACTCGTGCACTACAGTTCCATCACCGCCTGCGCTATGGTCGATGCGCTTGTAGCGAATGATGTTGATGTCGCCTGATTTCTTATATTTCTTACCATCGCTACCCTCGGCCTGCAGCACATAGAAGTAAACTCCGGCAGGAACAAGTTTGCCCTTATAGGTACCGTCCCAGCCTTGAGACGGGTCGTTGAGGTCGATAATCTTGTTGCCCCAGCGGTTAAAGATGGTGCACTGGAACTTGACGATTGAGCGGTATGAAACCTTCCACACGTCATTCACTCCCTCGCTGGTGCCAGGGGTGAACACGTTGGGACAATACAGCTCGCTCTCGCCAATGTTGACGGCAAACACATCGCTGTACCATTCGCACGAGCCATCGCCGTTAGCGGCATAGAAGCGCCAGTAAGTTATCCCGGCGTCCTCAAAGGTTTGGTCAGTCTCTTCCTGGTTGATGCGCAGCTCTATGTTGTTGAAGTCGTTTTCGCGACACATCTGCCATTCTTTGTGCATCACCGCGTCAGTGCAATAAGCCTTGAAGGTGATGTGTGCCGGAGCCGATCCGCCCAGCGCACCTTCTCCGCCAGTCTTCTTCTCATTGTCGTGGTGGCGGTCTTCTTGTATGGCAAAAGCGCGCACGTCGATGGCCGCCGTTGTGTAATAATTGCTCTCGACACTCTCCTCTTCGTTCCAGAAACGCAGGAACTTGTCGCCGCTCACGGTGAACTGGGTGTTCTCAGTGGGAGCAGGAACCACAATGGTGGGCTTGAAGGTCTCCTCATTTTCCTCAATCAGAGTCTCGGCCCAATGAGCTTCTACAGAAACAATCTCTTCTTCATCCTCATCATCGTCATCGCCGCCCTGAGTGCCACCGTCCCACACGAGGTTGTTATAGCTCAGCGTGATGCCGCGGTCCATGACTTTGCGCACACCGGTGATGGTGAAATAGGCCACATCGGGACCCGACCCATCAACATGGAGAGTTGCCGTGCTGCAGTCGTTGTCATTGTCCACTGTGACCGAGTTGAGATGCAGGCGGTAGTCGGCATAATTCACCACCCACACATACAGCCTGCTGGTGCCTTCCTCGATGATGTACCCCTTATTGGGCACAACCTGCGAGATAGACGTTGTGAGACCGTCGTGCTGCACACCGGTCATCTCCTCGGCATAGCCTCCGCCCAACTCGCCATATATGTACCACGTCACGGGATTCTCGGTGTCGGCCGTGTAGGTCATCCCCACCCCGTCAGTGTCATATAGCACATAAATCTTGTTGAGCCCGGTGCTGGCGGCAGGTTCTTCCTCATAGAGTGCATGGTCGTTACCCGTGAACTGGATCTGGGCATTAGCCACCAGGGCCAGCGCCACGGCTATCATCGTAAGGATATTTCTCAATTTCATTGTCATCGTGATAAGAAAAAAAAGCTCTCCACTACGTGGAGCGGTTCAAATTACAAAATTACTTATAATAACGCAAAAACACAAACTTTTATTGTTAACGATAAAAAATTACACCTCACACCGAGGCGCAGAGGACACCGAGATTTTATTGTAAAACACCTCTCACCAAACAAAAACGAGGGGACACATAACAAATCATGCATCCCCTCGCAAATGCTTTTAATTACAGATAGAATTGTCACTTTACGGCAACCATTTCTATCTCCACAAGGGCACCCTTGGGAAGGTCGCGCACAGCAAATGCCGAGCGTGCCGGGAAAGGCTGCTCAAAGAACTGGGCATACACCTCGTTCATGGGGCCAAAGTTGGCAATGTCGCTCAGCAGTACGGTAGTCTTCACCACATCGGCAAGGGTGAGACCCTCGCTCGCAAGGATTGCCAGAGCGTTGAGCAATGATTGGCGAGTCTGCTCCTGGATGCCGCCCTCGGGGAATGCACCAGTTGCAGGATCAATGGGGAGTTGTCCCGACAGAAAGTAAGTAGTGTCTTTCCCTGAAAAAAGTTGACTCATAAAACGTAGATTTATGAGATTAAAGCC